>JALRGY010000014.1 GCA_023253325.1 Candidatus Nanopelagicales bacterium | reverse complement strand
GTTTTGCTCCATCGCGGTAGCACTGCTTGAGCGGTTTGTACTGCCAGCCGGTCTCTTTGTCCACGATAACCATGTGACGGTGGCCGAACGTTCCACGACGTGAATCTTGGCCGGCCAAGCGCACCGTGCGCCCCTCCATGAGGAGTGAACCAACGGCCATGGCCTCCGCCATTCCCCAGTCGATGGTGTTATCAGAGACCATCTGTTTGCGGCGCTGCAACTGAGGAGCCAGTCGCGGATGAACATTGAAACCCTCTGGCAAGGTCAGTTGCGAGTGAATAATGGTGTCAATTTGATCCTGCGTAATGCTCGTATCGACATCAGCACTCGGGCTTTGTGGCACCAGTTCTAACTGACCAGTCTCAATGATGTCTCTGGTGCGTTTGCTGAAGTCGTCTTCGGGTTCATCGACTCTTGTTTCTTGGAACACACGCTCTAGTTGTTCCTGGAAATGTTTCAGCGCTTCTTCAGCCTCTTCGACTGTAATGTCACCGCGGCCAATAAGGGATTCGGTGTAGTGCTTGCGCACGGACCGCTTGTTATCAATGATCGAGTACATGAGCGGTTGTGTTAGTGAAGGATCATCAGCTTCATTGTGACCGCGACGCCGGTAGCACACTAGGTCAATGATGACATCCTTGTTAAACGCCTGACGGAAATCAAAAGCTAATTGAGAGACATAAATAACTGCTTCGGGATCATCCCCATTAACATGGAAGATAGGTGCTTGCACCATGCGCGCCACGTCAGTCGGGTAGACCGAAGAACGGCTGTATCGGGGCGACGTGGTGAATCCAACCTGGTTATTCACCACAATATGGACTGTTCCGCCAGTGCGGTATCCCTGCAGTTGAGAAAGTTGAAGAGTTTCCGCAACAACACCCTGACCCGCAAATGCAGCATCGCCGTGGATCAACACCGGCAGAATGTCGTGTCGTAATTCTTCTGGGAGTAGATCCTGTTTGGCGCGAACGATTCCTTCAAGTACTGGGTTGACTGCTTCAAGGTGCGAGGGGTTTGCCGCGAGGTAGACCGATGTGTACGCACCATCTGCCGAGACATAAGAACCTGTCGTGCCGAGGTGGTATTTGACGTCGCCCGAACCTTGTACCGAGTTCTCTGCGTACTCACCCTCAAACTCACGGAAAATTTGCCCAAAGGATTTGCCAGCGATATTGGCTAATACGTTCAGGCGCCCGCGGTGCGGCATACCAATTGCAACTTCGAGGATTTCATTGTCAGCGGATTGGGCCAGGATTTCATCCAGCATGGGGATCAAAGACTCTGAGCCTTCGAGTGAGAATCTCTTTTGCCCAACGTACTTGGTCTGAAGGAATGACTCGAGTGCCTCCGCTTCATTCAGTTTGCGGAGTACACGAAGTTGATCAGCAGGATTTGGTTTGACGTGGGGGATTTCCACACGATCTTGGATCCATTTACGTTCTACGGGATCCTGAATATGCATGTACTCGATACCGACCGTACGCGTGTATGAGTCCCTCAGGACACCAAGAATCTCACGCAATTTCATGAGCGGCTTGCCCCCAAAACCACCGGTCGCGAACTCGCGATCGAGATCCCAGAGGGTGAGACCGTGTGACAGAACATCGAGATCAGGGTGCATACGCTGGTGATATTCCAGCGGATCGGTATCAGCCATCAGGTGGCCACGAACACGGTATGCGTGGATGACCTCTTGGACCCGCACGTTCTTATCAAGATCGGTTTCGTGGCTCGCAGAAATATCTTGAGCCCAGCGAATGGGTTCATAGGGTATGCGCAGGTCGCGGAAAATGTTGTCGTAAAAATGGTCTGCGCCCAGTATCAGCGCATGCACTTTTTTCAGGAACTCACCTGACTGAGCGCCCTGAATAATTCGATGGTCATACGTAGAGGTGAGCGTGAGAATCTTTGAGACTGCATTGCGCACAATATTTTCTTCAGAAGCACCTTGCCATTGGGCTGGGTACTCCATGGAGCCCACACCAACAATGCACCCTTGACCCACCACGAGGCGTGGAACAGAGTGATTGGTGCCGATGGTTCCCGGATTGGTCAAACTCACTGTCGTGTCAGAGAAATCTTCAACCGTCAACTTGTTATTTCGTGCTCGACGCACAATGTCTTCATAGGTTGCCCAGAAACCGGCGAAATCCATAGTTTGTGCGCCCTTGATATTGGGCACCAACAACTGACGAGAACCATCGGGTTTGGCAAGGTCAATTGCGAGCCCAAAGTTGATCTCGGGATTGCGTGAAATGGCGGGCTTACCATCAAGTTCGGTATAGGAATAATTCATCTCTGGCAGGGCCTTGATGGCCTGAATGACGGCGTAGCCAATCATGTGTGTGAAAGAGACCTTGCCTCCGCGTCCGCGGGCCAGATGGTTATTGATCACCGTGCGGTTGTCGAATAAGAGTTTGACGGGAACAGAGCGCACGCTGGTGGCCGTTGGAACGGTCAGGCTCTCTTCCATGTTGGTCACAACTCGCGCTGCAGGGCCTTTCAGCTTCTGCACGTATGTCGAAGGTTCTGGAGCAGGAGCGGTTGTGACGGTTTTTGCTGCTGGAGCCGGTGTCAGTACAGGCGTTGGTGCAGTTGTCGGTGTGGATGGCGCGGCTGATTCAGGCAGTACTGCCTGTCCCGGCAGCACTGCATTGTCGAGTGGGGTGAAGTCGGCAAAGAATTCCCACCAGGCGGGGTCAACGGAGTTTTTATCCTCGAGAAATTGCTGGTAGAGCTCATCGACTAGCCAGTCGTTTGGGCCAAATTGGTCGGGAGGCTGAAGCGCCACGTTTTTTCCTCTCACAGGCGACCTAATTGCGACTTAAGCCTAGGGCTTTTACTCGTGGAGCAATTATGAGGGTGCAGGTGTGCAATTCATGCGAGAGGGTTGGGTCATGAATAACAAGTCGGTCTTGATCACAGGGGGCTCCCAGGGCATTGGGTTTGCGGCAGGCGTCGCACTCGGAGAATTGGGTTACACGGTTGTTTTGCTTGGCCACACAAGGGAGTCAGGCATGGCCGCTGCTGGGCAATTGCAGGAAATGAACATCGATGCTGTGGGAGATGGTGCCAACGTTGGCGATGCACAGGAAATGAATGAACTAGCGTCTCGCCTGGGGCCACTGGCTGAACCCGATGTTCTCGTGATCTCGGCAGGTGTGATGAGCGCGCGCATGTCAAAAACCTTGCGGACCACCAGTGAGGAGTGGTCACGGGTGATGTCAACTAATCTCGACGGGGCCTTCAATGCGATCAGGCTCTTTACCTCGGGCATGGTCTCCCGAAGGGATGGGCGGGTCGTATCAGTTTCGGCCTGCTTGGGCAGGTTCTCAGGTCCGGGCACCTCGGGCGGATTAGCGCCGTATCGGGTGAGTAAAGCCGGGCTCAATGCGCTCACTCGAAATTTCGCGGCGGAAACGAATTGGGGTGAGCGCGGGGTTCTGGTGGATGCCATGTGCCCGAATCACTGTCGGACCAACATGGGAGGTCCTGATGCAGCCCGCTCGGCCCAGGAAGGAGCCGAAACGATCGTCTGGCTCGCCACAAGTGACCTTGCCCAGCGTCACACGCAGGTGAACGGTTCGGACGCTGCGCTCACCGGACTGCTCTGGGAGGACCGCGCGATTGTTCCCTGGTAGCTTCAAAACTAGGGAGCGCGATTAGTGTTTACCGGGCCGACATGCTTATCCTTGGACTAACGGGGTTTACGAGCCGTTAAATCAGGCCATCAAATGTTACACACGAACTTGGAGTTGAAATACATGCGGAAACTGGCGCGATCAATCGCAGTTGCCAGCGTCTTGTCCATTGGCTTCTCAAGTCTGTTTATTTCCCCATCAAGAGCTGCACAAAAATCGCAGATCACGGTACCTAGTCCGAACATCGTGTCAGTCTTACCGGGAGCAACTTCAACAACGTTGGTAGTGACATATTTACCCTTCCCTGTCGTCGAAGTTGCCTCTGCGACGGTACCTGGCAAAAATATCTATGAAGTTTCAATCGATAACCAAACGTGGTGGCCGTGCCCAGATCCTTCGGTTGAAGAGATTGCTGCCGCTCAGGCCACGTGCACTCTGGTGAGCCTGCAACCCTCCCGAAGCTACGGGGTATATCTACGTGCCTCGTTGCAGCAGGAATTTGTGCCTAGTTCGTTTACCGTTGTGGCCTCAAGTGTTGCCACCGGCCCTGTTGTTGGTACAACGCAACAGCCAAGTGGAACGGATTCAGATAAACCCAAAAATTTGCCGAGTCCGCGGGCATGGGTTGGAGCAAGGTTCAATGCTGCGAGCAACTCTCTTGGTGTCGACGGCACCAAGGTCGCACTTGGGGTTGGGACTCTGCCTAAAATCACGTTTGGTAGAGACATCCCTGATAAAGCAGTTGTTGAGAATCATCTTTATGTTTCGGCCCAACTGCCCAATGGAAAAGTACGCGCCATCCCCGGTGCATGGGGGTGGGTGAGTGAGCGTTCTGCAGTGTTCAGGCCCAAGGATTATTGGCCGGGAAGATCCATCATTCGCATTGTGTCCACATTGGATCGCGCGGTACTCGGAAAGTCCGGCAAGACCTGGTTAATTGGCTCCAAGAAACTCAACACCACATTCCAATTCCGCACCGCACGCAAGCTGGTCGCAACGGTCGATGGTCGAACAACCCAAATGAAAGTTTATATTGACGGTAAGAAAGTCAAAACTTTCAAGGTTTCACTTGGAAAGAATGAATGGGAAACTCGTAATGGCACAAAGGTGATCAGTACGGCAAAAGAAGAAGATAAGACCTACCTGAGTGAATCACTGGGCTTGACCGATCCTGAGGACCAATACGAACTAGATGCCAAGTGGAACACCCGACTCACGCCTACGGGTGAATTCATTCATTCGGCCCCATGGGCCTACGGTCGAATTGGTCGTTACAACGGTTCGCACGGATGCACGAACATGTTTCAACAAGATGCCGAATGGATCTTTAACAAGACAATTCCGGGTGATGTTGTCCTCTACACCAACACGGGTGGCGAAATTGTTGAACCATGGAACGGTCCGGGTGGTCTGTGGAATATTCCATGGTCAAAGTGGATCAAGAAATCGGCATTAGGTTCGGGAACTGGCGTGGTTGACACCGATACGAATGCAGGAACGGGCTCGTTGGCTGACGCAAAGCCAGCCAGTGCCTAGATCCATGGCCTTTATTGGAAAGCAGCCATGAGCCTCACACACATCACGGAACAATGGTCCGTTGCCGACGGATGGCAACAGGGTCGTGGTGCGTGGGGTGGTTTGACCATAACGGCCATGGCTGAGATTGTGGCTGCACATGAAAGCACTGACCGAGTCCTACGCACGATTTCGGCACAAATTCTCGAGCCCGTCGTGGTGGGGGATTACACAATGACTGCCACGTGCCTACGCGAGGGTTCTGCTATGTCAACGTGGGAAGTTGATATTTCACCGAATGTTGTCCAAGGCGAGAGCGCGAATCTGGGCAGCGTTGCTCGAGCTCAGATCATCACGGGATCGCACAGGAATGTCGAGATCACACCGCCGCTTGGTGACTGGGGATCCGCAGTGATGCCAGCGGTGGCTAGAGCCGATGAGTGCATGATCATTCCCCTCGGCCCACCAGTGGCACCGACTTTCACTCAACGGCTCGAGTACCGCCCAATCTCGCCGCTGCCCACGATGGGTGAATCGGACACGGCCCTCGGGTGGGTCAGGATTCCCTCAACAACCAAGCCCGGAAGTCATTGGACCGCAGCCGAACTCTTGGGGATCATCGATGCTTGGTGGCCAGTGTCATATTCGATCATGAAAGAGATGCGACCCATGGCAACCGTCGCTTTTAGTGCGCACTTGCTCATCGATGCTGAAACCATTGAAAGCGTGAACGGAGAGCGAGCGCCTCTCTTGCATGAAGCAACCATTAGTTCAGCATTTGATGGTTTTACAAGTGAACTTCGACGGCTATGGACAGCCGATGGCAGGCTCGTGGCGGAGAACCTTCAATCCATTGTGGTGATTAAGTAATCCATGTGAGGCCTATGGCCATTGCAAGGTGGAGCTGTTGTCCAGAATCTTGCGAACATATTTTTCGGTCTCCGGGTAGGGAGGGATACCGTCGTATTTTCGCACGGCGCCAAAGCCTGCGTTGTATGCGGCAAGAATGTTTTGAATCCGTTTGCCTGAAACCTCGGACACCAATTTGCGATTGAGGCAGTTAAGTTCAGCGGCACTGTGAATGGCATCAATGGGATTCCACACATCTATCTCACCGTCTCCATCCCCGTCGATTGCATATTGTTTCCAGACTTTGGGCATAAATTGCGCAATCCCACGGGCCCCGGCAGGGCTTTTCGCATTCGGATCCCACCCACTTTCCGCATGGAGTTGAGCCGCAAAAACGTTGAGAGGCACGACAGGGCATCGGGCGGATGCTTCTTTGATCACATTTGCATATTCGGCTGGAACGTTCACGGGAGCGCCGAGAACGTTCTCTCGGACCGACTGGGGGAGGTAGGTAGATGCGGCATAAAGCACGCCAACAACAACGCCGAGGACGAGCCCAATAATCACGACCGAGCTGATTTTCTTGGTGGTGGATGCTTGGCGTGCCATAGAGACCACCATAACCCGAGGCCTTGGAATCCGACGAGCGGTAAAGTCTTAGCGTGAGTGACAAGGATTCGGCGTCGGCTTCATCACACGATCCGCACGGCGTTGAAGGGGTATTGGATGCCGCGGGTGTTTCTCGACTCTTTGACAAGGAATTCACTGATGCGTACCAGTCGCTGGGCTGTTTCAATTTGGCAGTTTTTGGCAAGACAGGGAGCGGAAAATCAACCCTGATCAATGCGGTCTTTGGCGAAAACGTAGCGAAAACTGGGATTGGAACTCCAATCACGAAAGGTTTGAACTATCACAAGCACTCGGGTGGCTTTCTTGGGATTTATGATTCCGAAGGATTTGAAACAGGTACATCTGGAAATGCGATTCTGGCAGGCCTCGAAAAAATTGTTGCCCGTCAGTCGAAAGATCCTATGGACCAACGAATTCATGCAGTTTGGTACTTAATTCGTTGGTCGGATCGACGATTCGAGTCCGCACAAATCAGTTTTGTGAACGCAATCCAGGAAATGGGTCTGCCGGTCGTCATGGTGATGTCTCAGGTTCCTGCGCACATGGAACAAGGTGAGCTCACCGTTCATCCTGAGGCAATCGAATTCATGGAGTACATCCAGAGCCTTAAATTGACCCCAGGTAATGAGGTTTTTGCGACTAATGCACTGTCAGATTCGTTTACAGGAACAATCGCATTTGGCTTGAAAGAACTTATCGATGCAACCTTTGAGGTGGTCCCCGAAGCGGTATCGAATGCTCTTACTGCTGCTCAGCGAGTGGATGTGCATCGAAAAAAAGATTCCGCCGCCGCGGTCATTAAGCAGGCGGCGCTCGTGGCGAGTGGAATCGGCGCAGTTCCCATCCCAATCGCGGATGCAGCTCTACTAGTCCCCAATCAAATTTCCATGATCGCCAGGATTAGTGCTATCTATGGCCTGTCCCATTCGCGTTCGCGGGCGCTCAGCATTGCTGGGAGCGCCATTCTTACCGGGGGTGCTACCCAGGCGGGGCGCTATGCCGTGACACAAGCACTTCGGTTCGTGCCGGGTGGACAGCTAGCAGGAGCGGCAATTTCGGCCGCGGTTGCGGGTGCGTTGACACGTGCAATCGGAATCGCCTGGGCAAAGGTTTGCGAGTTTGTCCTCACCTTGGATCCCGCCGAGCAGGAGCGTTTTCTTACAGGCCCGCAGGTCAAGTCAGAGTTCATGAAATACCTCAAGGACAATCAAAAAGATGACTGAGTAGGGCACTCACTGTTACGTTGGGCCCATGAAGAGCACGAAGAAGGTTGTGGCCCTCGGATTTTTGCTTTCCACGGCGGTTGCTGGTTTCTTCTGGTGGAAACGCAAAGAGGTTGAACGAGCCGGCGTCCTTGCCGCTGATCCATGGGTTTTCGCGACCAGTGGTGACCAGACCAATATAAATCGCGCCAGTGACGTCCAGCAGGACGAGCAGGCAGAGCCAACAAAGCCGAAGAAGGCCGCTGCGAAAACGGCGACTGCCAAGAAGGCGGCGTCCAAGAAAGGGATAGCCAAAAAGACGGCGTCCAAGAAAGCGACGGCGAAGAAAGCCGAGGAATCCTCGTAGTCATTCGAGAGAATTTCGCCTTCCGCGAAGACATATCCGCGTGAGTGGGCATTTGTTGAACGATCATGGTTTACTGCTAGAGGCAGTAGATTTCATGAAGAGTTGTGTGAACGAGTAAAGAGGCGGGAAGTGAGATGCGAGATCCAGCTGAGTTGATCGTGAAGCACAACGACGTCACTTTCAGCACTCCACCAATTTTGGTTCATGCTTTTAACGGCTTTGTTGATGCAGGTGGAGCGGTTCGCCTTCTTGGCGAGCACATACTCGAGTCTTGTGACCACACGTTGATTGCCAGTTTTGATATCGATGAATTATTGGATTACCGAGCTCGGCGCCCACGCATGAAATTCGTTGTGGATCACTTCGCTTCTGTGGACATCCCGCGAATCTCATTGCATGACGTTGTTGATGCGCATGGCAAGCACTTCCTGTTCCTGTCGGGCCCCGAGCCTGATTACCAGTGGAATCGGTTTTTGTCCGCCGTTGAATTACTAGTCCATAATTATGGAGTCACTCAAGCTGTTGGGGTTTCGGCTATTCCATGGCCGCTGCCGCACACCCGCCCATTGGGGCTAACCGTGCACGGTAACGATAAATCTCAACTATTTGGCGCAGGATCCGTTATCGGTGAGATTGAAGTACCAGGGCATGTTGGTGCAATGTTGGAGCTTAAATTGGGGGAGTCTGGGCTCTCGTCCATGGGAATTACTGCACAGATACCGCACTATCTCGTGCAATTTGATTACCCGCAAGGCGCCATCGCACTTCTCGATGGACTCATGGCAGGTCCCGATATTGCTATACCCAGAGGCGAGTTGCCTCAATTGGCAATCCAAACCCAAGAGAGTGTTGCTGAACAATTGGAAGGCAACCAGGAGTTTGCTGCCGTTGTCACCGCGCTCGAGGCCCAATACGACCAAATTGCCAGTGCGCTGACGGCCGGAGCAGGTGGCCTCGCCGATGCTGACATACCGAGCGCCGATCAGATTGCCGCTCAAGTGGAGGCATTCTTGGCTGAAGTGGAAAATGCCTCAGATTCTGAAAAGGACGAAGGCTAGATCACGATCTGCACGTCACGTTGGTGCCCGCCACTCCAGTGAGTAAAAATCTGTCCACACGATTGTCAACACATGGATTTCCATTGAGATATGCGGTGTGCCCATCGCCAACAAATGTCACCAGCGAACTCGTGGGCATTTGGGTGTGAAGGGATTTGGCCCAGGCAAGCGGAGTTGCCGGGTCATAGGTGGTGCCGATAATGAGGACTGGGGCACTGGTTGTCGTTTGGACAGGGGCAGGGACGTTTCCACTGTGACCAAACCATTGGCTGCACGGGGCGTTGCCCCAGCTCATTGATTCCGCCAACTCAGGCACGAGCACCTTGGTAGACCACTTTTTTGCAGCGCGAGCTAATACGGGAGCTTTTGGGGTTGATGGCAAATCCCAGCAATTGATGGCATAAAAGGCAGACAATGAGTTTGTGGCAAATTTTGCAGGTGCGGTTTGATCGTTGGCTTCATAGGAAATTTTCTGTAGCGCGGTGCCATCTCCACGTTTAGCTGCATTGAGAGCTTTATTGAGATCTGACCAAAGATATGGGCTGTACATGGAATAGAAAACCGCGGTTTGTGCCTCGCTCTGTACCAACCTTTGCGGTCCTTCTGTGCGCATTGGGGTGTGATCAAGTTGGCCAAAGAGTTTATTGATGTAACTAGCCGTTTCAGGATACTTCTTGTTGAATCGCTTGATGGCCAATTGAAAACCCGTCGATTGTCCCTGTGACAATTGCATGGCATCAAGTGCTGGATCCACCGCACCATCAAGAACCATGCGGCCAACGGACTCTGGGAATAATTCGGAGTAGCGAGATCCCAGCGAAGTGCCATAGGAAAAGCCAAGCCAGTTGAGTTTTTCCTGTTTCAATGCACCGCGCATAATGTCCATGTCTTTAACCGTTTCATCGGTGCCAATGTGAGCAGCCAAAGTGCCGGAAAAATCAAGGCAACCCTGGGATATCTGGGCGGCGCGACGCATCAATGTGCGGACTTCTTGGGCAGTATCTGGCGTTGCGTCGGTTCTCAACCAAGTATTTGCACGTTTACCCGTCATACAGGTGATCGGTGTGGACTCACCTGTTCCGCGAGGATCAAAGCCAACGATAGAAAAACTTTTTCGGACATCAGGGCTGATGGCACCGTGGACATACTGAGCCAATCCTGTGCCACCGGACCCAGGACCACCCGGGTTGACAAAAAGTGCCGGTAGATCTGAGCTACCAACCCGTCTGATTGACAGCGCGATGACGTCACCTTCGGGCTCTTGGTAGTCCAAAGGCACCCGAATGTCGGTACATGAATCAGAACCGCACGCAGCCCAATTGACCGGTTGATCGTAGAAAGATTGCAGCGCCGGTGGAATTTGGTCGAAGGGAGCTACAACCGGGGTTGCCGAAACATTCAGACTCCCAACGGTGACAAGGATGAAGGCGCCGAGCGCTGCCAAGACAGGGGAGGTGGTGCGGAGTCGAACGCTCATTGATCTCCTCATGTTCTCGGTGCCCTCGCGGCGCTGGTTCCACTGTAAGTCATGGGGCGTGGGGTTGGGGGATCCTGTTCGGAACCTAGGCTGTGACCTGAACGAGACAGACTGAGCCGGTCATGGCAGGCTAGGCGTTCACGCATTCGGAAAGGTTCACTATGAGTGGCAATGCCACACTCGGCAGCGCGAGCGCAAATGCCACATTCACGTATACCGACACTTCGGTGTTGTCCGTCACCGCTGCGATAGCACCCATAGTGGTTACAAGCGCTGAAATCGATGAGCAGTTGGTTGATACCTATGAGCGAGTGGGCCTTCGACCCGGAATGCTGGAATCATTGGCCGGAATCACCGAGCGCCGCTGGTGGGCACCAGATGTCACTTTCGCCGATGCAGCAGCAATGGCCGGCGCTAAAGCAATGGCTGAGGCAGGAGTTGCCCCGGAGAACATTGGTTTGCTGATCGACACCTCGGTCTGTAGGGAGCGTTTAGAACCGTCTGCGGCCGTTGACGTACATGAACAATTAGGACTTGCTCCTGGCTGTCTCAATTTTGATCTAAGCAACGCGTGTTTGGGATTCATCAATGGCATGCAAATTGCATCCATGATGATCGACTCTGGCCAGATAGATTACGCATTGGTTGTCGACGGCGAAGGAAGCAGGCGCCCGCAGGAAGCCACAATTGAGCGGCTTAAGTCCGCGAGCACCACCAAGCAGGATGTCCTCGATCAATTTGCCACACTGACACTTGGTTCGGGTGGAGCCGCGATGGTCCTGGGGAGTTCATCAAAATTTGGTGGGCATCGATTCCGCGGTGGTGTTAGTCGGGCCGCTACCGAGCACAATAAATTGTGCATGGGTGATTTGGATTCCATGCGCACCGACAGTCGTGGTCTCCTCGAAGCGGGAGTCGCCCTGGCAAAAGAAACCTGGGATGCATCACAGGATATTTTTTCTTGGTCTGACCTTGATCTTTACATCATCCATCAGGTGTCTCAGGTTCACAATGCGGCGGTAATTGCGGCGCTGGGAATTGACCCTGCAAAGGTGCCCACCACATTCCCCACACAGGGAAATATTGGTCCCGCATCTGTTCCATTCACCCTCGCCCAGTCTGTTGACTCACTGCACTCGGGTGACAGGGTCGCCTGCATGGGCATTGGGTCAGGGTTAAATGCTGCCGTCATCGAGATTGATTGGTAAGTGGCACACTCACCAACAACAATCCCATTTGAGGATCTTCCAGGTGTTGATCCCGCGTGGTCAAGGTTTATTCACGTCGAGGATGCAGACGGAATCCGGCGTTCATTTCACTTCCTCGATTCCATGGCATCAGGCACTGAGGCAGCCCGGCTCACCATTGTGTGTGTACATGGGAATCCAACATGGTCTTACCTGTGGCGAAATTTACTGGCCCTCGCACCGAGCGATATTCGAGTAATTGCCCTCGATCAACTGGGCATGGGGTACTCCGAGCGGTTGGAACATCCTCGGATTCTGGCGCAACGCATCGATGACCTCACCCGCTTTGTTGGAGCATTGAACATTGATACTCCCATTGTTTCCATCGCTCACGACTGGGGCGGTCCAATTTCGCTCGGCTGGGTGGAAAATGAAATTAGGTGCGATCCCAACAGGATTGAAGGTGTCATTCTGCTCAACACGGCGGTGCACCAACCTGAAGCATTTAAGGGTCCAGGCATCATTCGGCTCGCACGTGCACGCGCATTGCTCTCGCCTGTGACTGAGAAGACAAATATCTTTGTTCGAGGAACAACGGCATTAAGCTTTAAACGGATACCAAAGGGTGTGCAGAAAGCTTTCGCTGCGCCATATTCATTGAGTTCTCGTCGGGCATCAGTGCAGGATTTTGTTGCAGATATCCCGTTTGAGCCAGATCACCCATCGCGGTCGTCCCTCGATGCCGTGGCTCAAGGCATCGAGTTGCTATTAAACACACCCGTGCTCTTGTGTTGGGGTCCCAAGGATCCTGTTTTCTCTGACCTTTATTTACGTGACCTCATTGAGCGCCTGCCACATGCGCAGGTTCACCGTTATGAAGGTGCCTCTCATTTGGTGAGCGAAGATGCACCAGATTTGTTCCCTGATGTCCTCTCGTGGGTCGCTGACCTGGGCCGCGAGCAAAAACTCAATAACGTGAATTTGAACGACTCGCAGTTGGTGGACCTTTCAGCCCAAATGCGAGTCAGTGCAAGCAAATTTCCCGGCAAGGCGGCATTGGTAGTTCAGGGAAAATCATCAGACTCAATCACCGTCACATGGTCTACCTTGAACGTGAGAACTGCCGAGTTCAGTGCGGGCCTGGCTGCAGCGGGGGTCAAGTCAGGGGATCGAATTGCGTTGCTGATACCACCCGGTCCCGAACTCATTGCATTGATCTACGCCGCTTGGAACATCGGGGCCTGCATAGTTTTGGCCGATTCAGGTTTGGGGCTGCGCGGGATGATTCGTGCTCTCAAGGGAGCGCATCCTGATCACATCATTGGGATTCCCAAGTCGCTGCCCATCATGCGAGCACTCCAGATCCCAGGAATTCGACTCACCACAAGTAAATTGTCCACTATCAGGGGAGGGGCGGTACCCTACAAAGATACCGCCCATTCGGGTGATTCGTTGGGTGCCGTCGTCTTCACATCAGGTTCAACCGGACCTGCAAAGGGTGTTCGATACACGCGATCGAAAATTCACGAGACCGTGAAAGTGCTAACACGGCAATACAATTTGACCGAGAATGACGTGATCGTTGCCGCATTCGCGCCGTGGGTGGTTTTTGGTCCAGCATTGGGCATTGCCTCCGTGCTACCTGAGATGGACTCGAGTGTCCCAAGTTCCTTGACCTATGACCATCTTGTCCAAGCGGTCAACAGGGCTCGTGGCACGCTGTTGTGGGCATCACCTGCAGCATTGACCAATGTTGTGAGGACGGCTTCCAAATCAGACATGCATAATGTGGATGTCTCGAGCTTGCGTCTCGTCCTTTCTGCTGGTGCGCCGGTACCTCGTTCGCTTCTGCTACAGGTTGCTGAGCTGTTCCCGACTGCAAGTATTCGCACTCCATATGGCATGACTGAGGCACTGCCTCTAACGGATATTTCCCTCGACGAAATTATGAGTTCGGAAAGTGATCACGGTGTCCCAGTAGGAATGCCAGTTTCTGGAGTGGAAATTGGTATAGCACCACTCTCAGATCCAACCGAATTTTCAAGTCAGCCAGATGTCGTCGGCGAAATTGTTGTTCGAGCCCTACATATGCGCAGTGGATACGACCACCTGCATTTCACGACTAAGTCTGCAGATCTTTTCCCTGAGTGGCATCGGACAGGTGACGTAGGTCATCTCGACTCGGATGGTTCACTTTGGGTTGAAGGCCGAATCTCTCATTTGGTACGTACATCAATTGGCGTTGTAACGCCCGTACCCGTTGAACAACGAGTCGAGATCATTGATGGTGTCAGCCAAGCTGCTTGTGTTGGGGTGGGTCCTGATGGCGCACAAGTTGTCGTTGTGGTCGTTGTGTGTGAAAAGAATTGGTCCGAATTGGAACTCCACGATGCTGTTCGAAACGTTGCAGGCGTTCCAGTTGCGGCGGTTTTGGTCACAAAGTCCCTTCCCATGGATATCAGGCATAACGCCAAATTAAATCGAGAGAAGATTTCTCAGTGGGCGTCCAAGAAACTAAGTGGTGCTCAGTGAGAGCCACGACATGAAGATCGTCATAACGGGTGGCAGGGGGCTCTTGGGCTCCACGGTTGTGCGCCAATTGCTCTCACGCGGACATGAGTGCGTTGTGGTTCAGAGGACGCCCAGTGCGATACCAGGGGCGCACGAGGTACTTCAGGACTTAACTGACCCGGAATGCTCTTACTCATGGCTAGCAGGTGCTGACGCAGTCATCCATTTGGCGGCGAAAGTGGGAATTGTTGGTACGCAGGAGCAATTTAGCGCTGCAAATGTGGTTGCTACTTCTCGCTTACTGGCCGCGGTGCGCGAGCAAGGTATTCCGCGCTTCGTCTTTGCGTCGTCTCCATCGGTGGCCCATGTGGGCAGTTCGCTGATGGGCGTAGGGGCGACCGTGGCCAAACCCGACCAGGTGCGCGGTTGGTACAGCAAGACTAAAGCCATTGCTGAGCTGGAAGTCTTGGCGGCAGACAGTGCCGAGTTGTCGACGGTTGCATTGCGCCCGCATTTGGTTTGGGGTCCCGGTGACACCCAACTTATTGGCCGAATCGTGCAACGCGCTCAGGCGGGAAGGCTTTTCCTGATCGGTGGGGGGTTTTCTCTGATTGACACGACCTACATCACCAATGCTGCTGAGGCATTTGTCGTGGCCGCGGAGAGTACGCGGGCAGCATCGGGGATTGCCTTGATGGTGAGCAACGGTGAGCCGAGAACGGTCCGTGAGCTGCTCGACCGCATATGTTTGGCAGCGGGTGTTGCGCCTCCAACTCGTTCCATCAGCTTTCGGGCTGCGCTGGCTGCGGGCCATGCTGTTGAGAAGGCATGGGTCTCTCGGGAGACTGAACCCCCTCTCACGTCCTTTCTCGTGGAACAGCTGGGAACCGCACACTGGTTTGATATTTCTCAAACGCGCAAACTCTTGAACTGGAAACCATCCGTGTCCCTTGAGCAGGGATTCGCTGAACTCGAACGCTCTTTTGCCACACGGCCGTAATCTGTTGCATTAAGAACCGCTGAACATGTCATGCACCATCTGCCACAAGAAGTGTCGGAGTTCTAACTGCCTTGTGTACCGCAGCAGGTGCGATCAACCGTGGATGATTTCATGACTCTCGGCAATGACAATCGACTTGCTTATGACCGCCAATTCCAAAAAGCGGTGAATATGTAGCATTGGTCAGTGCCTGAATCTGAATTTCAATCGAATCACGGATTTAGGGTTGAATCTGAGCTCTCCAATGGGAGAGGGCGAACTGGAACGATAGTCACTCCGCACGGAGAAATTCAGACACCAGCATTTATTCCGGTCGGTACAAAGGCGACCATTAAATCTGTTCTCCCCGAGAGCATCCGCGATCTTGGCGCACAAGCGATTTTGGCGAACGCCTATCACCTGTACCTTCAACCGGGCCCCGAGATCATTGATCGCTCCGGCGGATTGGCTTCATTTATGAACTGGCATGGGCCTACTTTTACCGATAGCGGTGGATTTCAAGTCCTCTCTCTCGGTGTGGGATTCAAAAAAGTGCTCTCCATGGACAGTACTCATACGGTTGAAAGTGACGTGATTGCGCCGGGCAAAGACAGATTGGCGCATGTCGATGACGACGGTGTCACATTCAAGTCTCATCTCGATGGAACCATGCACAGGTTCACGGCGGAGAAATCAATGCAAGTCCAGCATCAGATTGGTGCGGACATAATTTTTGCTTTTGATGAGTGCACAACGCTCATGAACACACGTGACTATCAACTCTTGGCCATGAAGCGAACGCGTGAATGGGCTCAGCGGTGTATTGATGAGCATGAGAGATTAACGCGTGAGCGAGCATCCAAGCCCTATCAAATGCTTTTTGGCGTAATTCAGGGTGCGCATTATGAAGACTTGCGCAGGCAGGCTGCACGTGAAATCTCAGAGCTTCCATTTGATGGGTTTGGTATTGGGGGAGCACTGGATAAAGAGACTTTGGGCACGATAGTCGGTTGGGTTGTTGAGGAATTGCCGCGAGAAAAGCCTCGACACCTTCTCGGCATTGGCGAGCCACTTGACCTGTTTATCGGTGCCGAGAATGGTGCGGACACATTCGATTGTGTTGCTCCCACGCGAAATGCACGCAATGCTGCCCTTTTAACGTCTGAAGGTCGATTCAATGTGTCCAACGCAACGAGTCGAGGAAACCTTGACCCGGTGGACCCAGATTGTTCGTGTTATACCTGCACCAATTATTCGCAGGCCTATCTTCACCATTCGTACAAAGCTAAAGAGTTGATATTCCCAACTTTGGCCACTATTCATAATTTGCATTTCACCATCGATTTGGTGCGGCGCATCAGAGAGTCAATGCGAAGCGGTGAATTCTATGCCTTTAAAGAGGAATGGTTAGGGCGCTTCACCAGAGGGATTTATGCGAAATAGGTGGGTTCACGGCGTTTAATAATCCGAATAACCGGATAGGTCACGGGGAGAAGCACAACTTCCAGCAAAGTTTTATAAACGTAACCGATAATCACGTAATTGAGGAATTCCGCCCCCGTGATGATTCCATAGAAAGCGACAGTGCAGAACACGGTTGTGTCAGCGAGTTCGCCAACGGCCGTTGAGCCAATCAAACGGGCCCAAAGATATTTCTCTTTCGTGCGCTCTTTAATTTTGACGAGTACATATGCATTGAGCAATTGGCCAACGAGGTAGCCGAGAATGCTGGCCAAAACTATGCGCGGCACAAATCCAAGTACCGCCTCGAATGCACCCTGGTTTTCGTAACCGTCCGCAGGGGGAGATATTTGCACGAGATAGAAAGTCATGGCAGCTAAGACGGATATGGCGAAGCCGGTGAGGACAGCCTTGCGGGCCGCTTTAAAACCGTAAACCTCACTCAAGATGTCACCGATGATGTACGTCAAAGGAAATAGGAAGACACCGCCATCGGTGATAAAGGGACCGAATGCAATGAGTTTCGTTGCACCGATATTGGAAATCAGCAGAATCCCGACGAACACGGCGAGGATGTACGGGTAAAGCGAACTTCCCGTGCGCGCGAAGTGCACGGACGGGTCCAATTTGGTCAATTTCTGTTGTGTATTCATTGTGCCCCCGGCAGGATTCGAACCTGCGACCTTCGGTACCGGAAACCGGCGCTCTATCCCCTGAGCTACGGAGGCAGGGGACGGCAAGGCTAGCAGCGGGCCATGCGACAGGATGGAGCGGTGCAGATCGAGACACCGACATGGGTTTCCGGCCGGCTTGCCAGAACTCTCGGCCGGTCCAAGTCGTTAGTCGCCCAATACGCTGCACTCAATATTTCCCTCGTTTCAGGCGGGTTGGCGTATTACGTCATGCTGGCTCTGGCACCCATGGCGATCGCCATTGGCGCATTAGCCGGTGTTTTCATAGAGCCTCAACAGATTCAGGACGCCTGGAGTCAACTCAGTGCTGATAGCCCCAGCTCGTTAAAAGCACTTGATCCTGCCGTGAATGCACTAGTGCAGTTGGCGCAAAATTCATCAGCCGGATCGGTGACGATTGCGACCGTGTCGAGCGCCGTGCTGGCAATCTATGTTGCGCAGAAAGTTGTGTACGGGGTGCATTCCGTTGAGGACCAAATTTTTGTCAGGCAACGGTCGCGGACTGGTTTGGTCGCGAGGGGATGGTCAGCCTTAGTGGCTTTGATTACGATTTTCGCCACCGTTGCATTACTCATCGTTGTTACTTTGGTGCCTCCGTTCTTGAAAGATCTCGGAATTGGAGTGTGGTTCAGAGATCTCGTCTCAACATTCCAGTGGATACTGCCCATCGCCCTTGTTTATTTCTTTGTGTGGTTCGTCTTGGCGGGTGCTGCAAAAGGAATACGTCGAATAACGTGGCGATCACCCGGATTGATTGTTGCGACGTTATGGATTATCGGGTCGATAGCCGTCTTTGGGCTTTATGCGAATCTGTCGTCCACGGTGGGCTCGGCGCTCGTCATATTCGGAGCGCCCATAGCAATATTGATCTGGACTTTTCTGGTTTTTCTCGGTTTCTTTCTAGGATCCCTGATTGAGTCTCAATGGGAATACATTGTTGGTGAAAAGGAAGAAAGTGTTGCTAGCGAGAAAACCAACGAGGCGGACCAGCAATAAGTCCAACTACAAATGCGCCAGCCGCAGCACCAATACCCGTGCTGACTGTCCCAATGATGGGAAGAAAAAGTCCGAATAGAGCACCAGCTCCACCTAAGACAGCGGCGCTTAAGGCGGCAAAAGCAAGTCGTCCGCCTTGTGAATTGTGAACAGGCGCAGGGACGTTTTTCGCCGCAGATGCAGGAACCTGAGCGCCTGGAGTTGCGGCATCAATTTCTGCTAAAAGTTTTGAAAGTTCATCTTCATTCATGGGTGGATACTTTCGGGTAAGAGTCTTGGGTTATTGAGAGTCTTGGGTTAAAAAGAAAGTGGGCCACGCGAAATCGCATGGCCCACTTCACTGTAGTTTGAGAGATTAAGCGGGGCGGACCTTATCAGCCTGAGGACCCTTAGGGCCTGCGGTGATTTCGAATTCGACAGCCTGGTTCTCTTCGAGTGAACGGTAGCCGTCCGACTCAATTGCTGAGTAGTGGACGAATACATCTGGTCCGCCGTCAGCTTGGGCGATGAAGCCGTAGCCCTTTTCTGAGTTGAACCACTTAACTGTTCCTGAAGCCATAATGCACGTTCTCCTTGCACGAAGTTCGCGTCAGACGGTCGCCCGACACGGGGCCTAGCCTGTCAAACCTTCGTCCCAAGAATCTGTGCTCGTGCTCAGAAACAGCATTGCTTCTTACGACTTTCGCCTTAAGTCACTCTGTCGAACGGTGGTGCTGATGTGGCCTTGCCTCCCCGAAGCATAGCGGGTTACCTTCACCTGGGGGCCCCGCGCCCCGCGGGGGGTGAGCAGGGGTGCGGAGGCAGGGGTGCGGAGGGGTGCATGTGAGGGCCTGATGCGAGGGCCTGATGCGATGGATACGCTCGCGCCGTGGCAGTCGAGGATATCCGTGCTCTCTTAGAGGGAATAGTTGGCCAACTCGTGACCGAGGGAGTGCTTGCAGGTCCCGTGGATTTTGTCCTAGAACGCCCCAAATCACGCGAGCATGGCGACTACGCCACCAATGTGGCTCTTGTCGCCGCCAAGAATGCGGGCAAGAACCCGAGAGACCTTGCGTCAGAGATTGTTGCTCGACTTGAGGGCTCTTCCGGAGTCGAAGAGGCCAGTGTTGCCGGTCCCGGATTTGTCAATATTCGGCTGTCGGCCGCATCTCAGGGTGAAATTGCACGAGCTGTTGTGACGGCAGGGCCAGCATATGGTCGCTCCAATGCCTTAGCTGGGCAGTCGTTCAACGTGGAATTTATCTCCGCGAACCCAACGGGGCCATTGCATTTAGGCCACACCCGTTGGGCTGCAGTTGGCGATGCATTGGCGCGAGTTCTCGCTGCGGCAGGTGCTGATGTCACATCGGAGTTTTATATCAATGACCGTGGTGTTCAAATGGATAAGTTTGGCGAATCCGTCATGGCCGCCTCACACGGCGAGGCGGTTCCCGAGGATGGATATCACGGTGGGTACATTCTTGATCTAGCTGCCCAGATAAATCGTGAACACCCAGAGTTTCACGCCCTTGGCAAAGAAGAACAACTTGTCGCATTTCGCGAGGCTGCATATGCGCTGCAACTGCAACAACAACAAGATGTTCTCGCGATATTCCGAACCCACTTTGATGTCTGGTACTCAGAACGCAAGCTCTATGACACAGGAGCGGTGGATCGTGCCCTCGATCGCTTGCGTGAGCAGGGGCACCTCTACGACTCAGAAGGTGCATTGTGGTTGCGCACGACCACTTTTGATGACGACAAAGACCGAGTGCTGATCAAGGAAAACGGAGAGAACACGTACTTCGCCGCAGATACCGCTTATTACCTCGACAAGAGATTCCGTGGTTTTGATACTGCAATCTATTTGCTCGGCGCAGATCATCACGGCTATGTCAACAGGCTCCGCGCTGTCGCAGGATGTGCTGGAGATGATCCGAATGTCAACATTGAGGTTCTCATTGGCCAGTTAGTGAAAATCACACGTGGTGGAGAGGAAGTAAAACTCTCCAAGCGAGCAGGGACAATCGTCACACTGGAGGAGTTGGTCGAGGAAGTCGGTGTTGACGCTGCTCGTTACACATTGACCAGATACCCGGTTGATACTCCATTGACCCTTGACCTTGTAGACATCGCGCGTAAAGCCAATGACAATCCTGTCTTTTATGTGCAATATGCACATGCTCGCATTAAGTCGGTGCTGCGCAATGCCCAAGACATTGGGCTCGATTGGCGTGAGGGCGCATTCCACCCGGAAATCCTGACCGAACCACTCGAAAATGAGTTACTTGGCCAGATTGAGTTATTCCCCCGAGTGGTGGCAACCGCGGCCGAGCTTCGGGAGCCCCATCGAGTTGCCCGCTACCTCGAAGAGCTGGCCAACGCCTATCACCGGTTTTATGACGCCTGTCGAGTTCTGCCTCGCAGCGATGAACAGGTCGCTGATATTCATGCAGCGCGCCTCTGGGTTTGCGCTGCTGCCGTGCAAGTGTTGGCCAATGGACTTGAACTGCTCGGTGTGAGCGCTCCCGAACGCATGTAGCTTATTAATGCCTCTTCGGAAAAAGCGCTAGTCTGCTCACATGCAGGCGCATCCAGCCGGTCCGAGGCACGCTCAAATAGCAGAGGAATCCAGGGCCATGAGTCCTGAGGTTGATCCAATGGAGTATCCGGTTTGGCCTCGCAATGTGTCGCGCACCGATGCCGGGTCCGTTCAGGTAGCAGGCCTGGATATTCGTGACCTCGTTGAGGAGCGTGGCACTCCATTATTTATTTTCGATGAAGCAGACGTTCGTGGACGTGCACGCGACTTTGTTGCCGCATACACGGAAGCCCAATCAGGACAACCCGGAACGGTCTACTACGCGTCGAAGGCATTCTTGAGCGTTGCTGTAGCGCGGTGGGTCACCTCTGAAGGACTGGGGATAGATGTTGCCACGGGCGGTGAATTGGAAATTGCCATCCGTGCTGGCGTGCCGGGTGAAAAAATACTGATGCACGGGAACAACAAGTCGGTCGAGGAAATTCGAGCGGCCATCAACCACGGTGTGGGGCGCATTGTCATCGACTCCTTCGAGGAGATTGCCCGAGTGGCTTTCATCGCGGCCGAGCTGGGAGTTGTTCAGTCTGTTCTTGTCCGCTCAACTGTTGGGGTGGAGGCTCACACTCATGAGTTCATCGCGACGGCGCATGAGGACCAAAAATTTGGGTTATCCGCTCAATCCGGTGAAGTAGAGGAAGCTGTCCGGAGAATTTCCAAACTTCCATCTTTGCGATTCATGGGTCTCCATTCACATATTGGTTCTCAGATATTCGATGCATCTGGTTTTGAAGTTGCTGCAGCTCGCATAGTGGCATTGGCTTTCCAGATCTGGGATACCCAGGGTATTGAGATCGCAGAGCTCAACCTTGGGGGCGGAATGGGTATTGCCTATCTCCCCGGCGATGACCCGCTGACGGTCACCACGATGGCCGAACAGATCTGTGGGATTGTGGCAAAGGCTTGCGCTGACGCTGGAATTCCAACACCGGCTTTGTCTTTTGAGCCGGGACGAGCGATTGTTGGCCCGGCAGGAATCACGGTCTACGAAGTTGGAACTGTCAAGCCCATTCAGTTAGATCATGGGGTTCGAACCTATGTCTCCGTTGACGGTGGAATGAGTGACAACATTCGCACGGCTTTATACGGTGCTCAGTACACGGCAGCGTTGGTTTCACGGTTGTCGACCGTAGATCCGGTTCTGTGTCGAATTGTGGGCAAGCATTGCGAGTCAGGTGACATTGTGGTTCGCGATTGCTGGTTGCCCGGTGACATCACGCCTGGAGATCTGGTTGCCGTGGCAGCTACCGGGGCGTATTGCAGATCAATGTCATCGAACTACAATTCGGTCCCGCGCCCCGAGGTTGTGGCAGTGAAAGATGGGCAGACGACCACCATCCTTCGCCGCGAGACTTTCCAGGATCTGCTCGCATTAGACCCATTCGCCTAACCCCCATTTTCCAAGACCATTGATCACCTGCTGCTGAATTTGTGTCGTTTGGCAGACTAGGCACGGCGAAGACACCGTGAAACCCCGATCGAACCCCGATCGAACCCCGACCAGGCAATTTTAATTAAGGAGCACCATGACCGCGCGAGATACCTCTCGGCCAGCAATTCGCATTGCGATGTTGGGCGCGGGGACCGTCGGGTCCTCTGTTGCCAAGCTCTTGGCCTTGCACGGACACGATCTGGCGCATCGAGTTGGCGCCTCCCTGGAACTCGTTGCGGTCGGAGTTCGCGATGTTTCCAAGGAGCGTCAGGGCATTGATGCGAAAATTATCACGGGTGACCTTGAATCGGTAGCGACCTCAGGCGCCGACATTGTTATTGAACTCATGGGGGGCATTGAGCCAGCACGTTCTTTGATCCTTCAGGCGATGGAGTCCGGTTCTAGTGTCGTCACTGCCAACAAAGCATTGCTTGCAGCAGAGGGCGCATCGCTATATGCCGCCGCTGAGGAATTTGGTGTTGACCTTTACTTTGAGGCTTCGGTTGCAGGTGCGATCCCATTGATTCGGCCTCTGCGCGAGTCACTGGCAGGGGACAAAGTCACCAAAGTCATGGGAATAGTCAACGGCACGACCAACTTCATGCTGACAAAAATGGATGAGGAAGGAGTTGAGTACGCCGACGTTTTTGAAGAGGCCCGTGTACTCGGCTACCTCGAGGCTGATCCTTCCCTCGACGTGGATGGCCACGATGCCGCGGCCAAAGCGGCAATCCTTGCGCAACTCGCGTTCCACACGCGGGTCACTTTGTCCGATGTCTACTGCGAGGGCATCTCCTCTGTTACTGCCGCGGATATTGAAGCTGCCCGCGCCATGGGATATGTCATCAAATTGCTGGCCATCGCTGAGATCGTTCAAGGTCCGACAGGTGAGGACGCCATTGTCGTGCGTGTTCATCCTTCGATGATCCCGCTGACGCATCCATTGGCAAATGTCAGGGGTTCCTTCAACGCCGTCTTTGTCACCGCAGAGGCTGCCGGCGAAATGATGTTCTACGGTCGTGGGGCTGGAGGTGACCCCACAGCAAGTGCCGTGTTGGGCGATGTCGTCGCCGCGGCTCGAAATCGGGTTCTTGGCGGACGCGGACCTGGCGAAAGCATCTATTCGGGTTTGAAGGTTCTGGACATTGGTAAAGCGTCCACGCGTTATTACGTGAATCTTGATGTGCGTGATCGTCCCGGTGTTCTTGCGCAGATTGCTCAGGCATTTGCTGAGAACGATGTGAGCATTCAGGTTGTGCGTCAAGAGGGTCATGGCGATGATGCGGGTTTGATTGTCACGACTCATAGTGGCACTGAAGAGGCTTTATCGGCCACCGTGAATTCTTTGCGCAAAATGGACTCGGTGCGTGAGGTCCTTGGAGTTATGCGAGTGGAGGGCGATCAGTAATGGCACACCAGTGGAGAGGTGTTATTGAGGAGTACCGCGATCGCTTGCCAGTAAATGATCAAACCCCCGTGGTGAGTCTCTGCGAGGGTGGAACGCCCCTTGTCTATGCCTGCACCATCAGCGAGATGGTTGGCGCTTCGGTTTGGCTCAAATATGAAGGAGCCAATCCCACCGGGTCATTCAAGGATCGCGGCATGACCATGGCGATCTCTGATGCGGCCGCTCAAGGATCTAAAGCCGTTATCTGCGCATCAACAGGAAATACCTCTGCAAGTGCTGCTGCCTATGCCGTGAAAGCTGGAATGGTGTGTGCGGTGCTCGTACCCGAAGGCAAAATCGCCATGGGGAAGTTGGCCCAGGCGGTTGTCCATGGAGCAGTGTTGCTGCAAGTTGAAGGCAATTTTGATGATTGTTTAGTCGTTGCTCGTGATTTATCAGAGAAATATCCGGTATCTCTCGTTAACAGTGTGAATCCGGTTCGCATTGAAGGTCAGAAAACAGCGGCTTTTGAAATTGTTGACAGGCTTGGTCAAGCCCCCGATATTCACTGCCTCCCGGTGGGTAATGCCGGCAACATCACGGCCTACTGGCGCGGTTACACCGAGTACCTGCGGGATGGGCTTGCGCAATCCACACCGGCAATGTGGGGCTTCCAAGCGGCAGGGTCAGCGCCACTTGTTAACGGTGCCCCCGTTGCACACCCTGAAACGATTGCGACTGCAATTCGCATCGGTAATCCAGCATCATGGGACTTCGCCATCGCTGCAAAGGATGAATCGGGTGGCCTGATTGAGGCTGTCACTGATTCGGAGATCCTTGCCGCTTACCACCTACTGGCGGAAAAAGAAGGTCTTTTCTGCGAGCCTGCTAGTGCGGCGAGCGTTGCCGGGCTCCTAAAGGCACATGCCGCAGGCCTGGTCCCCGAAGGTGCGGTGATCGCCTGCACTTTGACGGGAAATGGGCTCAAGGACCCACAGTGGGCACTTGAAGGAGCCCCTGAGCCGCGCATAATTCCTGTTGACGCGCATGTTGCGGCGGTTGAGTTGGGTTTGGCCTAATGGGCAATTCCGCTTTTGTCTCGGGGGCCGTGCGGGTGATCGTTCCCGCATCCAGTGCCAACTTAGGCCCTGGCTTTGATTCCATGGGCCTAGCGATAGAGATCCATGATGAAATCACGGCGATTGTGACCGATGATCAAGGGCTACTCATCGAAGTTGAAGGTGAAGGGCAAGACGAGGTTCCGCGGGATGAAAGCCACCTGGTTGCGCAAGCCATGAACCTCGGTTTTGAAGCAATGGGACACACTCCATCAGGATTCATACTCAAATGCCGTAACGCTATTCCGCATAGTCGCGGTCTTGGTTCATCTGCTGCTGCAATCATCGGCGGTCTTGTTTTAGCGCGAGCGATGGTCAATGACGGCGAAAATCTACTTCCTGATTCGCAACTCCTTAATCTTGCTCTACGCATGGAGAACCACCCGGACAACCTTTCTGCCGCACTCTTTGGCGGTTTCACTGTTTCTTGGTTGGAATCGGAGTCTGAGGCGGGAAGTGTCAACGTGAATGTTCACGAGAATGTGATTCCCATCGTTCTCATACCGCCTCATGGGTTGGCAACATCGCGGGCGAGAAGTGTTTTGCCCGCTGAGGTCCCCATGAGTGCAGCCACTCACAATCTGGCTCGCGCCGGCCTACTCGTTCACGCAATGACGTCTGACCCCTCCTATCTACTTCCTGCAACGTCCGATCGCATTCATCAAGATGCACGAGCTGACATGTACCCAGAAACAACGGAACTCATCAATGCGATTCGCTCGCACGGTGTAGCGGCGGTAGCTTCAGGAGCAGGGCCAGCCGTACTCATTTTGATCAATAAGGCTCAGGCCAGGGAGTTGGAGGCGCTGAGCGCACTGGTTCCTAAAGATTGGACAAGTATTGCTGTCCCCATTGATAGGTCTGGGGCCAGACGGGTCGCGCTGCATTCCTGATGCAGTTCGTGCTAGCCTTGCCAGAAGCCACAGTCGTGGCGGGTTCCACCAGTCGAAACCACCGGTGGTCCATCCATCCTTTTGACATCCACATCAAGGACTTCATGGGTTGGAAAGCATAGAAATCAAACCTATCGGCGCCACAATGAACAGTGTTGATCTGAACATGGTGGCAATGAGCACCACCCGCTCGCAAATGCTTGTGGCGTGGTCACCAAACAGGAGAGTTGAGCTCAATAGATAAACACGAACACATTGCGCGAAGCACCAAGTTCGAAGTGCGATGATCAAATCTCCACAGCATGGCCAATCAGTCAGCTGCATATCAAAGGAAATAATTAGTGTCAGAAACAACTTCAGAAGCAAAGCGTCGTTCAGACGGGCTCTCGGGAATGCTTTTGCCAGAACTCAAGCAACTAGCGCAACAGTTAGGCATCGCCGGTGCGAGTGCCATGCGCAAATCAGATTTGGTCTCCGCCATTGGTGATCGTCAGAAGCAGGCAGGTGCTCGTCGCGCAGCCCCCAAGGCTGACAAGAAGCCCGATGTTGAAGTAACGCAGGCCAAAGAATCTTCATCCGTTTCATCCGAGTCGAGTGCGTCGAGTGCCGATAGCAGTGGCTCCGATGGTGAATCATCTGAGCGGGGCAACCGCGATCGCAATCGGAATAACCGAAATCGTAACGATCGGAATAATAACGATCGGAACAATAGCGATAGGAATAATAACGATCGGAATAATAACGATCGGAATAATAACGATCGGAACAATAACGATCGGAACAATAACGATCGGAACAATAACGATCGGAACAATAACGATCGGAACGATCGAGGCGGCAACGACGATGATCGCAACCGCAGCAGGAATCGCAACCGCAGAGATCGCCGTGACAGGCCAGCTCGCCGCCAAGGTGGGGGCTTCAATGATTATGAAACAGAAATCACTGACGATGACGTGTTGTTGCCAGTAGCTGGCATCATCGACGTCCTCGACAACTACGCCTTCGTGCGAACCAGTGGCTATCTTCCAGGACCCAATGACGTATACGTTTCTTTGTCATTCATT
>JALRGY010000149.1 GCA_023253325.1 Candidatus Nanopelagicales bacterium | reverse complement strand
TTCAAGAACATCATGTTCCCGCCCGGTGTGCCCAAGGCCATGTATGTCCTTCTTACGCCCATTGAACTGATCTCGAACCTACTTGTGAGGCCGTTCACACACGCGGTGCGTCTGTTTGCCAACATGTTTGCCGGTCACCTATTGCTTGCTACTTTCAGCGTTGCCGCTTTCTACCTTTTGAGTTTCAGTGTCATCGGATTACTCGGATCGGCTGCCAGTTTTGGTCTTTCCATACTTCTCACAGGGTTTGAAGCCTTTATTCAAGGGCTCCAGGCCTACATCTTCACTCTGCTCGCTGCCGTTTACATTGGGAGCGCGCTGCACGCTGAGCATTAAGCCGTAATCACTTTCTTGCGGTCCCTACAAATAAATAGATAACCACTAATCACCAGACCGACAGATGTCGGTGCGGAATGAAAAGGAAACGATATGTCGCTTCTCGCGGAACTCACCGGTTCCATTGGATCCATCGGCTACGGTCTCGCAGCTATTGGTCCTGGTATCGGTATCGGAATCATCTTCGGTCAAGGCGTACAAGCCATTGCCCGCCAACCCGAGGCATATGGTGTTATTCGCCAGAACATGCTCCTCGGTTTCGCACTCGCTGAAGCCCTTGCACTCATCGGCTTTGTTGTTCCCTTCGTATTCGGACCGTGATCTCCCGCATACTTTTGCGGAAATAGGGCTCTGAGGGAAAAAGAAAGGTTCATATGAACGTGTTAACCGCAGTCCTCGCCGCTGGCGAGGCAGGCGAGGAGATGCCATCGGTACTTGCTGTACCCGTTGATGAATTCGTCATTGGCCTCATAGCGTTCCTGATCGTTTTCGGTGGGTTGGCCAAGTTTGCCCTCCCCAAGATCAAGGAGACGCTCGATGAGCGTGCCAACTTGATCGAGGGGGGCCTTGAGCGTGCCAGCATCGCTGAGGCCGAAGCAGCTGAAGTTCTTGGTCAATACAAGACTCAACTGGCGGGCGCACGTGAGGAAGCTTCGGGTATTCGTACCCAGGCACAAGCCGATCGAACGGCCATCATCGAGGAAGCACGCAATGAAGCACGTACGGCCGCGGCAAGTGTCACCGCAGCTGCCGAGGCATCGATGGCTGCCGAACGAGCGCAAGCTGTTTCGGCCTTGACCAAGCAGGTTGGTGAATTGGCAATCACCTTGGCTGACAAAATAGTTGGTGAGACGCTCGCTGACGATGCACGCGTCCGCGCAACGGTAGATGCATTCATTGCAGATCTCGAGGGAGCGCGCTAATGCTGGGCTCAAGCCGCGAGGCACTCGCAACATGCAGGGAGTTCTTGGATACACAGCGTGATGCTGCTGATTTCAGTGGCGTTGCGGGGCAGTTGTATTCGGTAGCTGAACTGCTTGATAGTGAGCAAGTGCTACGAGCGGCGCTTGCGGACTCCGGTCAGTTGACCGCCGTCCGTGAGAGTCTGGCAAAGGATGTCTTCTCGTCTCGGGTGAGCCCGCTGGCTCTCCAGATCGTCCTTCTGACCGCCGTTCAGCGGTGGTCTGAGGACATGGACCTAGTTCTGGGCATTGAGCAGTTGGCGGAACAAGCTGTTCTGACCGTGGCACAGAATGATGGCTCGCTCGATGCCACCGAGGAAGAACTCTTCATGTTCGGCCGTGCTGTTGATGGTTCTGCGGATCTACAGATGGCACTGACCAATCCTGCGAATTCAGCTGAGGTCAAAGGCAATATCGTGCGCGATCTCCTTGGATCTAAGGGGACTGCGGCTACGGTGGCACTTCTGGAATACTCCATCAGCCATCTTCATGGCCGTCGCATTGACACGGTCGTTGACCATCTCGGTGAAATGGCGGCTAGTCAACGCGAGCGCGTTGTGGCCGAGGTTCGAGTTGCAGCCGAGTTGACAACCGAACAGCATGATCGCCTGGCACGTGCACTGTCGGCCCTCAAGGGCAGGACCGTGCGTCTCAACGTGGCAATCGATCCAAGTGTTCTCGGGGGAGTGCACGTGAGTATCGGTGAGGAAGTCATTGATGGAACAGTCGCCTCGCGACTCGAGCAAGCCCGCAGAGCCGTTCTCGGTTAGGCACAAGATTTGAACGACCCACAACTTAATTGCAAGTACCAAAAACAAACTAAAACCATTGCCGCGCTGCGGCCCGATACAGAGAGCAGGACA
>JALRGY010000148.1 GCA_023253325.1 Candidatus Nanopelagicales bacterium | reverse complement strand
CATGTTTTTCATGGTTATTTCTCCTTTTTGTTGTTCACCATGGTTATGCCCCATGCGGTTCGAGTTCAAACAAAAAAATTGAGATTGTGGATAACTCAATGCTGCGAACAGCCCTGCGGCCGTGCTGTTAGCGGCGAAACCCTTGGTGCATCTACTCTTGAGCAGTGGCGCCGTTGATCTCCTACTCCCAAAATGGTGAGGATGTCAGGCTGTGGAGGGCGTTCAGAGGGATTCCTGTCCCCGAAGGAGTTGGACACTTCACCTATGTGGACGTCGGTGCCAACCATCCATTCGATCTTTCCATCACGGCGAGTCTCTACGACCAAGGTTGGCAAGGCCTGTTGATCGAGGCAGACCCGCACTTCGCAGCTGAATTACGCAGGTACCGCCCGAGGGATCAGGTGATCGAGGCCGCTGCCAGTGACCAGGATGGTGAAATCACCTTTCACCGAGTTTTAGGCACGGGGCTGGGTACGTTGAGCGCGGCCGAGGCGCACGCCGCTGGTGCTGAGGGGTTCACGGTTGAGGACTTTCGCGTGCCGACTCACACTTTGAATCAGATTCTTGAGCGGTTCCTCGAAAGCAATCCTGATACTGAGATTCACTTCATGAGCATCGACGTTGAAGGAGCGGAGCCTCAGGTGCTCGCTGGACTTGATCTGACCAAGTTCCGGCCCTGGGTTTTTTGCATTGAAGCAATTGATGCGGAGTCCAAGGAACCCAACCATGGTGAGTGGGAGTCCAAGCTCCTGGAGAATCAATACCTAGATGTTGCATTTGACGGAATTAACCGCTGGTATGTAGCTGCTGAACATTCCAAACTTGTTGCGGACATTGCTACACCTTTGAATCCCATTGATGCAGGTCGTTATGGCTGGGTGAGTAGCGACTCTGCAACGAGCCGGCAATTGGCCAACAAGTCTTACAATAGAGTTGCGTGGCAGCGAGCACTCCTTTTGAATCAAGCGGCTGAAATCGAAGCTGCCCATGAACGCGACCAACAACTCGTCTCACTGACTCAGCAACTCAACGCGGTTCACAATTCGCGAGCGCACAGGATTGCGCAACCCATTGATCGCGTTGCACGCAAACTCAAATCGACAGCATTGATAGCAAGCAGCAAGTTGCCTGCACCACTTCATCGCTGGACCGTGCGCAAGCGACACCTGCGAATCGTGGAACCAGCAATGCATGTTTATACCGATCCGGCATTTATTGGCTCGGTTCCCGGTGTAGCAGCAATATGGGCCAACCCTGAGTTGAAACCTAATGTCCCTGTCGCAGGACTCGAGCTTGCACCAATGTCGGCTGAGCAGCGACATGCTGTCGAGGAGTGGCTATCAACTGGACCAATTGACTCGGATGCTCAATTGGATAATCGCACGGATGGGCTTAACGATGAACTAGGGCGGACCCGCTCTGCCCTGCGCACTCGTTTGCGACTCGATGTGAATCGAACTGATAAACCAGCAAGCGGTGCGAACAAGATTCTTTTTGACGCGCGCTCACTGCAAACTCCCACGTTCGGTGCACGCGGAATTGGGCGCTTTGCCCACGCGGCACTTCACAGTGTTCGGGCAACCACCAGCGATGATCGCTTGGTTTTGCTCGTTGATCCACGATTGAATCAATTACCCACCGAATTAGTGGGTGGGTGCGAGCAACTAGATGTGGTGAGTGACTCTCGGGCTGGTGATTTTGCGTTGTTGATTCAGGCCTCGCCCATGACCGCGGATCCGACACCCCTCACCGCGGTCCTGCAACGTGACATAAGGAAATTGGCAGTTGTTTTTGATTTCATCCCAATGCATTACCCCAGTTTGTATTTGCGCCATGCAGCACCTCGAGCGGAATATTGCGCAAACCTGGATTCCCTTGCCCTGTATAACGATTTTCTGTGTATTTCAGAGTTGACAAAATCGGAATTGATAAGTTTCCTGTCGAGTAGAGGCGTGGCTCGTAATTCGTATCGCGCTGCGGTTTCGTGGCCCAATGCAATCGAGGTGTCAGGAACGTTACCTGAGATTGCAAGTGATGCCAGTGGCCCGATTGTTGTCATGACAGGCGATGAGTCTCGCAAAAATACATTTGGTGCACTGGCAGCAATCGGAATTGCAACCTGCACAGATGCTTCGCGCGAAGTATTCGTCATCGGTATGGCTCATCGGCCTGATCATGTGCACCACCTATCTATT
>JALRGY010000147.1 GCA_023253325.1 Candidatus Nanopelagicales bacterium | reverse complement strand
AACCGGACACGCAGATAACGGTGCAAGCCCAAGACGGAATCTTGAAGCAGGTCGCTGTGATGGGCCCTGAGGGAGAAGTCCCTGGAATTTTATCTGAGGACGGCACCCAGTGGACGGCCACTGCGGGACCACTCGATTACTCAACGACCTACACCGTTACGGCCACGGGTACGGATTCACGTGGGCGCACTCAGGACATCACCAACTCATTTGACACTATTGATCCTGAGAAATTTTTCAAGGCGGAGGTTTCTCCCTCTGCAGGTGAGATCGTTGGAGTTGGTAAGCCCATTAGGGTCACATTCAACAAAAAGGTTGAAAACAAGGACGCGATCGAAAGTGCGCTTGTTGTTCGAACCTCCACCCCCGTGCTCGGTGCTTGGGCGTGGATCAATAACCGAACGGCTGAATTCAGGCCAAAAGACTTGTGGCCTGGAAATACTGAAGTCGAGGTGGACCTCAACCTCACAGGGGTGCAGGCCAAACCTGGTGTCTTTGGAAAATTTGATTCGACCGATAATTTTTCGTTCCGCCGCTCCATGGTGAGCGTGGTCGACGCAGGGAAACACACCATGGATGTTTTTGAAAACGGGGAGTTGGTTAAGACCATTCCGGTGACCACAGGTAAACCGGGCTTTGAAACGCGCTCTGGCACCAAAGTATTAATTACTAAAGAGCGTTCTCGAATTATGGATGCAGCCACTGGTGGAACCAACGAGGGTGATCCGGAGTACTACAGGGTGAACGCTGAGTATGCCATGCGCATGACCTACTCCGGTGAATTCGTTCATGCCGCGCCCTGGAGCACTGGAAGTCAAGGCAGTGACAACGTGTCCCACGGTTGTGTTGGCATGAGCACAACGAACGCGGCTTGGTGGTGGAATGAAAATGAAATCGGCGATGTCGTAATCGTGAAAAATACGCCCATTCAACAAACCAATGACGGTAACGGGCTCACCATTTGGAATGAACCCTGGGATGAATGGCTGAGTCGATCAGCGACCGGACCGCAATTCACAAAGGCACTTCGCGGCAACTCGCAAGCTGGCTGACGTTCGTATCCAGTCGACAACTGAGCGGACTCTTTTAGGCGCCTGCGGCGCGGACGCTCACTGGGATCCCCGAGAGCACGGCTGTTCCGCCAAACGGGTCCACCGAAGATGTGCTGACCAAAGTATTGACATTGAAGTCACTCCACCCGTGAGGGATGCAGATGCACCCTTGCATGACCGAATCAGATGCCAACACAGGAATATCGATGGAACCAACTTCGCTGGAAACTCTCAGAAGTGAACCATCGGATACCGAGATTGCCGCAATATCTGCCGGATGCATCATTGCCGTCGGCAGATTTGAACCTCCCTGAAGAGTTGGAATGTCTTTCATCCATGAGTTATTGGAGCGCAATTGCCTGCGACCAATGAGCAAAAATGAACCTGGGTCTGTCCGGTGGATCTGGGAAAGGTGAACTGAGGCCTCTGACAATGCCGAAACCAGGACTTCTGGCCCAAATTCAATGCGGCCGCTGGGGGTGCGCAACATTTCAGGGAGGCGGGGCTTGAGAGGTCCGAGATCGATGCCGTGGGGGGCATCGATCAAGTGTTGCAGTGTCAGGCCATCGGCATAAATTCCGCAGCCATCGCCGTAGGGACCACTGCGAATGCGAATGTCAAGGAGTCGATCAACCCCGCGGCGCGGTGAGACAGCGGCAAGTATTGAGTCAGCCGTTTGGCCATGGCACCGCGATGCCGCATCCTGGGCTGCCTGAGTGGCAACGGCGAGTGCCACAAAGTCATCCATTGCCTCTGCAGTTGGTTCATGGCCGGTGTTAATGCCCACCGCGATCGCTGCCAAGGTCAAGAGAACGTCGGCTTCGTCCTTTTCTCCGTTAGGGATTTCAAAGATGGCGGGGGAGTAGCGGGCTTGATCGCGAACCGCCAAATTGTTAAACGCAATATCATGGTGTGGCCTGGTGAGCGGTGAGGCCACGGGCAAAATGACATCGGCTAATGCATTGGTCGCGGTGAGAAATGGATCTACGGAAACGAAAAGATCCAAAGACTCGAATGCTTTGGTGAGCCTGCCTGAGTCGGGCGTTGAGACGATTGGATTACCACCCACAACGAAAACGGCTCGAATGTGCTCCCCAGTTTCTGGGTCAGGTGTGTCAATCTCCTCTGCGAGAGCGGAAACAGG
>JALRGY010000146.1 GCA_023253325.1 Candidatus Nanopelagicales bacterium | reverse complement strand
AATAAAGTCTTTGAACCCTGAAATCATGACGAAAGTTTATTGGATTTCGATTGGGAACTATTCCTTTTGGAGGGCGATTTCGGGTTCGTCGTAGTCGGCGATCTCAACCTTGGCTGGGCGCCTGATGAGCCACGTGAAAAATGCCACGACCGCGACCAACCCGACAACAACTTCAACGAGTTGCAAAGTTCCACCTTGGGCAAAATCGATAAGGGCTCCGCCAATCTGCTGGCTGAGAATGAACACCGCCATGATGAGGACGAACCAACCAAACCCCTTGCGACGTTTGTCGGGGTGCATTTTGCCAACGAATCGACTACCAATCAGTGCACCCGCAACGGCAGCCGCCGTGACAATGAGAGTGAAGTTCCAGTTGATTTCTGTCTCTGGGTTAAGCGCGACGAAGGAGCCCCCACCAAATGTCAATGCGTAGCCGGCGAATCCAGCTGTGGACTTCATGGCTACAACGAGAAGCGAGGTAGCAACTGCCATCGGCATGGGGAGCCCGCCCAAGAGCGCAAGGGCAGGGACCACGAGGAAACCGCCGCCAGCTCCAACAAGACCTGTGACCAGGCCAACCACGAGTCCATCGAGAATTATTCGGAAAAGTGGAAGTCCAGCGTGATGCTCTGACTTAACTTGCTTGCGACCTCTGATCATGGCAACTGCGGTGACACCCATCATGATGGAGAACGCTCCGAGGAGCACCGCTCCTGGCAGGTGACTACCCACCTGTCCACCGAGGAATGCTCCAACCATGCCCGCACCACCAAAGATCAAACCTGTTCGCCAAACAACACGGCCTGCGCGCGCGTGACTAATGAGTCCAAAGAATGATGTGACAGCAACAACAAAAAGACTGGCGGTGATGGCTTGTTTGGCATCGAAGTCCAGGACATAGACAAGAAGTGGTGTCGTCAGAATTGACCCACCGCCACCCAGGATGCCAACGGCACCACCAATAAACAGCGCTAGAAATGCTGCAAGGACGATCATGATTCTCCTCGGTTGTAATGCCCCGTTGCCGCGGGTGTTTGTGAGTTGTCTGAACCCAAAAAGTCAACTTCTAATGTAAAGCGATCTCCACGAATAAAGGTTTCGCGCCATTCGAGGGGTTGCCCGTTGCTGGTGCCGAGTCGTTCAAGCGAAAACCCTGCGGTCCCATGTGGAATGTTGAGAGCCTCAGCGATATGGCGCGGGGCACTCTGAGCAATGATTTTTTCGCGACCTGAATTCATCTCGACATTGCATCGACTTTTGAGTTCGCCGTAAAGTGACGTTTGCGTGAAGTCGGCATCGAGAATGGCGCGGGTGAGTTCTGCTGGAAGCCAGGATGTGTCATGTGCAAGCGGTTCGTAGTTGGCAAAGCGCACTCGTTCAAGTACCACGAGTTCCGTATCCGCCGGCAATCCGAGTTCAGCTGAGACTGTGGGGTTCGTTGTTGTGCGTAGTCTGCGGACTTCGCTCGTTTGAGCAACACCTTGCGCCTCGATCGTGGCGAATAGGGAATAGAGAGTGCCCAAGTTCTGGGAGTAGGGGCGTTCTTGAACGCTCGTGCCGCGGCCGCGTTCACTCTTCAGGATTCCCTCGGTGCGCAGAACACGCAGGGCCTCCCTGATTGTGTGCCGGCTGACCCCGTACTGCTCAGTCAGGTCGAGTTCGCCGGGGAAGTGACCGTCGAACTCATTGTTTTCAATGCGCCGGCGCAAATCATCATTGACCTGAGCCCAGAGGGGAAGTGGATGTGCTCGATTGGGGGTAATGGCGCCGATGAGCTCAGATGAAACCGACAATTTTCCCTCCAAACTCGCCTATTTATCCCTAAACTCTGTTGGTACGCTACGTACCACACAGAATTGTACGGACATTCGGACAAATAATGCAACAGGGATGGGGAAATATGTCAGATCACATGGATCAGAGGCACCAGGTCGTGATTATTGGCGGCGGAACGGGTGGAATTACCGTCGCGGCCCGGCTCAAAAAGGCTGGAATGGGCGACATCGCCCTCATTGAGCCAGCAGACACGCATTACTACCAGCCACTCTGGACCCTCGTGGGCGGCGGCCGCGCCAAGGCAGCCGACAGCGCGCGACCCATGTCCTCGGTGATCCCTAAAGGCGTTACCTGGGTCAAGGACTCTGTCGTCTCGGTGAACCCGGAAGAGCGAACCGTGCGCACGGCACTGGGCAAAGTAATCGGCTACGACCGTCTCGTTGTCTCCCCGGGCATCCAACT
>JALRGY010000145.1 GCA_023253325.1 Candidatus Nanopelagicales bacterium | reverse complement strand
ACCAGATTGAAGGGGCATGTGCAATTGAGGCATGACGTTATCGGTCTCTGCCATGGCTGCGATGACATCATCCGTGAAATCCCGCGGGTGGGGACTGACAAACCGTACGCGTTCAAGACCCACAATCTCGCCACATGCTCGCAGAAGCTTGCTGAACGCCTCGCGATCACCCAGGTCACTGCCATAAGCGTTCACGTTTTGACCGAGCAGGGTGACCTCTACGACACCGTCAGCAACCAACGTCTGGATCTCTGTGAGGATATCGCCTGCCCTGCGATCCTTTTCCTTGCCGCGCAGCGCAGGAACGATGCAGAACGTGCACGTGTTATTGCACCCTACGCTGACAGAGACCCACGCTGAATACAACGCATCGCGCTTTGTTGGGAGCGATGAAGGGAACTCAACCAGTGCTTCAGCGATCTCAACCTGAGACTCACGCTCAACACGTGCACGCTCAAGCAAAGTTGGCAGCGAACCCAAGTTATGAGTGCCGAAAACAACGTCCACGACGGGTGATTTCTTAAGAATTTCCCCTTGATCCTTTTGAGCAAGACACCCACCGACAGCGACCTGCATATTGGGATTGAGTTCCTTCATGGGGACCAATTGACTTAAGTTGCCGTACAACTTATTGCCCGCATTCTCACGCACTGCGCACGTGTTGAACACGATCAGATCAGGCGTAACGTCCTTGTCCCCTGTGGCCTCGAATGCAATGTAGCCCTCAGATTCGAGCATGCCCGTAATTCGCTCGGAATCATGGACATTCATTTGGCACCCATGGGTACGCACCTGATACGTCCGCGTGGTCTGCTGCATGAGAACTAAGCGTATTGCGTGAGGCTAAGAAGCCTGACGCTGCTAGACCAGTGCTGCCGACTGAGGATTTTCATCATCAACAACTTCATCCTCGCTTGGTTCAATGTGCACCTGTGGCAGGACCTTGGCAAGCCACGCGGGTAACCACCAGTTTGCCTTCCCAATGATGGACATGATCGCAGGTATGAAGATGATGCGAATTATGAATGCGTCAATGATCACGGCAGAACCCAATGCGATACCGAACAACTTAATGGTGTTATCAGGGGTGGGAATGAACGCCAAGAAGACGCTCGCCATGATTGCAGCGGCCATGACAACAACCTTGCCGGAACCAGCCAGCCCGCGGCGAACAGCGGCGTTGTTATCACCTGTGTGATCCCATTCCTCACGCATGCGGGAAACAAGGAACACTTGGTAATCCATGGAAAGTCCAAAAAGGATGGCAAATACCATGATGGGGAGGAACGGGAAGATTGGACCTGTTCCCGAAACACCAAGAAGTTCATTGAACCAACCCCACTGGAATACCGCCACGGTGATTCCCGTTGCCGCCGCAAAACTCAGCAGGCTCGTGATTGCGGCGGTCAGTGGAACAACCAATGAACGGAAGAGAATCATCAGGGCGATGAATCCCAAGGAAACCACGATCAGAAGGAATATGGGGAGGGCATCGACGAGCACTCCCGTGAAGTCCGACGTCACGGCCAATGCGCCGCCAACAAAGATTTTGGCACCGGTCGACGACTCAACCGCTGGTGCCGTTACCTCGCGCAGTTGCGTCAAGAGCTCATCCGTTGCTTGATCCTGAGGACCGGTCTCGGGAGTGACAAAAACAGCACCCACGCTGCCATCAGGACTGAGGCCCTGACCCGAAAGCTCCAACAGCGGCAACATGGCTGTCGAAGGATTGGTGGCAGCAACACCTGGTGTGTTCTCGATGTCAGCGATTACTTGTCCATACTCCTGAAGATCACCAGGCTGGGATAGTTCAACGGCCACAATGAATGGGCCGTTGACACCGGGGCCAAATCCTTCAGCCGTTAATTCGTAGGCGATGCGAGTTGGAGTGCCTGGAGCGTTGCCTGAGGCGTCAGCGAAACCTAGTCGCAAAGAGAAGACCGGGATGGCAAGTACACCGACAATGATCAACGACACAGCCGCAAGAAGCCACGGCCGGCGTTGAATCGCAAGTCCGTACTGGGCCCATCGCTTGCCCTCAGGCTTGCCTTGACCTGGCTTGGTCCCCCATGGCAACCGCAATCCAAGCGCCTTGGTGCCCAGCAGCGACAACGTCGCTGGCAGAAGCCACAACGCAGCCATCATGACCATGAACACCGTCACGCCTGCGGCTAGCGCTAGTCCGTTGAAGAACCCAATCCGAAGGATGAATAGTCCTAGGAGCGCCACAATTACCGTTGAACCCGCGAAAAGAACGGCTC
>JALRGY010000144.1 GCA_023253325.1 Candidatus Nanopelagicales bacterium | reverse complement strand
TGCACGCCGCGCGTGCTCGAGGTAAGGAATATTTCCGAGCAATGTTCTAGTACGTCAAGTGAGAGTTCATTTTCGCGGGCCAAGCCATGGTCGAGTAAGAGGCCTCGTGTTATCCCTGGCAACACTCCACTAGCAAGTGACGGAGTCACAACCTCCCCGTCCATCACGACAAAAATATTTGACGTCGCACCTTCAGAGAGATTTCCCTGGCTGTTGGCAAATAGCCCTTCAGAGAAGCCGTGATTCTGCGCCCAATTCATGGCAAGAATATTTTCAAAATACGAAGTTGTCTTGATACCGGTCAATGCTGAGTTTTCATTCCTCACCCACGGGACAAGCGTGCAGCTCGTTGTTGCGGGCCAGGGGCTTAATCGAGTCATACTTATTAATACAGAGATTGCCGATGCCTCCTCTTGCGTGCACGTGACTCGAAGGCGGTATTCGATGTCAGGCACAGCATCGACCTGAATCAAACTTCGAATTCCAATTGCAATCGCATCTGCATCCAATGCCTGCCAATTGAGCAATTGACTGGAACGAATCAGTCTGTCCATGTGCCGATGCATAAACTGTGGCTTTCCATTGGCAACTTTGAGGGTTTCAAAAATGCCTTGGCCCGCAAGCAGCCCTCGATTCGTCACCGAGATCATTGGTTGATCGGTGAACTCACCGTTAAGCCAAAATGTTGGGCAATATTCACTCATGGCGTTTTGCTCACTTTCGCGGCCAAGTTTGTGAGGTTCCGAGCCTTCAATTCCGTCTCCTCCCACTCAGCATGGGCATCAGAGTTCCATGTAATGCCTGCGCCCGTTCCAAATTTAAGCTCGTGCCGATCAAACCAAAAAGTTCTAATAGCAACAGCCAGTTGTGCCGTATTATTTTCAGCATCAATCCAGCCAATTGCACCGCAATAGAAACTGCGGGGCGCTGGTTCCAACTCTCGGATAATTTCTAACGCCGATATCTTTGGCGCCCCAGTGACTGACCCGGGTGGAAAAGTTGCTGAAAAAAGATCAGACCACGTAGTGCCTCCGATTATTGTCGCCTCAATTTTCGAAACGAGTTGCACCAAACCTGGATGTTGCTCAACCTCTAGTAGCGCCACGGTGTGAACACTTCCCGTCACCGCATATTGCGATAGGTCATTGCGCACTAGATCAACAATCATGATGTTCTCTGCGCGATCCTTTTCGCTCAGCCCCGATGCATCTGCGGCGGTGCCCTTAATTGGTCCCGACGTGATCACATCATCTGAGCGAGAGAGGAATAGTTCAGGACTCGCAGAGGCAATATGAATTCCTTGTGAAGGAAGTCGTAACGCTCCGCTAAACGGGGCAGGATTGCCTTGCTGGAGGATCATGTCCAGCGCCATGACATCAGCCTCAAGAGGTAAGGGTGCGCTTCGAACACGACAAATGTTCGCCTGGTAGACATCGCCACGCGCAATGCGCTCACGAGTGCTCTCCACACTCTCCACATAGGTATCTCGATCAACCGAGCTTTGCCAATCCCCTACGGGCACTCCACCCCAAACACCAACTTGACCTTGCTCGGGCAACTCACTGGACCAATCCGAAAACTGGGCCAGTACGGGAGCTCCCTCAAATGGCACCGCGACCGCCCAGCGCCCGCCCCGCTCCAGATCCCTCAAGTCTTCCGACACCTGAATCAAACCGCGGGCAAAGACATTCCCGAATCGAGCCATGGGTTCCAGTGCCATGCCCATAGCCTGCCGCCTCCGTTCAAGGTGACCGCGTGGGGACCCGCGAAGGGAGTTAGATAAGGTTTGCTGTCGCTTGGGACCGAGTCTGCGGATTCGCCCGGGCACGCGGACGTAGCGCAGCTGGTAGCGCATCACCTTGCCAAGGTGAGGGTCGCGGGTTCGAATCCCGTCTTTCGCTCAACGCTCGAGTGGTGGAATTGGTAGACACGTTGGACTTAAAATCCAATGAGCAGTAATGTTCGTGCGGGTTCAAGTCCCGCCTCGAGTACAGAAAAGCCTCCTTTTAGGGGGCTTTTTTATTTAAACTTTTTCTGATTTTTTTTGTTCTAAATTGTATTTTCAATTATGAAATCAAAAAAAAACCAACCTAAAAATTCAAGAAGAGACTTTTTAAAGAAAGCATCTGCTGCTTCTTTATTTTATATAGTACCAAGTCATGCAATTACTAGTTTAGGATATCCATCTCCAAATGGGTTAATTAATATAGCTGCAATTGGTGTAGGAAATAGAGGTGGTCAAGTAATTCAACAGATGGCTTCTCCAGATAACCCTATTGAAAGAAGA
>JALRGY010000143.1 GCA_023253325.1 Candidatus Nanopelagicales bacterium | reverse complement strand
GATGCTTTCAGGGCCATTGGCGGTACAAATCACGATATCTTCGATCCGCGCACCGTGGACACCATCAATGTAAAAGCCAGGCTCGATACTGAAAACCATGTTTTCTTCGATGACCGTGGGATTATCGATTCCAATATATGGTTCCTCGTGGGTGTCCAGGCCAATCCCGTGGCCGGTCCTATGGATGAAGTACTGGTCAAGGTCGTGTGACGCCAATTCATCGCGGCCTGCGGCGTCAATGTCGTGACTGATCGCACCATTGCTCACGGCTCGGGTGGACTTCTCTTGAGCTAGCTGAAGCGCCGCGTACCTTTCCCTGTACTCCGATCCAGGGTCGCCAACACTGTACGTACGTGTGCAATCGCTGCAATACCCGGAAGGCATGGTGCCTCCAATGTCAACAACAACTGGGTCTCCGAGTTGTATCACTCGGTCACTAACTTCGTGGTGCGGGCTTGCGCCGTTAGGGCCTGATGCAACAATCACAAAGTCGACAGATTGGTGGCCCTCAGCGATGATCATCTCGCTGATATCTCGGGCCACGTCCGCTTCGGTGCGCCCTGCGTGCAAGACCTGAGCCACACGAGCATGAACACGGTCGATGGCGGCCGCTGCCTCCCGCAAAGCGTCTAATTCATAAGGCGTCTTGCGCATCCGAATCTCAGCGAGTATCGGGGAGGCAAGTGCAATTGAAGCCTGCGGGAACTCCTTTTGGATTGTGAGGACCCGTTCGGCCCACATGTGGTTGTCAACGAGTACCGCTCCATTGAGCGACGGGATTCGTTGGCGAATGATCGCGTAAGGGTCATCATTTTCACCCCACCCCAGTACATCCCAACCAGTGTCACCAAATGGGCTGGCGAGTGCCGTTGAAATTTCCAAGCGCGGGACAATAAGGAATGGGGCTGCATCGGGTGCGATGACAAGCGCGGTGATGCGCTCAAGTGGGATGGCGTTGTAGCCGGTGAGGTAGATCAAATCTGAACCTGGTGTGACAATCATGGCGGACGAATGAGCGTCGGCGAGCGCTTGGCCCACCCTGGCGACACGGGTGGGATATTCCTTGTTCATGTCCATCACCCAAGAGTAATCACCCGACCAATCCAGTGTGTCGGAGAACCCATTCTCTGGTGGCATACTGGGTTGATGGCTGGCAATCTGTTGATCCTGGACACTGCAACCTTGTATTACCGAGCGTTCTATGCACTGCCCGAAAAGATGACGGCGCCCGATGGTCACCCGCACAATGCGGTGCGCGGATTCTTCTCAATGCTCACAAAGTTAATCTCAATCCATCAGCCCGCGGGAATGGTTGCTGCGTGGGACCAAGATTGGCGTCCTGAGTGGCGCGTAAACCTAGTGAGCAGTTATAAAACGCACCGCGTTGAAGAGGTCCCAGAGGCTGAATTAGATGGCGTAGAGCTTGTCCCGGACACCCTCGGCCCACAAATTGGGGCAATTGCTCAGATCCTCGATGCATGTGGGATTGCAAGAATCGGATTCGACGACTTCGAGGCGGACGATGTCATAGCATCAGTGGCCGCGCAAAACCCCGGTCCCAATTTGGTTGTCACGAGTGACAAGGACTTGATGCAGGTGGTTTCGCCATCCACGTCAATTCTGCTGCAAATCAATGGGGGTATCGAGAGTTGGCCTACCGTTACAGATGCTGATGTACTTTCTCGTTTCGGTGTCACACCAAGTCAGTATCTCGACTTCGCGGTTCTTCGCGGTGATCCAAGTGATGGTCTGCCAGGTGTCTCGGGCATCGGGGACAAAACTGGAGCCACGCTCATCAGTCATTTTGGTGACTTGGAGGCATTAATCGCAGCAGCGGGCGCTCCGAATGCGAAGAAACCGCTCACACCGAGATTGTGTTCCAAATTGCTCGAAAGCCAGGACTATTTAGCACGTGCCCGACAAGTAATCACCGCGGAAGTAGGTCTGCCCGTGAAGGCATGGGATTTCGACATACCCAGCTCACCCGCTGATGAACTCGCGTTAGCCACTCTCGCCCAAAATTGGGGGGTTGAGCGGTTTGTCTCGGAGTTGTACCAAGCCATCTCTGGGGAATTGTGACCCGAATGGGCAGCTGTCAGTTTGTTGCGGAATAAGAGATCACACCGCGTTGCATGTGAGCGATGGCATCGACCGCACTCTGGTGAAGTGGCGATTCAACAGGCGTTACCGTGACAATTTGTCCCAGAAGGTCAATGACTTGACGCACCCAGCGTACAAAATCTCCGGCCGTGATGTCATTGCTCGTCAAGACTTTCATGAGTGTCGCACCTTTGG
>JALRGY010000142.1 GCA_023253325.1 Candidatus Nanopelagicales bacterium | reverse complement strand
ATTCTCCTCATTTAATGCTTCAGACAGGCCTGCAACTGTCGACACACCTCTCGCTGTCCCGAGTTTGTCATAGGCGCTAGGCCCCATGACAACAACAGGCTTAGCGGCAAAGGCAGCCTCGACTCCAGTGGTTGATCCATAGGTGACAACAACATCTGCTTGGCGCATCAGTGTGTAGGAGTCAATATCCGCAAAAGGATCCAAATGAATGTCAGGTTGGATTTCTTCGATCGCAGCCATCCATTCAGCTACGTCCTCTTTTGGTTTCATTCGCTTATGCGGGTGTGATCTGACAATGAGAAATAGATCGTTTTCACGGCAAATTTGGGCAAGAACTTTGAGAGCATTTTCTTGGCCACCAAAGAATTCTTGCCAATCAAGGTCAAGCTCTGCTATTTCATCTCCCGATGAACTGAAATACACAACCGTCTTTTTGTCTTGGGGCAATTCAATTGATTTCCCAATTTTTTGAACTTCCACAAACCGCTTATTCAGAGGATCGAGATGCTGGGTACGTTGTAGGAACCATTTACTACCGAGCTCGTCCCTCTCATCAGGATCCCAGGATTCATACATGGCAAGCATGCGACGTTGAAGCGCATCCCAGTCGTGCGTTTCGTCGACCGTGAGGTCAAAATCGGTTTCCAGCCCGCCTAGGTCGTAACTCATAATGGGTAAGCCTGCAGATTGCGCTGCTGCAGCGGCAGCGCGGTCGTGCAAGAAGCGGCCGTTGTAAACGGCGATTGCAGTGATATTCAGTGACTCGATTGTTTCGAGAGTCTGATCGAATACAAAAGCGAAAGATCGTGCTGCCTGTTGAACCCATTTACGTGGCCAATGAAATGCGTCGGTGAGCGGAGTCTCGGAGGTGGGGTGAACCTGCAGGATTGCTCGACCTAGATCCGCGCCCCGGTACCGCATGGCCCGGATATTAGTTCGAGTCAAGTCGCTGGGTAAAGAAAGTTCCCCTCGGGGTTTCCAATGCTTGATCGGTGGTTTCAGCAGGTTGTCTTTAGGAATCCCACTCTCCACAAGTGCTCGCTGAACACCCTGCTCCCGGCTGGGAGATCTAAAGATTGTTGCCAGTGTTGGGGACGTGGACCACGCAACATCCAGCATGGGCGTTTTGCTAGCCCAAAAGGCAAGGAACACTTCGCTGCCCATCTCATTGAGAACCAAAGCAGTGTCAGCCAATGCACCCTGGGCAAATATCCAGTGGTTGAAGTTCGTCAGGAGTACCCGCTGGAGTTGCTTGGAAGTGAGAACAGAGGTGAGGTAGCCCTCAAGGGAATCGTGTTCGGCCCGAATAGCTTGATGCTGCATGGTGCCCTAAGGCTACTTCAACGTTTGTCGGTATACGTCCGCAGTCTCAACGGCGCACCGCTCCCATGAAAAGGACGCTGCTTGAGCTACACCCTTTTGGGCAAGGAGATCGCGGTGGGTCACGTCATGGGCTAGGCGGAGCATTACCTGCGCGAGTTCCTCGTGGTCACCGGGCATGAAGTATTCGGCTGCGTCGCCACCAACCTCGGGAAGGGAGGTCGCGTTCGCCAAAATGGTTGGGGTTCCACAGGCCATGGATTCCAGGGCAGGTAAGCCGAACCCTTCAAAACGAGAGGGAAAAACTGTAAATAGTGCATTGCCGTAAGCCGAACTCATTTCGGCGTCCGGCAAGATCCGGTGCCGTGTTTTATTTGTAATTCCCAGTGAATTCATGTGGCCTAATTCTTGAGAAGTGAACTGTCCACCTCCAACGAAAAGGAGCGTTGTTACCGGGAATTCCTTTGTGAACTGTGCAAAGGCTTTGAGCAAGACCAGTGCATCCTTATATTGACCTCGATTACCCACAAATAATATGTAGCTCTCAGGGAGATCGCTCCACTTAGGGACTCCGGGTGTAAAGATCGGATCGACTCCATGGTGCACCACACTTATGGGTGCCTTTATGTCTGGATACAACCGAAGGAGATCACCTCGGGTTGAGGCAGAAACACAAACAATGTGGTCAGCCTGTCGAATGTATTTTCCCTTGAGAGTGAGTAGATCTAATCGCCGCCGAGTTTTGGGAAGCATTTCAGGGATCATGTCGTGAATTGTCACAATCCGTTTTGACCCTGAATAACCAATCAACCCGTGAGGCAAATAAAACGTGTTGTGCACGATGTCAGCATTTACTCGGGAATTCCGCCGAAGAAGATATTTGCCGAGGGCGCGATACTTTCCCTTGGCTTGGTGAACATGCAGTTTTTGGGACAGGTATTCGTCATCCAGAACGTAACGGTTAATGATCGCAGAATTAATGGGA
>JALRGY010000141.1 GCA_023253325.1 Candidatus Nanopelagicales bacterium | reverse complement strand
CCCCACTTTTGACAACGATTCAAAGATGGCCACGAGAAAAGCCTCCGGACTATGCATTAACGCACTAGCGCCACACATGCCCGAACTCTGGGGCGGCTCCGCTGACTTGGCCGAATCCAATAACACCTGGATTGATAACTCTCCAAGTTTCCTGCCCTATTTCTCTGACACTGCGTCACCTTTTGGCCGCAATATTCATTTCGGAATCAGAGAACACGCCATGGGTGCCGCCCTCAATGGCATCGCACTCGATGGTTTGACACGACCATTCGGTGGAACCTTCATGGTCTTTAGTGATTACATGCGAGGCGCGGTTCGTCTCTCCGCTTTGATGAAGACAGCCGTAACTTTTGTTTGGACACATGATTCAGTCGGCTTGGGTGAAGATGGCCCTACACATCAGCCGGTTGAACACCTGTGGGCACTTCGGGCGATTCCAGGACTCAATGTGGTCCGTCCAGCAGACGCCCACGAGACGGCTGCGGCGTGGGCACAGGTCCTAGCAATGAAGGCACCAACAGGACTCGTACTCTCTCGACAGGATTTACCAGTCATGTCGCAGCCTTCGCGCTCAGAAATCTTTAGTGGCGTTTCCAAGGGGGCTTATGTCCTCGTCTCCGATGCTCAACCCCAAGTCATTCTCATGGCAACGGGATCGGAAGTCCAATTAGCACTCGCAGCTCGGGAACTGCTTCTCGCACAGGGCGTGACCAGCCGCGTTGTCTCGATGCCGTGCCTCGAATGGTTCAATCAACAGAGCGCTGACTACCAAGAATCCGTGCTGCCAGAGGCAATAGGAGCACGCGTTGCCGTCGAGGCGGGGGCCACTTTCGGCTGGTACTCCTATGTCGGCCGCCAAGGCGAAGTTGTTGGTCTAGATAATTTCGGCGCTAGCGCCTCAGCACCTGAACTTTTTGCCCAATTCAACTTAACACCTGATGCCGTTGTTCAAGCTGCATTACAAACCATCGCCCGCATCGCATAACAGCAAACGAAAGTTGATCATGAACAAGGTTCTCAAGAAACTCACCGAAGCAGGCGTCAGCATTTGGCTAGATGATCTGAGTCGGCACCGAATCGATAGCGGCAATCTGGCTGAATACATAGACAAGTACGCCGTGAAAGGCGTCACCACGAATCCTTCAATCTTTCATAGCGCCATTGCAAACGGATCCAGCGACTATGCCAATCAGATAAAGCAATGCGCCGAGAATGGTCTTAATGCCGATGCAACGATTCGGCTTATTACCACCGATGACGTGCGTTCAGCCTGCGATATTTTCGCACCTGTTTACCATTCGTCAAGTGGTGTCGACGGCAGGGTATCGATAGAAGTTGATCCCCGTCTTGCGCATGATGCTGAGGGCACAATTGCATCAGCGCAAGATTTGTGGGCATTAGTCGATCGCCCAAATTTGTTCATAAAAATTCCAGCCACCAAAGCGGGACTCCCTGCCATCACACAAGTTATTGCGCGGGGAATAAGCGTCAATGTCACATTGATCTTTTCCGTGGATCGATACAAAGAGGTCATGGACGCCTACACGTCGGGTCTCGAGTTAGCGGAGAAGAACGGTATCGATATTTCAACCATCGAGTCTGTTGCGTCCTTCTTCGTGAGTCGCGTGGACACTGATATCGATTCCAAGTTGACCCTCCTTGGTACACCTTCGGCATTAGCGCTGCGTGGGCAGGCGGCAATCGCCAATGCTCGACTCGCTTGGCAAGCACATCAAGATCACCTTGCATCACCCAAATGGCAATCCTTGAAAGGTGCCAAGATCCAACGTCCACTCTGGGCGTCAACAGGTGTCAAGGATCCCGCATATCCAGACACCCGGTATGTCCTCGATCTAGTAGCACCCGGTTGTGTGAACACCATGCCCGAGAGCACGCTTCTCGCGGTTGCCGACCATGGGACGTTTATTGGAGACACCGTCTCAGGAACGGCCGCGGCTTCCACCAATGTTTGGGCAGAACTTGCACATCATGGAATCGATCAGCAACTAGTCTGTGAAAGCCTCGAAGCCGACGGGGTAGCGAAATTTGCCACAGCATGGACTGAATTATTAGAAAGCGTGAGCAATGCATTAGCGGTTTCGATCGATGAGGAAAGCGCCAATTAATGCCTTATGTCAATCCGCTCAGGTCCAAAGATGATCAACGACTCCCCCGCATAGCAGGCCCATGCGCGCTAGTTCTCTTCGGTGTTACGGGTGATTTATCCCGCAAGAAAGTTATGCCTGCTATCTACGACCTGGCTAATCGAGGGCTGCTTCCACCTGGGTTCGCCCTTGTTGGGTTTGCCCGCCGGG
>JALRGY010000140.1 GCA_023253325.1 Candidatus Nanopelagicales bacterium | reverse complement strand
GATCTTTCTTTGGCGGTACTTCACTGACCACGTCAAAGTCGTAAATGCGGTAATCGGAGTGAGGAGACTTACCTCGAGACCCGCGCATGGGAATGAGAAATGTTTGCACACCGTGTGATCGCAATGAGTGTACAAGTTGGTGAACAGCCTCAGGACCACCTGTGCGAGGACCTAAAACGGTACTGACGTACACCTCAGTCATGTGCATTGCCTGATGAATACCGTTGCGTCCTCGCGGTGACCCTTCGCGCTGCGAACTTAATTGCCACGCGAACTGGCACATCCCACACCCTGCTTACGGGTCGCAGAATCTTTGGAAGAGCGGCTCGTTTCGCCCGCTCCGACTCCCTCAAGTTCTTATCTCGGTCCTCGACCGTCAGTGAATCTGGGTGCCACCTGAAATTAGATACAACGCGATTAACACAGATTAGTTTCCCGATCTTTTTGAGCCGTAGTAACAGATCGAGATCAAAGGCTAGGTCATATGAAGGATCGACCCCACCGACATCACGCCACGCATCTGCGCGCAAGAGCATTCCGGGCTGGGGGATCAGGTCGGGTCCCCATGGCAGGATCTTGGGCGCAAGACTTCCGGCTTTGCTCAGCCATAGTTCGCGACCTTCGGTATCCACGTAGCGGCAGTACCCAAAGGCCGCGACGGCATTGGTGTTCGAATCTAGAGCGGAAAGCACCTCCTGCATGGAGCCTGGTTCTAGGTAGTCATCGTCATTGAGCCAGTTCAGATACTCATGATGGGGCTCAAGGGCCTCAGCGCCACGATTGAGGGCCAAAGGTAGTGATCCTGGGTCTGGAATCAGGGGAATCGAATAGAGGGCCGCAATGGCTTGGATTTGGACATTTTCGGGCGGAGCGACTAAAACTAGGTCGCTTTGGACCGATTGTGATCGAATTGACTGGATCGTCTGTTCGAGGTACTCAGGTCGTCGCCCCAAAGTGGCAATAATGATCAGCACTCGTGCCTTGTGGTCGCGGGTCATGGTGTGGCTAGTCTAGGCGAGTGATTCCCCCCCAATCGGTTCCCTCCGAGGGCGAGTTCATGCACTCCCTTGCAAGGCGCCTTTGGCCGTTCCCCCGCAGCTTGACCGGTGACGGAGTTCGACAAACCCTGAATGTGCTTCGTGAGTACCTACCTGAGTTAACCATCCACGAGGTCCCTTCTGGGACTCCGGTATTTGATTGGGTGGTTCCGAACGAATGGAATATCACTGAGGCGTACCTGATTGATCCGCTCGGAAACAAAATCATTGATTTTGAGAACAACAACGTGCATGTGGTCAGTTATTCCGAACCGGTGGATTGTGAAATCTCATTGGAAGATTTACAGGTACATCTGCATTCAGATCCTGAATTGCCTGATGCAATTCCTTACGTCACCAGTTATTACAATCGGACTTGGGGCTTTTGCCTAACCCAGAAACAACGGGATGCATTGCTTCCTGGCACCTATCGTGCTGTTATTGAATCCACACTCGCTCCGGGGTCACTCACCTATGGTGAATTTGTGCTTCCTGGGCAATCCACTGCGGAGGTGTTCATCTCCACATATGTGTGTCACCCCTCATTGGCAAATAACGAGCTCTCTGGACCAGTGGTAGCCACCGAGGTGGCTCGCTGGCTGCTCAACATGGAATCACGCAAATACACCTACCGATTTGTCTTTATTCCGGAAACAATAGGTGCCGTCACGTATTTGAATTCCAATTTGGAACACCTCAGGTCCAATGTTGTGGCCGGATTTAATTTAACCTGTATCGGCGACGAAGGCGACTATTCCTATCTCGCCTCGCGGCATGGTGATACCCCCCTTGATCGAAGTGCCCGCCGGGTAGTCTCGCGAACCCCAAAGCCCGTTATTTATTCTTATCTTGATCGTGGTAGTGATGAACGCCAATACTGCGCACCCGGGATTGATTTGCCACTAATTTCTTTAATGCGTACTAAATACGGTGAGTATTCTCAGTACCACACGTCCCTGGACAATCTTGAATTTGTTACTCCCGCTGGTTTACAGGGCGGGTTTGAACTCGTTAGGGACTGCATAGCTGAATTGGAGGCATCCACATACCTGCAGACCCCGATTAAGGGTGAGCCGCAATTGGGTAAGCGCGGTTTATATCACACCATGCACGCCCGTACCGTGGCAGATGAGGTCCTGCTCCGGACGCACATTCTTGCCTACGCTGACGGTGCCCACTCGATAGTTGATATTGCCGAATTAACTCAACGGCCAGTCAGCGATATCGAAATTCTAGCAACTGAGTTAATTGATCATGGACTTGTTGAATATGTCAATCC
>JALRGY010000013.1:7549-28245 GCA_023253325.1 Candidatus Nanopelagicales bacterium | reverse complement strand
CTCAGCGGGGTTTCGAGAAGTCCAAGGCTGAGTTGCAGCGTCTCGGTGTCCCAGAATCCGACGTTATTTTTCAGCCGACAGGGACCGACACGATTGGCACCCTTGCTGTCGTGGCTACATTGCTCAAGGATCTGAACTGGAGTGCGGCGACGATCGTTACAGACCCAGCTCATTCGGCACGCTCACAGGTAACGGCGGGCAAGTACGGCATCGATGCCCACATGTCCCCAGCAATCCTTGAGGGAGCGACTTCGCTCACCTCGGAATATGTGGCCCGTGAATCAATCGGATTAGTTCGTCACTATTTGTACACACAATGGCAACTTCCCCAGATTGTTTCCTGAATGGAATTTTCTCGACCTTATGTGTCGCTGCTGCAACGGGCGCGGTCGCATGAACGCAAACAGCGCATGATCGCGAAACTCTGTCATCAACCGGCCACAACGGAAGTTGGCACAGGCCAAAAGGAAAATAACGTCTGATGGGCGCATTCCTTCTCAGCTTCGTCGTTATTTTTATCGCCGAGCTCGGAGATAAGTCCCAATTGATGGCGATGACGTTCGCCACCCGCTATAAGTTCTGGACAGTCATCGGGGCCATCACCGCAGCGACCGCAGTGGTGCACCTATTCTCAGTCGCCCTGGGCAACGTGGTCGGCCTCGCTCTGCCGGTCGGGCCAATCAACATCATTGCGGGCATCGCTTTTCTGCTGTTTGGGCTGTGGACGCTGCGTGGCGACCAGCTCAGTGAGGACGAGGAAAACAAGGCCAGCCGTATCTCTAGGTCTGCGTTCTTTGCCGTCGCGGGCGCGTTTTTCCTCGCCGAGTTGGGGGACAAAACGATGCTGGCTACGGTTACCTTGGCCACGACCGAAGGCTGGTTCGGCACCTGGGTCGGATCAACCGTTGGAATGGTTGCCGCGGACGCCCTTGCCATTGGAGTGGGCGCCCTACTGGGTAAGTCCCTGCCCGAACGGGTCATCAAAATCGGTGCCGCAACCCTATTTTTTGCTTTTGGCGCCTGGCTAATCTTTGAGGGCATCACCGTTTAGCACGGTCGTGCACGGCAGAAGTAGCTGCAATGTAAGCGGTAACCAGTAAATCCAAACTCGTCAAATCAGGGGTCAAGTAGGGTGACGGTCGTGAGAATTCCGCAGGGCTACACCGAGAGTGACTGTGCTCGACCAGTTCAGGAACCGGTTAAAGAAACTGTGCGGAGCCCTTTTGCCCGTGACCGCGCACGTGTTTTGCACTCCGCTGCCCTAAGGCGGCTGGCGGCAAAAACTCAGGTTCAGGTTGCAGGGGTTGCGGACTTTCCGCGTACCCGACTCACCCACACACTTGAAGTCGCCCAGATTGCAAAGGAACTGGGAGATGCCCTGGGATGCAATGCTGATGTTGTTGAAGTTGCAGGTCTGGCCCATGACCTGGGGCACCCGCCATTTGGTCACAATGGTGAAGAGGAACTCAACCGATTGGCCGATCACATTGGTGGCTTTGAGGGCAACGCTCAGACGCTGAGAGTCATTAGCCGACTTGAAGCCAAGGTATTCACCTCAAAGGGCGAGTCGGCGGGTTTGAACTTGACTCGTGCATCCCTTGATGCATCGTGCAAGTATCCATGGGGCCGCAAACCAGGGAACCCTAAATTTGGTTACTACGAAGATGATGCCGAAGTGTTCCATTGGTTGCGTGAAGGTGCGCAGGGGGAGCGAACCTGCCTGGAAGAGCAAGTCATGGACTGGTCTGATGACGTCGCCTACTCGGTTCACGATTTTGAGGATGCCATTCACGGTTCACTTGTCTCGATTGAGGATTTTGATGATCCCGAAACAGTGCGAGGTCTTTGTTCAATTGCGCACGAACGTTACAGCCCGGAAACCAGTGTTGACCAACTCATGGAGGCATTCGGGCGACTCCGCGCTCTGGATTATTGGCCGTCGTCATTTGATGGATCAATGCGCAGCTTGGCCGAACTCAAGACATTCACGAGTTATCTGATTGGACGGTTCTGCGTCACCGCGCAAATTGCGACTCAGTCCGAATATGGCGACGGCCCACTGACTCGCTATTCCGCCAATTTGGTGGTGCCAGATGAAGTGCGCGATGAAGTCTCCGTGATGAAAGCGGTAGCGGTGAAGTGGGTGATGAATCGCGCAGGTGCTGATGCTGAGTACGCGCGCCAACGGGAAATTATTGCTGAGCTCGTGCAGGCTCTTACCAAGACCGACGGTAGTGATATCGAAGTGTGGCTACGTCCAGCCTACGAATCAGCAACCAGTGATGCTCAACGTTTCCGAGTCGTCATAGACCAGGTCGCAAGCCTGACCGATGTCAGCATCATGGCGTGGCATCAGAAATACTGCAGTTAGAGTTCGATGCCACAAGGCAGTTACCGCACAAGCGACTGAACAGCCTTAGCCATCGAATCAATTTCCTCATTTGTATTAAACACGTGGGGTGAAACACGAATGAGCGACTCAATACCGTGTGCCAAGTAATCAACCTGGGAGTAGTCAGCCGTTCCTAGTGAGACATGCACACCAGACTCTCGCAATCGTGCGACTATGTCGTGTGGGGCAACCTTTGCGTCAGTGAAAGTCACGATTCCACTCAGGTTCTTGCCACGATCCAGAAGGCTTGCGCCGGGAACTGACTTGATTTGTTGGCGCGTGTAGGAAGCGAGCATTCCAATGCGCTCTGCAATCGCATCAATCCCGAGATTGAGGGCGTAGTCCACGGCAGCTCCGAGTCCGAGCAGAGCGGCATAGGGCTTTTCCCAACTTTCAAATCGGGCCGCCCCCTCGCGTAATTCATATCCCGTCGGTGTCCACCGCCCGGAGTGGAGATCGATGGGGAATGGTTCGAGTTCGGTCACGGCGCGATCAGAGCAGTAGAGAAACCCGGTTCCGCGCGGGCCGCGCAAGAATTTTCGACCAGTTGCTGAAATGAAGTCAGCACCAATTGCGGGGGCATCGACGGGGAGTTGTCCGACTGATTGGCACGCGTCCACGAGGTACCAGGCCTGCGAGCCCTTGTGTTTCAGGAGCGCACCGATTCCAGTGACATCGTTGATCAATCCGTTTTGACTCGGACAGTGATTGATGGCAACGATGCGAACGCGGCTATCGAGCATGCTTTCTAGCGCGTTGAGATCCGTGATGCCTTCGGCGTTGTCAGGAATGAATTCAAGGCTGGCACCAGTGTGTGCGGCAATCTGCATCATGGGTAGAACGTTGGACGCATACTCGGAGGATGACACCAGCATTCGCGCGTCAGAGGTGAAGGTGTGCGTGAAAGCAATCGCACTGAAAGCTCGATCCCAGCCTTCCGTGGCGGACTGGGTCAGGGCGATGTTTCCAGGTTGGGTGTTAAGAAAAGTGGCAATTGATCGGTAGATCTGCTCAAACCGCGCATTCTCACGCTGGAGTGCCTCGTACCCACCGATCTGCTCCTCGAGTCGGAGGTGATCGATCATGCTTTTGACAACGATTGACGGTGGAAGGGCGCTGCCAGCGTTGTTGAGGTGAATAACCTGGGAGCAGCCGGGGGTATCCGCGCGAATTTGGTCAATGTCGAGTGACTTACCGGGTGAGGCTTGTTGGCTCATGGCACCAGTGAACACCTGTGAAGGAGGGTGGAATGCATTGACACAAGGAATCAGTTCGGAAGGTGCGTGGATGGACCCATGAGCAATGCCAGACATAGACTGCCAGCGTGGCAGGCAGGATTCGTGACCAAGACATCGCTGAGGTGCGTGAGCGCGCCCGCATCGATGATGTCGTTCGGGAATATGTCAGTCTCAAGCCCGCAGGTGGTGGCTCACTCAAGGGTTTATGCCCCTTCCATGATGAACGCTCACCCAGTTTTCACGTCACACCCAGTCGTGGCATGTGGTATTGCTTTGGGTGCGGTGAGGGTGGGGACCTGCTGAGCTTCATGCAAAAAATTGATCACCTGAGTTTTACTGAGGCGGTCGAGAAGTTGGCAGACAAAGCTGGCGTCACCCTGCAATATGTGGATGGCGGTGCGGCTCCAAATAAACAACAGGGACAGCGCAAGCGACTAGTTGAGGCACACAAGAAAGCAGCTGAGTTTTATCAATCACAATTGAGCAGCCCGGAAGCAGAGACAGGTCGCGCATTTCTCGCCGATCGTGGCTTTGATGGACAAGCCGCCCAAACTTTCAGTGTCGGATACGCCCCCAAAGGTTGGGATGCGCTGACCAGCCACCTCAAAGGGTTGGGTTTCACCGAGCAGGAACTGCTCGCTGGTGGTTTGGTGAGTCAAGGAAATCGCGGTGTTTATGACAGATTCCGTGGGCGGTTGGTGTGGCCCATCAAGGATCTCGGCGGCGATGTAATCGGTTTTGGTGCTCGCAAGTTGTACGACGATGATGAGGGGCCGAAATACCTCAATACCCCAGAGACACCTATCTATAAAAAGAGTTCTGTTCTCTATGGCCTTGATCTTGCACGCAAACAAGTATCCAAAGAACAGCAGGCGGTAATCGTTGAGGGCTACACCGACGTCATGGCTGCCCACCTCGCGGGTGTGGGCACCGCGGTCGCCACTTGCGGTACTGCCTTTGGCGCCGAACACATCAAGGTGCTGCGTCGTCTACTCATGGATGACGATCGCATGAAAGGTCAGGTGGTTTTCACTTTTGACGGCGATGCAGCCGGCCAGAAAGCGGCCCTTCGAGCTTTCGAAGAAGACCAACGATTCGTATCACAAACTTTCGTAGCAATTGAAAAATCTGGACTTGATCCGTGTGATCTCAGATTGCAGCATGGAGACGCTGCAGTCCAGGCACTAATTGAGAATCGTGTTCCACTTTTTGAGTTTGCAATTAAATCCGTTCTGGCAACCTATGACCTCAACACGTCTGAAGGGCGAATCGCTGCGCTCAAAGAGAGCGCGCCAATCGTGAGCAAGATTCGTGACACCTCACTGCGGCCAGAGTACGCACGACGGCTCGCCGGATGGTTGGGCATGGATCCCGCCACGGTGAGTAGAGCTGTGACGGGTAAGAACACTCAACCAACCCGAACGAGCAGATCACCCATTGGCGCATCCGTCGAACGTGAAGCGCTCAAAGCTGCGCTGCAATATCCCGGTGCCGTGAGTGAGTGGTACCAGAGTTTGGAGCCAACAGCATTCACGCATGAAAAGGCGGAACAAGTTCACTTGGCAATCGTTGCTGCTGGTGGGCCTTCCGCGAATCTCGTTGACATGGCCTGGATTGACGCAGTTCTTGCCGCTTCACCCGATGATGAAGTGCGCTCAACGGTGCGGGAACTCGCGGTCGAACCAATGCCAGCCGAAGCAGGCACGGATGAACGTTATGCAGTGGGCATGATTGCCAGGCTCCTGGAAATTGATTCATCACGTCGGATTGATGAACTCAAGGGTCAACTCACTAGAGCTGAAGAAGACGGTGATTCACCAGAAATCATGCAACAACTTTTTGCATTAGAAAGTTATCGACGCAGCTTGCGGGAAATTTCTTTTGGTGAGGCATAGTGAAATTAACCAAGGAACTGAAAGAGTCTGCCGTCTTGCTCAACATTCCAAAGGGGGAGCGGATCAGGGCGCATGGAGTAGGACCGAAAGGGTATGAACCCAGGGATGTCATTGCTACGGACCGCGCGATCTACTTTGCAACCGATGCACGTCCCCAGCGCATTCCTTGGCAGGAAATAGCAAAAGCAACCTGGGAGCAGCCGTGGCTCATGTTCGTCACCGTGCAGGGGGAGCAAACCAAAATCCATCTTGATCCATTCGGTGAGATGCCACCTTTGGTCCGGGACAGGGTTACGGCAAGTGTCGTTATCAGGGAGCGGGTACCCCTCGACATTGCCGGATCTGTGGTGTGCATAGGCAGGCGAGAACCGCTGGGGGATTCCATTTCTTGGGTCTTGGAATTTGACAGCGAGGAAAATGCTAGGGACCCGCAAGTCAGGGAAAGTGCCGACAGGGCCCTGGCTGAACTGCGTTCTACTCTCGGTATCTAACCCAAAGATTTCTGTGGACGTTCGGTTGGTAAAGTTCAGCGTTCATTCCCCCATAGCTCAATTGGCAGAGCATTCGACTGTTAATCGAAGGGTTTCTGGTTCGAGTCCAGATGGGGGAGCAAAGCGAAGCCCTTGCTCCGGCAGGGGTTTTCGTGTTGGAGGCTTGTGTTTCAGGGTTTCTTATGTGGCCTGTAGTTGTACAGCGGTCATAGATGCTCTCGGGACGGTCAGTCGACCTGGCTCGGCTAGACGCCCACCAGGTCCGCTGCCCCGAAGGACACACTAAATCGATCGCACCAGATCGTCACGCTCGTGAGGTCGGAGATGTCCGCGCCAGCCGGGATCGGGTAGTTCTGGTTGCCCTTGTTGCCCTTCAGCGGGCCGAGGTCGAGGTACTCCTCGTCATCGAATACGAACCAGCCGTCCTCTCCCTCGATAACGGGTGCAGCAGCCAACCAAACCTTCAGGTCCGGGCCGTTAGAGGTGTCAAGGTTCGCCAGTCTTAGGACCCGACTGCCGTCGGCGAGCGTGATCAGCCGTGCCTCGCCGGTGGTCCCGTGCTCATGTGAGATGAACTCCCCGCGGGCTGTGATCACCCGCTCAGGGGATGGTTCTGGGGCCGATTGGGGGGCAGGGGGCTCGCCTCCTGCAGCGTCCGCTGCCTCCTGCTGTGGGGGCGTGATTGACTCTGGCAACACGAGGTTTGTCTCGGTGACGGTCGGACGAGCTTCGTCCACGACCTCGTCGACCACGAGTTTCCACGGCTGGAAGGCTGCGAGCGCGATCACCAGGACGGCGACCCCCACGAGTCCTGCCGGCACGAGCACCGTCCACCGCCGCCACAGGGGCTTCTTGCCGTCCATCGTGTTGTCCATCGTGCTGTTCATCGCAACTCCCTTATCGTTTTCCGTACGACGGGCTCGGGGACCGCATGGTTCCCTCCTCTCCCATCTATGACTGTTCATAGCGTGCATGACCAGATAAAGCGACCTAGATTGAGGGATGACAACAAGTTTGCGCCACCGAACGCGCCAGCCGATTCCTCGGAATACACTGAGGACCCAAATGGACAGCCACACACGTCGCCGCTCGTTCTTCGACCCGCACAATATCGTGTACGCGACCATCATCCTGCTTGTCTCAATGGACGTCGTGCAGTATGGCGCGAGCGAGAGCGACCCCGTTAGCCTTTCCGATTTCCTTGTGCTGGCTATCGGTCCCCTGATCATGGTCGCGATCGCACATTCCTTTTCGGGCGCGATCGAGGTGCAAGTGCGTCAGCGCCGACTGCTCGCACGTGAGGACTACCGGCATCTTGGCTCAACAGTGCTTCAGTACGCATGCGTTGCCCTTGTACCGAGTCTGATCGGGATTGCACTGTGGGCTATCGGTCAGGACCTGGTCACCGCAGCCAGAATTACTTCCGGCCTTGGACTCGTGAGTCTGCTCCTCTGGGGCTATTACGCCGGTCGGTCCGCCGGCCACGGTGCGGCGGGCCGCATTGGCAACGCTTTGATCTACGGCTTCGTCGGCCTGCTCATCATCCTGCTCGAGATCGCTGTCAGCCACTAACGGTGGCTGAACCCAGCGGCAAACCCGACGCACGGCTCCAAGTTCAGCCAGCCAGCTGCGCGACATATTGACCGTGTAAGGGCTGAGCAAATTTATGTCCTGAGCAGGCTTCGCCACAAAAAAATTGTTACTTTTGTGGTGAAGGGGGCATCAAATGAAGTTATCCAACACGTTGGTTTGGACGTTGGCAGACGCGTTTGTCACTGCTCACTCCTCCTCCCAACACATGAACGCGATGCAAAACCGACGCTTGAATGATGTGGTGCATCACGCCCGATCTAGTTCGCCTCTCTACCGTCACCTTTATCAGGGTGTTTCTCAACAGATCGAGAACATTGCCCAACTGCCAAGTATTGACAAAGCAACATTGATGGGGTCCTTTGATGACTGGGTGACTGATCCGGAAGTGCGCTTGCAAGACCTAAAAGTGAATTTCCTCAGCAATCTTGACCGGGTAGGAGATCTGTATCTGGGTAAATACATGGTTATGACAACATCAGGAACAACTGGGGAGCCCGCGATCCTGTTGCAGGATGATCAGTCGTGGAATGTGATAAACGTGATGGGAAGAACCCGCCCTCAAGCAATTGTCACAAGAATCAATCTCGTGCAACTGGCACGAAGAGGTATGCGAACTGCCGCATTATTTGCCACCGGCGGGCACTATGGCGCGGCGGCACTCACGGAGCGAGTAAGGCGTTTTAGTCCGCTGATCGCCGAGCGGACTCGGGTTATATCTGTCTTGCGTCCTATCGATGAAATTGTGGCGGAACTTAATTCCTTTAATCCCACTCTCATTAGTGGCTATCCCAGCATCATTTCGCTACTTGCAGTAGAACAACGCTCCGGTCGATTACGAATCACGCCCCTGCATATTTTGTGTGCAGGTGAGCTACTCACTCCTTCAACCCGGCAAGAAATAAATGAGGTGTTCAACTGTCCATTGACCGAGGGGTATGCGGCGACTGAAGTGCCAGCGTTGGCAATGCAATGCGAGGAATACCGGTTTCATGTCAATGCGGATTGGTATGTCTTGGAAGCCGTTGATGAGAATCACCTTCCGGTACCGGCAGGTGTGGAATCTGCAACCGTGTTGGTGACAAATCTGGCCAATCGGGTTCAGCCGATTATCAGGTATGACCTTGGGGACAGGGTCACCATGTTCCCCGATACATGTGCCTGTGGCAGCGTATTGCCCTCGCTTAGCGTTGAAGGACGCACAAATGATGTATTGGAATTGGAAGGCACTGACGAGCATAGGGTCTCGATCTTGCCATTGGCGCTGGGCTCGGTGATAGAAGAAACACCCGGAGTGCATCGCTACCAAGTGGTGGGACGCGATCCCCATGGAATTTCGATTCGGCTTGATGTCGATGCGGGATTCGAGAAACCAAAAGTGGAACACGAAGTATCAGAGCGAGTCAGGCGTTTCTTTGACTCGCTAGGGGTTAGTGCTGTGAACATTTTCCATGATTCGGCAAGTCCTCAGCAAGACCAGGGCAGCGGGAAGTTACGTCAGGTGATCAGAGGCTAATTCATTGTCCATGCCTGAGAAATGCCGTGTAAGCGAACAATCAAGTGCGAAAGCCCTTTGCGTCTTCTTTCATGGTGTGACATTTGATGTCATCCCCTGAGGGTGCTCAGTTTTCCTGTCATCACTTAAATTGTGATGACCGGCCCGGACAGCCCCTATCGACGCGCATCCCTACTAGCCTTGGTTAGAACTGTTACAAGGGCGCCTTGATCTTCGCCGGCTTCAAGGTAGGTGGCCCGAATCTTGGTTGGGGAAATCAGTTTTCCAACTAGGTAGCCATCATTATCAACGGCATGAAACTCACCTGATTTGTAAAGCACGCCTTGGAAGGTTTCAGGGTCGCTCCATGTGCCATCGCCCTTCATCCACGACTTGATCCCGGTCAATGCGACGCCATTGACCTGGGTGATGGTGTATCGAACGGGACTGGACTTGTAAATACCGTTTTCATAACCTGAGTTGGTCCCAAGCCACATTCCCGTGATCCCCACATTCTTTTTGGCTACAGGGGTCTGGGCTTGTGCTGCTGCGGCGGGAGTTAGAAGGAGAAGTGCGGACAGAGTAGCTATGAGAATTTTTTTCATGTGGTCACGCTAGCAGTCTGCCTCAGGACAATAATTTCAGTGTTTTTACCAATACCGTAGAAATACGATATTCAAGTTGTGTCTTTCTGGAAGGGTAGGCCCGAGCATGGCGGTTTCGCTCTTTGGGCTAGCGAACTCTGAGATTGACCCTCGCGTAGGAATCGTTATCCGCCCTATCAAGGCTGAAGGTTGGCTAACGGTTACGCCCCAAGTTTTCGTGACCCGTGACCCAGTCACCTGCGATGACCGCTGAAGCCAAGGATATTTCACCTGCAAGCACGGTGGCGCCAACAATTTCAGCGAGTTTTTGTGATTTGCCATCGCCGAGACAACCAAGTAACGACAGGCATTCATTTTGGGTCGGGAGCCCCGTACCGCCGCCGCGCGTTGCGACGATGACGGACGGCAGTGTGATCGACCAGTAGTAATCACCGGAGTCAAGTAGTTGGGTGTAGAGCAGGCCGCCGTGGGATTCTGACACGTTGGCAACATCTTGCCCCGTTGCCATGTAGAGCGCGGTCAATCCGTTGGCAGCGTGGGCACCATTATTTGCTGACCCAACAAGAAATGCGCCTGCTTGGGAGATTTGACGCGCACGAAAGAGTTTCTCAGGTGTGACTCCAAGCAGGCGCTCAAGTACCTCACGCGGAGTTGTGACTTCAGCGATGACGCGCTTGCCTCTACCCATCAACATATTTATTTGTGAGTGTTTCTTGTCCGTGTCGATATTGCCCGAAAGGATGAATTCAGGTTGATCAGGATGCGTTTGAGTGATCCATTTGCATGCGGCGAGCGTTGCTTTGCTCACCATGTTTTGACCTGCGGCATCGCCGGTCGTGTAGTCAAAGCGAAGGTAAAGCAACGGACCGACTGCGAACTGCGTGATTGATTTCAGTTTGCCCACTCGGGTAGTTGCCTCGGCCACTGATCGAATCTGATCAAGGTTGCTCTCAATCCAAAGGCCAAAGTCGCGGGCCGATCGCGCACTGTCAAACAGGAAGACAGGAGAGCGTTGCATGTGATCGGATGAAACGGTGACGGTTGCGCCACCAGATTCGTGGATCACTCGCATGCCGCGGTTGTAACTGGCAACAAGTGCACCTTCGGTTGTTGCTAGCGGTACATAGAAGTCTCCTTGAGCGTGTTCTCCCTGGACTTTAAGCGGCCCAGCGACACCGATAGGCACCTGAGCAACGCCAATAAAGTTTTCAATATTTCCCGCTAGCCCCGATGGATCAAATGAAAAACTACCGGTGTGGGAGAGATCCGACCCTGTTCGTTCCGCGAGAAACGAGCGCCTCGTCGCCGCGGCAGCCGCAGAGTAGTCATCTGATTCATCACGTGGAATAGAGATTCTTTGAGCGGTCATGATTGTCCTTTAATTATGTGGTCGAGTAGGGCAAAGGTGGAATTCTTGGCAGCCGTCGAATTATTGGCGAGCTCGCTGACTAGCTGTGTACTTTCTGCTGGATCGACGCCTGTCTTTTGAGCTAAACGTCTAAGCGTGTCAGGTGTTAACTCCAGGTGGGGTTGAACGCCCCACGCGTTGCCAGACCTGAAAATCATGATGGCATCTTCGGTCTCGCTGACAATGTCGGCCGACCCTGGGTCGGTGATGAAATCCTCATGCCAGCGAATCCATGGGCCAAGTTGTAGTGGTTGCTCGACTGTTTCAAAGCCTCGGTGAACCGCTGGCTGTCGCTCAACATTTCCACCAAGTGCCCGTGCCATCACCTGTGCACCAAAACAAATACCCAAGTAGGGCTTTCCTGCGGCAATCCAATCCGTGACCGCAGCAATTTCCTTCTCTGTTGCATTTGTGGTGAAACCTTCGACCGCTGAACTGAGGGAGCCAAGATTGATGAGTAAGTCGGCATCCGGGAATGATTCATTCTCGACCGATTCTGGTCGAAAGGCTCGAACTAGTTCATATCCATGGGTCTCCAACCAGTCGCCGACATAACCCAATTCATGAGCGAGGTCAGTCTCTGAATGAATTAGGGCGCGTTTCACAGGTTGAGCTTTCACGGGTTGAGCATAGGGATGGCCGACTATTTCAGGGTCAGGTTCCCTACAACGACCTTGTGATTCGAGAACGGGTCCGAGGCAGGGGACTGTGAGTAATAAACCCGCCAGGTGTTCGTTCCTGTCTTGACCGCGGTGGGATCCAGGCTGTTCACGTTTGTCCCCGTGAGTGCCTTGGTGTTGACTTCCCAGGTGAGGCCGTCGGTTGACGTTGCCGCGTAGAGACGTTGGGGAGGAGCACCAGGGCCCGTGGAAACCAGAGCGACCCAATTGCCTGCATCAGCTTGGATGATTGCCGAGTCAACATATCCGCCGGTGAAGCGGAACCCAGCATCCTGAACAAATGATGTGCCCGTGGCGTCGGTGGAAGTCGCACTGAGGATTACTTCATTTGCTCCAGCTCCCGATCCCGAGCTCAATGAAGACAGATTGATCTTGCACGTTTTCAGAGCTTTTTTGTCTTTTGCGGAAATTTTTGCTCCCCGGGAGATGGCTTTGACGCGGGCTTTGCTCAACTTCTTGGAGAGACACTTGAGCTGTTTCGTTGTGGGTTGGGTCTTTGAGGCGATATTTCCATCAGGCATGGCAACCCAGTACAACCGCACTCGACCATCTGGCAATACAACTGAGTCGGGAACTCCCCATGCTTTTTGGCCGGCAGGTGATGAAATGCCCAATGAGGTGGCGGCACCAAGTTGAGGCTGGCCTGCGGCGTCATAGGAAACCGGCGCTGTTGTGATGGTTTTTACCGATTGGCTGGGTTCAATGAAGTAAGCGCGTTGAGAACCGTCTTGGAGTGTTACTTGGGTGTAGTCGGTGCCGAACCCGAAGGGCAATGTGGAGCCATTGCAGGTGCCACCGACGGTGCAGGTGGCCATGGACCACCCTGACATTCCTCCGCTGTAGAACACACGATCAGTTGTGGGACTTATAGGCATGGCGAACGGGCTGACCCCGGCGAGCCCCGTGGAACTTGCTCCCTGCAAAGTGAAGGTTTCCGCGTGGGCGGCGATGCTCGACATGGAAAGTATCGAGAGTGTTGCGGCGGCGATAGATGCGAGGAACTTAGATCTCATGGGGAGAAAATACACAACACCAAGAGCTTTTTTCTCGCCTATACAAGAAAATTATGTCTGTTGCTTGATCTAATGACTTGGCGGTGCGCATGTTCCTGCTCTGTGAAGTTGGGAATTAACTTGGACGGAAACGTTGGGAATATTGGGCGTTTCGATCCGCTTCAATAGCTGAGTTACTGCAAGTCTGCCCATTTCCACGAGGGGCTGCTGGATGGTGGTGAGGTTGAGCGTCCGCAGTGATGCCAACGCCATGCCGTCGTAGCCGATCACCGAGAAGTCGTTGGGAACGGTGCGGCCTGAATCTGCGGCAGCCGCCATCACTCCCAGTGCGGACAGGTCGTTCGCGACAAATGCTGCAGTGGACTCAGGGCGGCCCTCGAATATTTCATTGGCCGCTCGGTATCCGCCTGAGTCCGTGAAATCTCCTGGGATGACATGGATGTTTTCTCGAAGCCCTGCTGTGCTCATTGCATCGCGATAACCCTTTTCACGGTCACGCGAAATTTGATTATCTCCTCCTGTGACGTGTGCAATGTGCGAATGCCCGAGAGTAATCAAGTACTCCACCGCAATGCGCGCGCCAGCTTGATCATCGTTGCTGATTGTGTCGACATTGGCACCGGTTACATCATTTCGCGTGATGATTGTGACAGGGCGTTCATCGGAAATTCGTGTAATTGTTTCGGCGCTGAGCCGATGGGCAATCAAAATGAGTCCCTCAACTTGGAACTCAAGTAGACGAGCAAGTTCTGATTCCTGCCGCACCGGATCGGATGAACCGGTAACGATCAATGTGTTGTATCCGTTTACTCCAGCGACCTGCTGCACACCGTCAAGGATTTGGGCGAAAATCGGGTTATTGAAATCGAGGACCAAAACACCTATTGCTCGGCTCCTTCGGTCTGCCAAGCTGCGGGCCGCTGCGTTTGGTCTATAGCCCAACTCGGCGGCGGCACTCTCAATGGCCAAACGGCTTTCCGCGGAGACTTTGTCCGACCCGCGAAGTGCGAGGGAGACCAAGGATTTGGACACGCCCGCCTTTGCGGCGACATCGTGAATCGTTGGCTTATGGCCTGCCATGGGTGCATCCTTCGTGAGCAACCGGTACTTGCCTAGTGCGATTGCCCAAGATTAGGGGTATGCCGGATTGGATTGATCGGGTATTAGCATTTTGGGTCTGTGATGGGGCTCTCACAATATTTCTGGAACCGGCTTGCGCGATGCTCGGTGAATGTGACACGATCAGGACACTAGTTGGAACGTTCCAAGAAGGGAACCCCGGTGTCGAATTTTCTCAGCCGAATTGCGTCAGCCCCAATTTCCTGGGGGATCTGTGAGGTCCCTGGTTGGGGGGCAATGTTGCCTACTCCACGGGTTTTGTCGGAAATGTCTAGTTTGGGTCTTCCCGCTACGGAGTTGGGCGCTCCAGGATTTCTCCCGGAGGAACCAGCCGCCATCATGGCAATGCTCAATACGGTCAATATGTCCCTCATTGGCGGGTTCACCCCCCTCGTGGTGCACGACCGGTCCCAGGAAAACGAGACTATTTCGCAGGCTAGGGCCACAGCAGCGCTGTTCCAGGCCGCGGGCGCCACAAAGTTCATTTCGGCCCCGGTTACAGATTGGGGTTGGTCCGAGCCGCACCCGCCAACGGCTGAAGAACTCAAGCAAATGAACAAAATCTTTGGAATTGTCGATGAAATCTGCGCGGAGCACGGTCTGGAGCAGGTGATGCACCCCCATGTGTTGACCATGGTCGAGACCGACTCGGATGTTCAGAAAGTCCTGGACACCTGCGATGTTCATTGGTGCCTGGACACCGGGCATCTGGCCATCGGCGGCACGGATCCCGTGGCATTTGCCAAAGAAGCCTTTGACAGAGTTGGTCACGTGCACCTCAAGGACGTAGACCTGTCCAAGGTCGCGCCGGTCATGAACCGAGAAAAATCCATCATGCAGGGCGTTCAGGAGGGCCTCTTTACTGAGCTTGGCCAGGGAGACGTCGATATCGCCGGAGTCATTGAAACGCTTGAGAGCCGTGGGTATCAAGGGTGGTACGTCATTGAACAGGACACGGCCATCACCGCTGGAATGCCCAGTGAAGGCGAAGGTCCGATTGAGCAAGTTACAAATTCCCTCAATTACTTGAAGGAAACCGTGGCTCCAAAGGTTGCCTCGCGTGTCTAAGACCGCAAAGGACTCAATGAAAAAACATGACCTTATTTCTGTGGGGCGTGTCAGTGTCGATCTGTATGCCCAACAGATCGGTGCATCGTTTCTTGATCCACAAACATTTCTCAAGTCCGTTGGTGGTTCGCCAACCAATGTGGCCGTTGCCGCTGCCCGATACGGGTTGAAGGCAGCTGCACTCACCAAGGTGGGTGGAGATGCTCTCGGGCAATACGTTATTTCGCAGTTGTCGCGCTGGAATGTTGACACGAGTTTTATTGGCACCGAACTCGATGCGCAAACGCCCGTGGTGCTCGCCGCACTAGATCCGCCCGAGGACCCCCAAATAACTTTTTATCGGCATAACGCACCGGATACATCAATAATCCCTACCCCCGAAATGGACCGCGCTATTCAGGAATCGAAAGTTTTCTGGATTAGCGCGGGTGCGCTTGCGCAGGGATCAACGGCTGATGCCACACAAGCGTGGGCCAAAATGCGGGGCAGAGCCGAGCACACAATTATTGACTTGGACTACCGCCCAACACTGTGGGAATCGAAATTTGCCGCTCGTGAAAAAGTTCGTCAGGCACTGAATTACTGCACGGTTGCGGTGGGCAACCGCACTGAATGCGACATGGCCGTTGGCGAGAGTGAACCCGATAAAGCTGCCGATGTATTGCTGGCGCTCGGAGTAAAACTGGCAGTGGTGAAAATGGGTGGCGGCGGAGTTCTGCTCGCAAGTGACTCTGAGCGCGTTCGCATCGACCCTGTGACCGTTGACCTTGTGTGTGGTTTGGGCGCAGGAGATGCTTTCGGTGGAGCACTAGTGCATGGACTTTTATCGCAATGGACTCTGACCGAGATCGGGCAGTTTGCAAACGCCGCAGGGGCCTATGTTGTTGGACAACTATCGTGCGCAGATGACATGCCCACCGAACTTCAAGTGCGCGAATTAATCTCAAAAAACAGTCGAGGCCTAGCAGGGAGCAGTAAATGAGTGCGTTAACCCGTGAGCAGTACCTGGGGATTCTTGAGGCTCGCCTTCGGGCCCCGGAGGACCTTCGCAGTGCATTGGTCAATCGCACCAGGCGGCCCATCTTGGGTGCCGATGGCAACCTATTGATGGTCGCGGCTGATCACACTGCTCGAGGCATGCTTGCTGTCGATGGTGACCCATTGGCCGTCGCAGACAGATTCAGTTTGCTGTCGAGGCTAAAAGAAGCCCTCGATATGCCTGAAGTTGATGGCGTATTAGCCAGCGCTGATGTCTTGGAGGAGTTGGCGTACATCGGTGCTCTGGACAGGAAATTAGCAATCGGAACCATGAACCGCGGCGGAATCATTGGGGCCTCATGGGAATTGGACGATCGCATGACAGCCTATGACCCCGAGCGTATCGCCGCTTACGGGCTGGATGGCGGCAAATTGCTACTACGCATCGAGGACACCGACGCAGGCGTGGCCTCAACCCTTGAATGGGCAGGCGCGGTGACAAGTCGCTTGGCCGACCACAAAATTATGTGCTTGCTTGAGCCCCTGCCGTACTTGAAAGACGCATCAGGCCGTGCGTACCTTGATCAGTCCACGGAGCGTTTGGTCAAAGTTGTGGCTATTGCATCCGGGCTCGGTGCATCTTCTGCCTACTCCTGGCTCAAAATCCCAGCAAGTCCAGACATGAAAATTGTGGCGGCTGCAACGACCATGCCGATTCTCATGCTCGGTGGCGATCCAGGAGACAAAACCGAAGAGGTATTTGATCTTTGGAAAAAAGCCATGGATGAACCAAATGTTCGGGGCCTTGTTGTGGGCCGGGCGTTGCTCTACCCACGGGGTAATGACATTCCCAAGGCAGTAAAAGCAGCAGCTCACTTTGTACACATGGAGGAGGGCGCATGAGTTGGTATTTACCCGCAGGGACCTCGAGTCTCGGCAACGTAGAAACGGATATCACTGTTGAGAGTGCAGGGTGGAATTACTCGGGACTGCAGGTGTACAGATTTGATGCAGGAGAGGCCATCACATTTGAGCTCCCCGCTGATGAGTGCGTGATTGTTCCCCTGTCTGCACAAAATATTGCGCTCACAACGACTCACGGGGATTTTGTTCTCAATGGTCGCGAGGGAGTCTTTGCCGCAGTTTCGGATTGGCTGTACCTCCCCAATGGTTCGCAGGTAACCATGGCCGCGGCAGCTGGCGAAGTCGCAGTGTGCACAGCGCGCGCGCAATCTGACTACCCAGCTTGCTACACGCCGGCCCAGGAGGTCCCGGTTGAAGTGCGGGGTGGTGGAAAAGCCTCGAGGCAGGTAACAAACATTGCAACACCCGATTCCTTTACCAGTGCGCGCAAGATCAATGTGTGCGAAGTCATTACTCCGGGTGGAAACTGGTCGTCGTGGCCACCCCACCGCCACGATGGAATTGACGGCTGCATTGCCACCAATGAAGAGATCTACTACTTCCGCATTGGGCGCGAAGAGTCCTTACACGGGGACCCCGTGGGACTTGGCACTTTTCATGTTTACACGGTGGACGGCTCGGTCGATGAATCAGTCACGGTCAAAGATGGGGATTCCTACTTGGTCCCACAGGGATATCACGGACCCACCATCGCGCCACCGGAATACCCAATGTATTTCTTGAACGTCTTGGCAGGCCCAGCGGAGGACCGAACTATGGCCTTTTGCGATGATCCCGACCATCATTGGATCCGGGAAACCTGGGAGGCCCAGGGAACTGATCCACGTTTGCCATATACATCCGCGCACGGTCGAGTCCAAGGAAATGAATCATGAAAAAAGTTGGTATTGCTGTTCTTGGTCTTGGCTGGATGGGACAAGCTCACAGTCGGTCTATGCTTCGAATTCCGTCACTGTTCCCTGATCGCGATGTGCAGCCTGAACTCATTGTGTGTGCAGACGTTGATGCCTCACGGCGTGAGCGCGCGGTCCAAGACTTTGGTTTCCTTGAAGCGGTCGAGGATTGGCAGCAGGCTGTCAATGACCCCCGTGTCGATGCAGTGTGGGTGACTTCACCCAACATGATGCACATACCCATGATCGAAGCCGCCTGTGCAGCAGGCAAAGCCGTCTTCAGCGAGAAGCCCATTGGTGGCAAGCCGGAACACGCAGTGGCTGCGTTAGCCGCGGCAACCGCAGCGGGTGTGAAGTCAGGTGTTGGTTATAACTACCTGTGGGCACCACTCGTGATACATGCGAAGTCGTTGATTGAGTCTGGTGAGATCGGTGAAATTACCCATTACCGTGGTCGTTTCCTGTCCATGTATGGCAGCGACGAGCTGGGCCTTCTCACCTGGCGCTTCTACTTGGATCAGGCAGGCTATGGCGTAACAAGCGATATTTTGAGTCACTCTGTTTCAATGGCTCAATTCCTGGCAGGACCAATCTCTGAGGTTGTTGGCATGAAAAATATGACCATCACCCACCGCCCGATACCGCAAGAAGGTGCAGCTGGTCATTACGGTCGCGGAAAGCCAGAGGACCCCAAGGGTCTTGTTGAGAATGAAGACTTCGCATCGATGTTGTGCACCTTTGAATCTGGTGCGACTGGAACTTTCGAGGCAAGTCGAACAATGGTGGGCCCAGAAAGTCAGAATGCATTCGAAATTTATGGAACAAAGGGTGCTATCTATTGGAACCTCGAGCGACTCAACGAATTAAGTGTGTATCGCCTCACCGAGGACCTCAGCAGTGGATTCACCACTGTCTTTGGCGGAGATCGATTCCCTTACCACGGTGCATTCGCGCCGGGTCAGGCGAACAACATTGGTTTTGAGGACTTGGTTGCCATCGAAGACTTGGCATTCCTCCAGTCATTGGTGAATGACACATCGTTCTCACCTTCGTTTACCGAGGCTGTCGATGTCGTCAACGTGCAACAGGCGCTGATCAATTCATGGGAAACACGAGCGTGGGAACCCGTTATTTCATTGGCACCCGAAGGAAATTGATTCACAAGTCACTTGGTAGGAGATTGCATGACTACAGTTCGCATCACGACCGCTGAAGCACTTGTTCGATTTCTCGTTGCGCAAAAAATCGACATTAATGGTGCTACCGAAAAACTCTTCCCAGGAGTGATCGGTATTTTTGGGCATGGCAATGTCACGAGTTTGGGTCATTCCCTCGAACAGCACCGCGATGAAATCCCAGTGTGGCGAGGACAAAATGAACAGGGCATGGGATTAGCCGCAGCGGCATATGCAAAAGCAAAGCAGCGCCGGCAGGTTTTGATTGCAACGAGTTCTATTGGACCAGGTGCAACGAACATGGTTACGGCTGCTGGTGTGGCAATGTCTAACCGGCTTCCTGTGCTGTTCATCAGTGGTGACACATTCACCAGTCGCCTGCCTGATCCGGTGCTTCAGCAGGTGGAACTCTTTGGTAACCCCACCATCACGGTTAATGATTCATTTAAGCCGGTCGTTCGATACTGGGATCGAATTAGCCATCCCGCGCAACTGTTGACCTCACTACCTCAAATGGTGAGTACTTTGCTCGACCCTGCCGATTGCGGTCCGGCATTCATTGGATTGCCGCAAGACATCGCCGCCATGGCTTATGAATTCCCTGAGTCATTCTTCATCGAAACGGTTCACCACATTCCCCGCTACGGGGCAGATGCTCAGCAACTTGCGAGTGCAATTGATTTGATCAAGAGCTCCAAGAGACCTGCGATCATTGCAGGTGGGGGGGTTCACTACTCACTCGCTGAAGGGCAACTAGCGGAGTTCGCGCACACCCATGGCATTCCCGTTGTTGAGACGGTCGCGGGAAAATCGAGTCTGATTGCCAGTGATTCCATGTATACGGGGGCAGTTGGGGTCACGGGAGCAAACCCGGCAAATGAGCTCATCAGGCAGGCTGATCTTGTCATTGCAATTGGCTCGCGCCTCGAGGATTTCACCACAGGTTCCTGGACCTTGATCCCCGAAAGCACCCCGATACTCGCTATTAATGCCGCTCGATTCGATGCAATTAAGCATTCAGCCGTCGGAGTAGTTGGTGATGCTCTGTTATGCATGGAACAAATCTCGCAAGGGCTGGGCGGCTACACCAGCGAGGGGCAATGGCTGGAAGTTGCCGCGGGACTTCGCCAGGACTTTTTTGATTTTGTTGAATCTAGGGTTTCCCCTGACGGAGTTTGGCCTCCGAGCTACGCGCAGATAATTGGCAAAGTTCATGATCAGGCAACTGAGGCTGATTACGTTTTAACAGCCGCAGGGGGATTGCCAGGAGAGTTGAACATCAACTGGGCATCCAAGGCAATTCGGACTTTCGATTGCGAGTATGGATTCAGTTGCATGGGTTATGAAATCTCAGGAGCTTGGGGTGCGGCCATGGCTCATGCAGAGTCATCCGGTGCTTCCGATGGCGATGTTTTCGCTTTTGTCGGCGATGGTTCATATTTAATGTTGAATTCTGATATTTACTCTTCAGTACTCTCCGGCAAAAAATTTATCCTTTTAGTGTGCGATAACGAGGGCTTCGCGGTCATTGAACGTTTGCAAGTAGGGCAGGGGGGTTACTCCTATAACAACATGTTGCGTGATTCAACAGGAACGGGCAGCGCAGCTCGCGTTGATTTCGCCTCCAATGCACGATCGTTGGGCGCCGAGACAATTTCGGTTGCTTCCATGGCGGAACTCGAAGCGGCCCTGATCACTGCCCGGAAAGCCACAAGCACCGTGGCGATCGTGC
>JALRGY010000013.1:297-7539 GCA_023253325.1 Candidatus Nanopelagicales bacterium | reverse complement strand
ATTTTGGCAGGTTGGGGTCCCCGAGGTCAGTTCACTGGAGTCTGTTACCCGGGCGCGGGAAGCCATGGATCAGGGTCTAAAAACGCAACGTCGCGGGAGATAGTCGGCTCCATGGAGTGCTGGTTGATAACGACTTGATAACTCATTAGCAAATGTCCTGTGCAAGGCCCATGGATCAGACCATTATTGCCATGTTGGAACGTTCCAATTTCCGTCTTGGCATTGGTCGTTCACAATTGTGCGAAAAAAATTATGTGCAATATTGCGCCACCCGGTGCATAGAGAAGGGAAACCCATGAGAGTAAGCAAAGTTGCGGTCGTCATTGCGGCTGCTTCAGCACTCGTGCTCGCTGGCTGTTCCTCCGACAGTGGAGACACTGCTGCGGACAGCGGCACGGCAGCTGCAGATACTTCCAATGCAGATATGAAAATCTGCATGGTCACACACGGTGATGGCGGCGGATTCTGGTCCGTTGCTAAGGCTGGCGCTGTTAAGGCTGGCGAAGACCTCGGTGTGACTTTCGATTACCAAGAGTCCAACAACGATGCTGAAGCTCAAGCACAGCTCATTGAGGCTGACATCTCCGGTGGTTGCGATGCTATTGCAGTATCAGCACCGAACCCAGATGCCATCAAGGACGCAATGGCCAAGGCTGAAGCCGCTGGCATTCCATTGGTCACGATGAACTCCGGTAGCCAGGTGTTCAGGGAACTCGGCGCATTCACCCACGTTGGCCAGGATGAAATCATCGCGGGCCGCGAGGCAGGCACCAAGTTCAAAGAAGCAGGTGCAACCAAGGTTCTCTGCCCAATTCAGGAGCAGAACAACATTGGTCTCCAGGAGCGTTGCGACGGAGCCAAGGAAACATTCGGCAATGTTGAAAACCTCCAACTCTCAGCAGGTCTTGCTGACCTTGCAAAGAGCCAGGCTGAGATCCAAGCAAAGCTTGAATCAGATCCTTCAATCGATGCCGTGTTCGCACTCAACGCTGACATTGCTACCGCTGCAGCACTTCCAGCAGCTCAGGCAACAGGCCGCGACATCATGATCGGCACGGTTGACCTCTCGGGTGATGCAGTGCAGGCGATCGCCGATGGCGACGTCATGTTTGCAATCGATCAGCAGCAGTACGCACAGGGCTACCTGTCCGTTGCGCTTCTCTACCTGAACTTGCTCAATGGGCATGAATTGGGTGGCGGTCTGCCGATGTACACCGGTCCTGGTTTCGTTGTTCAGGACAACGCCGCACTCGTACAAGAGCTGGCAACAAACGGTACTCGCTAGTCCGTTGAAAAAGGATTGTGTGGGTGAGGCGCATTGCGCCTCACCCACACACCTCAATCAGTAATCACAGGAGAGATATGTCGACCGCAATCGCAGCAGGTGATGAGCGTTTAGCTCGTAGTAGCACATTCGTCAGGGTCATGCGTCGTCCGGAAATTGGCGCGCTCATGGGTGCGATTGTGGTTTATGTCTTCTTCTCAGCGGTTGATACGACAGGAACTTTCGTCGGCCTTAACGGGGCCGCACGGTGGACCGACGTTGCTGCCACAACAGGAATCGTCGCAGTAGCCGTAGCCCTTCTCATGATTGGCGGGGAGTTTGATCTTTCCGCAGGTGTCATGGTGGGTACCTCTGGCCTTTTCGCGGGCCTGCTCATCAGCGAATACAACATTCCGGTGTGGCCAGCTATTGCACTCACATTCGTCTTCGCGGCCTGCATTGGTTTGCTCAATGGTTGGCTTGTGGTTAAAACGGGTTTGCCGTCCTTCATCGTCACTCTCGCCATGTTCTTCTCACTGCGCGGAGTGAACCTGGGTGTCACCAAACTCCTCACAGATACCGTGCGTGTCGCGGACATTGACGAGGGTGAAGGCTTTGAAAGCGCACGCGCAGTCTTTGCTGCTGAACTTTGGCAGCCATATGGGTTCAAGGTTGCGGTGATTTGGTGGGTGGTCCTCACCGTTATTGCGACCTGGGTGCTCACGCGAACTAAATTTGGCAACTGGATTTTTGCCGTCGGTGGTGACAAGCTCGCCGCACGCAACACGGGTGTCCCTGTTAACAGGACCAAAATCGTGTTGTTCATGTACACCTCGACATCGGCAGCACTCGTTGGAATCATCAGTTTGATGCGCCTGCGTTCTATGCAGGCAGGCCAGGGTGTCGGTGAGGAATTTGTGTTCATCATTGCCGCGGTTGTCGGTGGCTGCCTCCTGACGGGTGGTTACGGCTCGGCAATCGGTGCATCCATTGGTTCCGCCATCATTGGTATGGCCTTCATCGGTATCGCCTACGCAGGCTGGAACACGGACTGGTCGTGGCTGTTCCTCGGATTGATTCTCTTCGTTGCGGTCTTGACCAATAGCGTTATTGGTAAACGATTCTCGGGAGGTCGAAAATGACGATCGACAACACCGCTGTTGACACTGCTGCACTTCGGCTTGACGGTGTCACCATGCGCTTTGGCAGTGTCATTGCACTGAGCGATGTGTCCATGCATGTTGACCCAGGCACCGTTACCTGTGTTCTCGGAGACAACGGCGCTGGCAAGTCGACACTCATCAAAATCCTGAGTGGTGTTTACACGCCATCTGACGGCAACTTTCTACTTGAAGGCAATAAAGCGAACTTCTCGTCACCGCGTGATGCACTTGATCAAGGAATTGCCACCGTCTTCCAAGATCTCGCCACCGTCCCGCTCATGAGTGTTTGGCGCAATTTCTTCCTGGGCAATGAACCAACGAAAGGCGTGTTCCCATTCCGCCGTCTCAATACGAAGTACGCCAAGGATTCCTGCAAAACCGAGTTGATGGACATGGGGATCGACATCAGGGACCCTGACCAAGCGGTTGGGACTCTGTCGGGTGGCGAGCGTCAGGCTGTCGCCATTGCTAGGGCTGTCCACTTCGGCGCCAAAGTGTTGATCCTTGATGAACCAACCAGCGCCCTGGGCGTGAAGCAGTCTGGTGTGGTTCTCAAGTATGTACTCCAAGCAAAGGAACGCGGTGTTGCGGTTGTGTTCATCACCCACAATCCCCATCACGCTTTCCTCGTTGGTGATCGCTTCTTCCTGCTCAATCGCGGCAAGATGATTGCCCAGTATGAGCGCGCGGATGTTTCTCGTGAGGAACTGGTGCGAGCAATGGCAGGTGGCGCCGAGCTTGACGCCTTGGCCCATGAGATAGAAACTTTGACCACCGATTAAATGAGTCGTGCAAGTTAATTATCACTGTTTGAGTGAGTGATTCTGTTAGTGCGCGTAGCAATAATTTATGAGTAGTTCTTTGAGAGGAATTCTGGGTGGACAAGGCAATTCGGATGGGCGTGGCCGGAGTCGGTCGCATTGGAAAAATGCATGCCGAGATCATTTCTCGAAAGATCCCTGGGCTAGATCTCGTGGCAGTAGCTGATGTTAATGAGGGCGCTGCCGATTCGGTCAGCAAAGAGTTTGGTGTTGATGCGCGAACCGTGCAGGAGTTGATCTCTAGCCCCGATATAGATGCAATTGCTATTTGTACCAGCACCGATACCCATGTTGACCTCATTGAGGCCTGTGCCGCTGCAGGTAAGGCGATCTTCTGTGAAAAGCCAATCAGTTTGAACATTGAAGCCGTCGATCGTGCCTTGTTGCAGGTGGAAGCCGCAGGAGTGCCGTTCATGGTCGGGTTCAATCGACGATTTGATCCGTCGCACAAATCTGTTCGCGATGCAGTACGGGAAGGTAGAGTCGGGGACACACATTTGGCGCGGATCACGAGTCGTGACCCAGGACCGCCACCCATCGAATACATCAAGGTGAGCGGCGGCATTTTCCTCGACATGATGATCCATGACTTTGACATGGCCGCTTACACCGTGGGCTCACCTATTGTTGAGGTGTATGCCAAAGGTGATGTGCGAGTTGACCCGGCAATCGGTGAGGCGGGAGACATTGACACCGCAGTCGTCGTTCTCACCCATGCAGACGGAACACTCACAACGATCGATAACAGTCGCGAGGCAAAGTACGGGTATGACCAGCGGGTTGAAGTATTTGGCTCCGAAGGAATGGCTGTTTCTGATAATCCAATGATGCACACAGGCTTCACCATGAACGCCGAGGGAACACAGGCGACTCCATTGCCGTATTTCTTCCTTGAGCGTTACACCAATTCATATCTCCACGAGTGGGAAGCCTTCAGGGATTATCTGCAGTCCGGTGGAGTTTCGCCCGTGACCGCACAAGAAGCCCGCGCACCGATTGCAGTCGCACTGGCCGCAAAGGAGTCCTTCGCAACCGGCCTACCGGTGAAAGTGAAGCAATTAGTGTGAAAAGGGTTCTTGTCACCGGGGGTACTGGCTTTGTTGGTTCCCATGTGGTCGAGGTCCTTGCTCAGCTCGGCATGCAGCCGGTAATCGCCACTCGCGCCCCCCTTGAAAGAAATTTCCCGTGGGAATGGGTCGAAGTGGACTACCTCAACAGGGAATCAGTTGATGCTGCCGTGGGAACCGTGGACGCAGTCGTGCATAGTGCAATTCTGAATGACTTTAATGTGATGCAAAACAATCGGCGCTATGCCTACGACTCCTATGTCGTTTCAACTCAGAATTTGAGCAACGCCGCTAGCGACAAACCATTTGTGTTCATCTCCACGGATTGGGTCATGGATGGAACAGGTCACATGGTTCCCGAGGATGAACCACCCAACCCACTAAACATCTATGGAGTTCTCAAGGCATTTGGGGAGATGGTGGTCAAAGATCGCAAACAATTGGGCTCCATCGCGAGGGTGGGCGGAATCCTTGGAAAGCACAGATTGGCAGATCAAGGCCCACGCCAACAGGACTGCGGGTTTGGGTTTTTTGTCACGACGATGATTGAGCAGTTGAGCCAAGGTAATGAGTTCACGGTGTGGATCGATGACAACGTCAACATGGTTGCTTCGCCGTCCCATGCGACCGAGATTGGCGCGATCATCCACCGCATGATTGAGCGAGAGGCCGAGGGAACCTTCCATTTAATGGCCAACGAGTCAATAGGGCGCATGGAGTTGGCGCTGCTGGCCGCTGAAGTTTTTGGACTCAGCCCGGATCTGATCACCCAGGGGCCTGTTCCTCCCGAGGGAGTGTTTCCAGCAGCAGTGCCACGGGATACAAGTCTTGACTGCACACAGACTCGATCCATTCTTGAATTGGATTCCTACTCTGTCTCAGACTATTTACACATGTTGAAACGAGAAATGGAAACCGGCAAATTAGAGCCCCTGACCGCAAGGTAACGACCGTATCGAAGGAGAGGGAATCATGACTATCACGGAAGCTGCTTGGATGAGTTCAAGGGACGTGTCACTGAGCGATTTTGAAAAAGTTGTGACTCAGGAAACCAGCCTCGATGAATTTCCGCTGGCATCAGGGGTTGACAAGGGCGTTCTCATTTATAACTGTGCGCATTTGAATTTTGACGATCCCAATCAAAGGCGTGAGATCGAAGCCGAGTTATCCAAGGCCTTGAATTATGGGCCCGGAGTTTATGTTCTCAAAGGCGCCTATCCCAACACTGAAGTGATTGATCAGGCAACGGCGGCATTCATGGATATTTTGGCCCAGGAACGTGAAGCGGGCGGACCCGTGGGCGACCACTTTGGTAAAGCTGGAGCTAATGGTCGAATTTGGAATGCCCAGCAGAAATTGGCCCTCAATTCGCCACATGTGTTTGCTCGGTATTACACGAATCAGGCAATTGCAACCGCGTGTCAGTCTTGGCTCGGACCGGACTATCAAGTGACATCCCAGGTGAACTTGGTGTTCCCCGGGGGTCAAGCGCAAGAACCCCACAACGATTACCATCTGGGTTTTCAAACTAATGAGTCATCGCAACGATTCCCGGCCCATGTGCATCGTTTTTCACCGTTTTTGACCTTGCAGGGAGCGGTCGCCCATTGCGATATGCCGGTGGAAAGTGGGCCGACAATGCTGCTGCCTAACTCACAAAAGTACCCACTGAGTTATCTAGCCTGGCGGGATCAAGAGATCAAGGATTACTTCGCCCGTCACATGATTCAACTTCCCTTGAACAAGGGCGACGCCCTGTTTTTCAATCCTGCACTGATGCACGGTGCAGGAACAAACCATTCAGCCGATATCGAGCGGATGGCTAACCTGCTCCAAGTTTCCTCTGCATTTGGTCGCGCTATGGAGACTGTGGATCGCAAGGCAATGTGCGAAGCGGTCTACCCATACCTCCTAGAAATGTCGCTTGCAGGGACGCTGACGCCAGAAGAGCTGGACAACTCGGTCGCAGCATGTGCTGAAGGGTATCCATTTCCCACCAACCTTGATAGAGATCAACCCATTGGCGGCCTCGCACCGGAAAGCCAGGCGGCCATCATGCGCTCGGCACTCAGTGACGGTCTCAGCACGGATGCTTTTGTCCAACTCTTGGATAGTCAGGCGGCTCGAACGTCCGCCTAGCGTCATCCGGTTGGGCGCTTCATGACCTCTACCTCTGGCAATGGTGTCAATGGTGGTGACGGGGCATTGGCCGTCGCAGGGGTGAACTTCGTGTTCCAGAGAGTGGAACTCTCGGGACATTGTTGGAAAACGGTCATGCCGTAGGTCCCTGGCTTCTTGGGCCAAGAGACTTTCATGGGAAAGAAGACTGGAGTGCCAAATGCGATTGGGTTTCCTTGATTTTTCCATGTGACATGAAATCCACCCTTCTTTTGGCGCTTAACTTCAGAGGTCCAGCCTGCAACGGGCAAAGGTGAAATCTTGCGCCACGGTTTGCCCACGAAAGCCTGCACCTCAATAACCCCAGGTTTATCACCTGCGCATCCATGTTGAATTTCAAGTTTCATGGCACTCGTGGCCCCGACCACTGCATCCTGCCCCTCCAAGTCAATGATCGCGTGACCTGAGGCGGACGACATTGAAGTGCCATAGAGCCCCCCAACAATTAGCGTGGTAACAAATGCATAGCTGAGAGAACGGCGAAAAGGTGAGCGCATATGGCCACGTTACCCGTGTCATGCTCAAGACATTTCACTTTCGATAGGATTGGGATCCCTCAGGGGGCGGTAGCTCAGCTGGTTAGAGCCCCGAACTCATAATTCGGTCGTCGTCGGTTCGAGCCCGACCCGCCCCACAGGGGGGTCTGGAACTTACAGCGGAGCACAGGGTGAAGTCGTCTTCACCAACTTCGGCGACGAGGGTTGGTCTAACGTGTGCCGCACGGTACTGGGATTGTGAGTTTCTTGCTG
>JALRGY010000013.1:0-287 GCA_023253325.1 Candidatus Nanopelagicales bacterium | reverse complement strand
TTGACACTTTCGCCCATCAATATGGAGTTGGGTGTTGTGGAGGTGACGCGCAGGTCATTCTTGCCGGCTGGTGTTCAAATTCGAGGGCGACATTCAGCCCAGAGTTTCGCCCGGAAGGTTGAAACGACCCAGGTGAAATGACCTCGGCATCCTTTTAATGCCTCTTTCCTCGTAGGTCGGTGTTTTCTCATTACCGTTGAATGCTTGTTTCTTGGTTGCGTCGTTGTATTCGGTCACACATTGTTTGCTCGGTCAAAGTACTTAAGCCCCTTGGTTCCCGTGAATTA
>JALRGY010000139.1 GCA_023253325.1 Candidatus Nanopelagicales bacterium | reverse complement strand
CAACCAATTGAGATGTGCGCAAATGCGTTGAGAGAACGAAAGGATCCGGACGCAAGGACACCAGCAAGACGCTCACGGCCAAAATTAGTGCAATACCTGAAATTACATATGGCCCAGAGAGTTGCGGTAGCCCAAGAGAGAGACCAACCGACCCACTGAAGTTGAGCAAATTAGGACCAAGCACGGCTCCGATCGTGGCTGCCCAGACGACATAGGACAGTGATTTCGCGCGAGTATCTGGAAGTGCTAGGTCTGTGGCCGCGTATCGTGCTTGGAAACTCGCAGCACTGGAAACCCCAACCAACATGCACCCGACAAGCACTAAAACCAAATTCCTCTGCACAGCGCCGATGATCACGATGCCCGCTCCGACAGCACCCAGGGCATATCCCGTTGCGAGGGCAGCGCGCCTTCCTCGCGACAGCGCAATACGGGCAAGGGGAAGTGCAAAAAGGGCAGCACCCAGAACACCTGCAGTTTGAGCCAAACCTACCGCTGCCTCAGAGTCCGCGATCGAAGCGGCCAACAGGGCTCCCGCCGCGACCGAGCCTGCAACCGCGATGCCGCCAAACATTTGACTCGCGGCAAGGGTGGCCACAGTTCGTTTTTGAACTGAAACGATCTGGGGGCTGTCGAGTGTCAGGTCGTCTGGAATGGCTTTTAATTGTTCACCCACGGACCACCACTTTCTTGCTTTTCGCTCGAGTGCTGACCATGGTGCAACTTCTGTGTCATGGACTCTAAAAGGATTTCCCTATTAACGGGGAATCCCAACTCCGTGAGCGCCTCAAAAATTATTCTCGGATCCTGATTCCATTCATCATGGTTCACAAGCTGAACGCGGCCTTTGCCTAACATCTGCGTCAATTGAACGGAACTTGCTCGGAGATGTTCCACAGTATTGCTCAGTGACGCGATGGCATCCGGATGCTCACTCCACCAACCACTGCGGGCAGCAGTCTCGGGACTTCTGATGTTCACAAGGAAGCGCAGCTCTGGTATCAATTCTTGGAGAAAAAGTAGGTACTGGGTCAAGGATGCACTGTTGGAAAAGTAAGCGCCTTCGTAGCGCACCTCTTTGAACCCTGTCCACAACGTTTCTTTCTTGGGCCTGAGCAGTCGACTGACAACCTGCTCGTGCAAATCGGCGAGCACTTCTTGTGGATCCAACTTGGCTGAGCCAAACCAAGGGTGCTCAGGCTTGCCGGCACTGTGTCGATCAGTGGTCTCCACAACAGATTGCCAGTAGCGCCAAAGTCCCGTTAGTGCGTTGTAGTTCTCACCGCGAACCAAAACCTGAGGGTGCGCGTTCAGTGCCGATTGAATGGCCGTGCTGCCCGAGCGACCAAAAGTCACAACCGTGATGAATTGCAGTCTTTCGCTTGATGGCTTTGCGAACACTGACCGACTCTATGGCATTTACGCTGTCGTGGCCGCTAATGCGCTGAATAGAATCACCGCAGATTGCTGGGGACGTCAACAAAGTCGCACACGGCACGCCAGATAACACTTGTTTCAACGCCAGCCTCGATGGCTTGATTCACCGTTAAATTCAACTCTGGAAGGACAATGTCACTACCCCAGGAACGCATGTAGGCAGGACCCACCACCACCTCAAGACGTTCCCAGAAATCACTCAGTCGCATGGGCATGCGAGGAGGCTACAGCGCGCGTACGGCAGTGGGAAATTCAATAGGCTCGGCAGATTCGGCTTGAGCGACTTGTGAACTCACCGAAGCTAAAATATCCGACAAAGAAACATCGAGGGCACCGCAAATAGCAGAGATTAATTCAGAAGACGCTTCCTTTTGGCCACGCTCAATTTCAGACAGGTATCCGAGGGACACTGATGCTGCTCCTGAGATGTCACGAAGGGTTCGACCCTGATCCTGACGACGACGACGGAGTTCATCACCGATGACATTACGCAAAACAATCACCTGGTGCTCTCCTTTCAATCCGCGTTCCCTGAACGCTTGCGACTTACCCATGATACCCGTTAACGATCACTTTTGCCGAATATCCCCGACTTACCCTCAAGCTGCTTCACGAACGACCGAGAAAAGCCGTTAATCCATACTAATTGCAAGTGAGAGGGCCGCCGCCACGGTTCGAGATCGAACCCGTTCCCGATCACCCGTCAATTGCAAAAATTGCGTGTTCAACTGAGTGTTTGACGCACAGGCCACCCAAACCGTTCCAGGCGCTATGCCATTCTGAGGTCCGGGCCCTGCAATTCCCGTACACGAGACTGCCAAGTCTGATCCACTTGCCTTCATGACGCCATGAGCCATAGCTACGGCAACTTGCTCAGAAACAACACCAT
>JALRGY010000138.1 GCA_023253325.1 Candidatus Nanopelagicales bacterium | reverse complement strand
ACCATGGGCGATTTTTTGCCCAGGCCAGCCCACTTGGACAGGTGAGTTGCCTCCCCCGATGCATCACGCACCATGGACACAACGGCAAAAGCTCCGATCGTGACAAATCCATAGGCAATTAAGTAGAAGAGAACTGCCGCAATACCCGCGGCCGTCGCGGTCGCCACACCCACCAGGATGAATCCTGACTGGGCAACGGCGGAGTAGGCCAACATGCGCTTGATGTCACTCTGGGTGATCGCGATGAGAGAGCCCACCAGCATGCTCAGAATTGCCACAATCCAGATGATGATTTCCCAGTCCCAGCGCAGTCCGCTGAAACCGACGTACAGCAAACGCATGAGCGCACCAAATGCTGCAACCTTGACGGCAGCGCCCATGAAACCTGTGATGGGGGTTGGGGCGCCTTGATAAACGTCAGGGGTCCACTGGTGGAATGGAACAGCACCAATTTTGAAGAACAGACCGATAAGCAACATGCCCAGGCCAATGAGAACCAACGCACCCTCGCCTGTCTTCACCGAGAGTGCATCAGAGATCCCTGGCAGAGAAATTGTTCCTGCGTAGCCATAAACAAGGGCCGCACCGAAAATGAAGAAGGCCGAAGCGAATGCACCAAGAACGAAATACTTGAGTGCCGCTTCTTGGGAGAGTAGGCGGCGGCGGCGCGCCATGCCCACCATGAGATACAACGGGAGGGACATGATCTCAAGAGCAATAAACATGAAGAGCAGATCATTTGCGGCAACGAAGGACAACATGCCTGTGACAGCAAAGAGGAAGAGCGTCCAAATCTCAGTTTGAGTGAACCCACGACTGGTGAACTCGCGTTCATCTACCGACCCCGGCAAAGCCGATGCTCGTGGAGCAAATGCATCGCCCAAGGAGTCCAAGGAACGCTCAGAAATCAGCATCGCACCGAGTAATGCAAGAACGAGAATCGTGCCCTGCATCATGATCGCAGGACCATCGATTGCCAGGGAACCCCCTGCAGTGATCACTCGAGTGTCACGAATGGTGAAAAGCCAGAAGCCTGCCGTGATGATTGCAGCGTATGTGATCAACATTTGTAGGAATCGTCGTGAGGTGCGAGGGATGAACGCCTCAACGAGAACCGACACGAGGGCCGCGACAAAAATTATGAGAATCGGAGCAATGGCGGAGTAATCAATCTCCGGTGCGCTGAAAGTGTTCACTCGGCACTCCCTTCGCTGACGGTGGAGTCAACCGGAGCTGAACCCACCTCAATTGCTGGATCTGTTGCACCGATGGTCGTCATGACTCGATCCACCGCTGGATTAACCACGTTGAGCAATGGCGCCGGGAAAACACCCAAAATGATGGTGAGCGCGGCAATGGGAACAAGCGCCGTGATCTCCCTGCCGTTGAGGTCCTTCATGCCAGCGCAGTCCGGGTTCAGCGGTCCCGTCATGGACTTTTGATAAACCCGGAGAACATAAGCCGCGGTAATAACGATGCCCACCGTTGCAAGCGCACCGAGCCACATGTATTGCTGGAATGTTCCCAACAGAACAAGGAATTCACCAATGAACGACACCATGCCCGGCAGAGCAAGGCTGGACAACGCGGCGATGAGGAAGAAGCCAGCAAGTACCGGTGCCACTTTGTTCACACCACCAAAGGATGAGAGCTGGGCCGAGCCACCGCGACGTGAAATCAGGTAACCCGCTGCAATGAATAGTCCCGCGGTGGAAAGACCATGAGCGACCATGTAAATGACAGAGCCTGTTTGCCCAATCGAGGTAAACACGAAAATGCCAAGAACAATGAATCCGAAGTGCGACATGGATGAGTAGGCGAATAGTCGCTTCATGTCTGTCTGCTTCAAAGCGATGAATGCGCCATAGAAGATTCCAACAACCGCGAGGGTGAGAACTACTGGGGCATAAAAAGTGCTCGCTGCTGGGAAGATTTCTAGGCAGTAGCGGATCATGCCGAAGGTTCCGACCTTATCCAGGACACCAATCAGCAGAACAGAGGTTCCGGGCTGAGACTGTCCCGCTGCATCGGGCAACCAGGTGTGGAATGGCCACAGGGGCGCTTTGATGGCAAATGCGAAGAAGAAACCGAGGAATAGCAGCTTTTGCACATCAGGGTCGATGTCCAAACCAACGAGTGTGGTGAAGTCAAAAGTTCCTGTTCCCGTGATCTGAGCGGAGACGACATACAGCCCGATCAAAGAAGCCAACATGAACAGACCGCCAAGCAAGCTGTAAATCAGGAACTTGACCGCTGCGTAGGAGCGCTGTGGGCCACCGTATCGACCGATCATGAAGTACACCGGAATCAGCATTACTTCAAAGAATACGTAGAACAGGAAGACGTCGGTGGCTGCAAAGACACCGATCATCA
>JALRGY010000137.1 GCA_023253325.1 Candidatus Nanopelagicales bacterium | reverse complement strand
AAAACACTTCCACGCCAAGAGGGTGCGGAACTGTTAATTCACGGGACTCAAACCCTCGAAACGATCTATGCATCACTGTTGATCAGAAAAAAGTTTGGAGCCAACCTGCCGTTCGTGGGCAAATACTTTGGCGCACCAACGCCAACGCAACGCAAGTATCAACAAATGCCGGGTTACAAGCCGGGGACAATTGCTGTCGAAATGGCGGCAACCGCGGACTCGACTCGTGGGTACAGCAATCAGGCGATCAACACCATGCGAGCAGGTGAAGAAAAGGGGATCCTGCTCCCGCGCTCTGAATTCAATGACGCCGTCGCCATGTTGAAAGAGGCGGGCTATCCCATTGAAGTTGACCTCGACACCGCATGGGAGCAGTTCTCAATATCGCGCAAGCGATATGAGTTCGCCGCGTATCAACTTGCCTATGCACTGGACGTGGTCCCTGCACCATGGAGCGGTACTCGCAAGAAGTCCACGCCCACCATCGAGCCGACTTCCGCTGTGGAACTGCTCAAAACCCAAATTGAGACCAAAACGGATGCGAGTGCAAGTCCCACCAACGCGAGTGCAAGTCCCGCCGCTGCGGTTAAGCGTCCCGAAGGGTTACCTGACGAGTCGTAAGCCCGGCACGTGCACGACGCTCTGCATCACTCAGAGGCTTTGATTCAGCGAGTGCATCCTGCAGACGAACGCCAAACTCAGCAGCCGGTTCCTCGATTGCCGCAGCGCCTCTGCCCAGTGGCAGATCCCACACGGGAACGATCAATCCTTGGGCGCGGAACATTCCCACGAGCCTGGTGTCAGGTCCAATGGAGTCAGCACCTGCTGCATGCAACCGGGCAAGTGCATTGAGCAGTTCGTTTTCGGGTGTGGACATGATCCAACGCAAATGCTCCTTCTCACCCATTTGAGTCCAGTAACCGGCATCAATTGATGTGAGTTTCTCGGTCGGATTTGCGTATTGGCTGGCTCGCTCGAGCGAGGCTTTGACATCGTCAGTCAATTCCGCGTCTGCTTCCATCCAGAAATCAAAGTTGTCATGGACAACAACATCAAGCACGGTACTGACGTCAATGAGGTCCTGCGCACGAGGTGAATCCATGGTGACGCGTTCGAGCCCAACTGGCTCGCCATGGGGACCGTCGAGTGCACGCTGAAGTGCATTGGCCAAGTCGCGGGATGCATCACCACTACCGGTGTTGATTTGCAGTCCCAAGAGAATGTCGCCATTGGCGCGAACAAGTGCGGGGTAGGCCATGGGTAGCACGGTGGCCAGCGTGACGTTACGACCTTCACCCACACCCGGGGCTAACTTCAGCGTTGCGGTAGCGGATGGAACAAGTTCGCGCATTGCAACGATGTCGCATTCACTGGCAAAGCCATCAAAAGGTCGGTTCGGTGCAGCAACGGCCTTCGAGGCCTCCTTGCCGTGGCAGGCCTTGTAGCGCTTGCCTGAGCCGCAGGGACATGGCTCGCGCATGCCCACCACGGGCACTTCACCCTCAATGACAGATGCTGGAGCGAGTGGAGCGGACTTACCGGATGCGCGATTCTTTTTAGCCATAGTGGAAAAGATATCGGCTGCACCTATGCAGAGATCCTCAGGTGTGTAATCACTTCACCAGGACGATTGGAAATGATCGCATCAACGCCAAGATCAACGCACAGGTCAACATCCGCCATGGAATCAACGGTCCACACGTGCACCCGGCCCCCGTGTTTATGGACACGGGAGACGTAGTCGGGATCCTTGTGCAAATAATCAACATTAATTCCCGCAATACCAACCCCGCGCGGAAGCACACCCGACTTGAATGAGAACCGCGGCTTATCCATCAAGTAAACCGTGCCATTTCCCGGTGCCATTGCCGCGACCCGTGACACGGCCCTGCGGCTAAAACTCATAACGCGCGCTCGCGAGGAATTGGCCAGTCCGTACCGCTTGAGAACAGTGAAGAGTTCCATTTCAACATATTTGCCATAGCGCACCGGGTGTTTTGTTTCCAGCGCGAACTCAATTGTTTGCGAGGCATCAAGAACCGTTGTCAATAAAGTTTCCAGTGTCAGCAGGCGCGTGCGACTTTCATCGGGTCGCGGGTCTTCATAATCCATCCAGTCATCCAGGCTGCCACTGAAATCGCTGACCACGAGTTCTTCGAGCAGTTGCCCTGACACCGAGCCGCGACCCGTGCTGGTGCGATCAATGCGGCGGTCATGCACGCACACCAGGGTTCCATCGTTGGTGAGTCGAACATCGCACTCGACACCATCAACACCCTGTTCGATAGCACGGAGATAGGCCGCAAGTGAATGCTCAGGCTCGGTGTCATTGGCACCGCGGTGGGCGATCACCTTGGGGAGCTTCACGGGGAT
>JALRGY010000136.1 GCA_023253325.1 Candidatus Nanopelagicales bacterium | reverse complement strand
GACATCGCCACCGATGTCCGCAACAACACCCACGGCACCTGCTGCCATAAACTCGCGGCACACAATGTCACCCGCCAAGCCTTTGCCAATGGCACCGGGATCGAGGGCAACTCCGCTCGACAGCTCTAGTTCGTTTCCTTCAAGAACAATTCCGTTTGTGGATGGAACAGCGGGCAATGAATCAATCGAACTGGCCGCAACCTGAGGGAAGTCAACGTTGTAACCGAGTGATTCAATGATCCGAGCCATGGTCGGGTTGAACAAACCCTGGGTGAGTTCTGCTGAATCCAGCATGCGATGCACCAACTCTGCGAGGTCAGGGGAAATCGCAAACGCACCGAAACCGGCTCGGGCATTGGCCCGACTCAGCTCGCTGTCAGGACGAAAACGCGACCACGCTTGCTCCAGAGTATCGAGCCGGGTAGCAGCGAGAGCTACCAACTCCTGGCAACCCTCACCCCATACCGTGATCGAAATATCGCTACCCATGGCGCGAAATGTTGATGTCGCAGAATCTTGATTCACCGTGGTCATCCTGATCCCTTTGATTGGGCCTGTGGCTTGGCTTGTTGTTGTGGTTGCGCTTGTGGGGCAGGTTGCTGAACCGTGAGTTTGGGCGCAGGTGCAGCGGTTACCTTTGGCGTTGCTGGCGCAGCCGGCACGGGAGCGGGAGTTGCGGCAGGTGCAGTATTTGAATTTCCACTCTGTGCCTTGGCCTTTGATTGCGCCTTAGCTTTCTTCGCCGCTGATTTCGAACTATTTGCTGGTTTGGCTTGTGATGTTGCCCCGATGGAACTCGAGACGCTCTGCGCGTTGGCCAGTGGCTGTGATTGTTGTGACGAGATTTGATCGACTATGACGGCCAATTCATCTCGGTACTGCCGTAGCCGATCTGCTTCCTGGGCTAGGGCTGTCGCATATGCATCAAGTTGTTCTTGGGTGTACCCGCCAGAACTCAAAACTACTTGCCCAGTTGCGAGGTCGCTTGACGTGCTGAGAGGAACATCTGCTGATTGTGCTTCTGCATCCTGAGCTGCTCGCACACCAATGAGACCCACGACTCCAACTCCCGTGGCAACGGCGAGTCCGGTAGAGATTATTTTGGAATTGCGCGAAGCGCCGGTCTTTTTGGTAGTCATTGTGAACTCCGATGTTTGTGGTTTGTTTTGGCTTGAGGGTTGAATGAGTTAGTCATCGTCGCCATCGTGGTCATCACCGTGATCGTCGTCGTGCTCGTCGTCATGATCGTCACCGTGGTCATCATCATGATCGTCGTTGTACGTGTTTGAGTTCGGAGTGGAACCTGCTCCATTCGCAGGTTGAGCCGGTGCCGCTGGTTTGGCAGGCGTGGCTTGCTTGTTCACTGCCCATTCAAATACGGTGCCGGAACTCGCATCGACGTATCCGGTCACTACTGAGCCATCGGGCCTTGATATCTGAACTGCGAATGCGTCCAATCCAGCATGAGTAACCGACGAAGTGCTAACAACCGTTCCTTGAGTCTGGTTGAGGACGGCGCTTTCAGCTTGCCTTGGCGTGATTAAAACGGTTGCCGCTACTTCAGCGATCGGCTTTGATGTGGCAGAAGGCGATGCTGAGGCTGATGCCTTCGCAGTGGCCTTGGAATTTGACTTGTCGGCCTTCAGCTTCGAATTTTTTGTTGATGGCGCAGCGGCTACGGGAGTTTCGATTTGAACGCCGTCGGCTGTCGCGACTCCAACTGCCGGAATTTCAGGGAGTTCAATCGGGGTGTAAGAGAGCTCGGGGAGCGCAGTTGCGCTTTGGGCAACGGTAAGAGTCTCCATGGGGGATTGCTGCTGGCCGGTGGCCTGAACCATGGCTACGGCGGCGATTGCGCCAGCCATCAAAATGCCACTACTGACCGCTACGGTTGTGATTGCTTGGCTTCTTTTCATGTAATGAGTCTGACAGGGGCAGGGTTAAGCCAAGGTTCGCGAAAGTTAAGTCTAGGTAAGGAAATCAACCACGGGACAAGGACATGGCACCATGAGCCCATGCACGTATTAGTCGTCGAGGACGATCCTGCGATCTCCGGGCCGCTATTGACTGGTTTGGAGCGCAATGGGATTGAGGCCACGTGCGTTCAGTACGGCTCCATGGTGATCGATGCCCTGCCTGGTAAAGACTTGGTGATCCTCGACCTTGGATTACCGGACGAAGACGGCCTCGATGTTTTGCGAGCAATTCGAAAGATTTCCGATGTCCCCGTGATCGTTGCCACCGCTCGAGGCGATGAAATGGACCGAGTCATTGGACTTGAAATTGGTGCTGACGATTATGTGGTGAAACCCTTCTCTGTGAGAGAGTTATCAGCGCGTGTGCGAGCAATCAGTCGCAGGAGGGTTGTTGAGGCACCGACCAGTTTCGGTTCAATCACAT
>JALRGY010000135.1 GCA_023253325.1 Candidatus Nanopelagicales bacterium | reverse complement strand
GTCCTCCGTTGTGGACAGCGTTGTCGATGCCCAAGTGAGTTCGGTGACGGGCGCACCCTTGGCCAGTGCTTTGAGCACGGGAGACAGTGCGGACAACCTCTCCCAACTTGAGACTCGTTGGTATATCGACATTCTTGATGGGCAAAGTGTTGTCGCGAACAGCGGTGCCACAAATAGTTATGAGGGTCCGCAGGTGTGGAGTGAGGCAACGTACGCCTACCATCCGGATGGCCCTTCGGGTGATGTGTACGGAGCACGTGGCTACCCCACGGTGCCGGGCATGCTCGAGGCTGCGATCTCGACGCCGGTGACATCCCAAGGTTTGCCGGTTCCTTGGTACACGGTTTACGGCAACCACGACGCCACTTTCATGGGCACGTTCCGACCCGACCCGGCGTTGTATGCCTGGGCGGTCGGTGATCGCAAGGCGGCGTTGGGTGACGCCCTCGGTGTCAACTGGTTGCAGGGATATGTGAGTGATCTCAGTCTCGCCCAGACCGGAGTGAATGCGATACGTCAGCAGTTGGGGCTACTCCCTGGTTTGAAGGCGGTAACCCCGGACCCGGAGCGTCGCATGTTGGAACGTTCCGAGTTTATGCAGGCACACTTGGATTCACCGGCCGTGCCTGGTCCGGTGGGTCACGGGTGGTCGGAAGCCAACATGGTCAGTGGTGCAACGTGGTGGAAAGCGGCTTTGACGCCTTACCTGCGTGTATTCGGCCTTGACACATGCAACCTTGTGGCAGGTGCTGATGGTGCGGTTCCCGAAGACCAGTTCGAGTGGTTGGAAAGTGAGTTGGCACTCTGTCAAGCTGAGAGCAGGTTGGCGGTGGTGTGTAGCCACCACAACTCACTGACGTTGGAGAACGATGCAACGCCAGTGTGGGGTGGGCAGCGGCTGGTGCATGCCGAGGAGTTCATCGCCATGATGCAGCGGTATCCCGTGATGGTCGCATGGCTGAACGGTCATACGCACGTGAACACGATCACCCCCCATATCCGCGATGGCGGTGGCGGATTCTGGGAGATCACCACGGCATCGTGTGTGGACTTTCCACAGCAGCAGCAACTCGTCGAGTTCATCGATAATCGTGATAAAACGATGTCAATCTTCGTGACCGCACTGGATCACGCAGCTCCACCCACATGGAGCCCGGGGGATCTCAGCCAGACAGGTCTTGCGTCACTGAGTCGCGAACTCAGTGCCAATGCATTCCTGAGCGACCCTGCGCGTCTTGCTGGGTCTCCTCTGGATCGAAATGTGGAACTGTTGCTGCCTGCGCCTTTCGAGTTGTCATCGATCACTGACGCAGCCATCGAGGTCGAGCAGATGAAGGCTCGCGCACAATCATTGGCCCACGGGGGAGCGGCATGAAGCGCCGAGTCATGGCACTGATCATTCCTATCGCTGCATTCGCATTAGCGGCGTGCTCACAGATCGATGCGCTCGCGCCGGTCGGTGGTGCTGCAATCACCACCGTGCGCAATGCAACCTACGACGTCTTGGTTGAGAAGGACGTTGACTTATTGGTGGCACCGCAGTGCACAACTGTTTCCTCGGGATTCACCTGCAACGGAACAACCGTTGACGGCGATGCCATCATCGCTGAAGCCGGCCCCGAAGCACCATATGAACTCACCATCGCGGTGGGCAATGAAGTGATCTTCGAAGGAAGTGCGCAAGCCGTCCTCCAGGACGCAGTGTTGGAGGCATCATGAGTGCGCCTGTTTCTGCGCATATGAATCTATACAGATTCAGCGCTCTAGCGACCGCCTTTGTTCGCATGTGGCGAGCCTGGCGCATCCTTCTTCCGGTGGTTGTTGTGAATGCGCTTGTTCAAGCCGCATTGCTTATTCCGGGGCTCATGCCGTATTTGTCAGTCGCCTTCGGCATCGCGTCACTACTGTCCTTCGTGGTTTTAGTATTTGCATTCGGAGTCGTGACCGCCGCGATGCTCCAAGCGGCGCAGGGATCTGTGGACTATCGCTCGGTGTGGGAAGTGCTGCGGGCGCGGTGGCTTTCACTGTTGCTGTGGTCACTCGGACTCGTCATCGCCCTAATCATTGGCTTCGCGCTCTATGTGCTGCCAGGTTTCGCGATCCTCGCGGTGACCCCATACCTATTACTAGCGGTGGTGGACGGACGCAGCCGACCACTGCGTGTCAACTTCCAAACTATCGGCGCTCGTTGGGGACGTTGGCTGGTCACCATCGGTGTTTTGGCAGTTCTGTGTTTGATCATCTGGATGCTTGCGCTGGTTGACTCGTTCTTTGTCGGGGGAGCGGGTGGGTCATTGATCGGTTGGATCGTGTTGGGATTTGTCGCGAGTTGGTTCATTTGCTCGTGGGCATTGATTTATCAGACCGTGTGGACGGAGCATTCCGGCCAACACAGCCCCTCTTGATCTAAATTACGAACCGATACATAGTTATTTGGATAATTTGCTCACCAGACTATTTCCGCACGCGGCATTCGATCACATCTGCGGCACGGTGTATGGCGGTAGATATTGGCTTTCTGTGAAAGCCCAGTCATTGAACGATCATGACAGTGCAGTAAATGCGGGAGCCGGGGAGTTGATCAGATTTTTCAATCACACTTGTTGAACGA
>JALRGY010000134.1 GCA_023253325.1 Candidatus Nanopelagicales bacterium | reverse complement strand
CGTGACGCGCTCAGCAGCCAATCGGCCCGAAATCAACACCATGGGAACGCCAACACCTGGCTGCGTTCCTGATCCAGTGAACACGACATTTTCACCCCACATGTTCCCGGGGCGAAACGGTCCGGTCTGGCCAAACGAGTGTGCTGCAGCAAATGGGGCGCCGCGCTCCATGCCTCTGTCAGACCAGTCCAATGGTGTTGTTACATCGAGAACTTCAATTGAATCGCTCAGGCCGACATAGCCACGCTCTTCAAGTACACGTAGGCAGTCTTCGCGGTAACGCGGCTCGATTGCCTTCCAGTCAATGGGGGCGTCAAGGTTGGGTGTTGGGAAAAGGATGTAATACAACTCCTTACCCTCCGGTGACAAACTCGGATCGGAATAACTCGGGTTGGTCACCAAGATGCTTGGGTCGCTCATGAGTTGTTTTTTATCGATGAGCTCGGTGAAAACATTCTTCCAGGACTTTCCAAAGTGAATATTGTGATGCGCGATTTTTGAGTATTTTTGGGTAGACCCGGCCAACATGAGGTAGCAGGAGGGTGAGTAGTTCAAGCGCTTGACAGACCAAGGCTCGGTGCCAAGAAGTTCTTTGTATGCCACGGGAAGATCGGGGTTTAGGACCACGACGTCAGCGGAGATGAATTCACCGTCAGCGGTGAGAACTCCGGTTGCGCGCCCATTGCTATGCACAACTGATTCAACGGTCGTGTTGTATTTGAAGTTCACTCCATGCTTTTCTGCCGCCGCTGCCATGGCTTTGGGCACGGAATGCATCCCGCCGCGTGGGAAGAACACGCCGGCGACTGAATCCATGTAGGCGATCACCGCGTAAATCGCGAGCGCGTCATAGGGTGATAGCCCGGCATACATGGCTTGGAATGAGTAGATGCGCTCAGTGCGCGGGTCTGTCATGTATTCGTGCACCTTGGGTGCCAATTTGCGAAACCCACCAATAGCAACAAGTTTAGCCAAGTCTGGCGTGAGCAAATCGAGTGGTGAGTCAATATTGCGGTCAATGAAGTCTTTCATTTCATACTTGTAGAGTTTGGAAACAAAGTCAACATATTTTTCAAATCCCGCTGCTTCTTTGTCACCGATCACCTGACTGATTTCTTGTGACATTTCCTTGACATCACTGTGCACGTTGAGCACTGAACCATCGGGGTAGAAGGCTCGGTAGAGGGGAGAGACAGGGTCAAGGGTCAACCAATCTTCCATGGTCTCGCCGATGCAATCGAAACAGTCAGCGATCAAGTCAGGCATCGTGAGAACTGTCGGCCCTGTGTCTGCGTGGTAGGTGCCGGTGGGGCCCTGCATCTCAATGCGACCGGCACGGCCTCCTGGAATTGCATCACGTTCAATGACGGTCACGGTTCGACCAGCGCCGGCTAGGCGCATTGCGGCTGAGAGGCCCGCGAGGCCAGCGCCGACGACGACGACGTTCTCCGATGGTCCCGTTACCGTGCGCGGGGCGGGCAGGAGTCGATTCAATGCATTCGTTGCTAGTCCCACTGTCACACTTTCCTTTTGGTGGCGGCATATGCCAGGTTTGTTAGTACGTCTTTCGCCCCTGATTCGAGGTCGGCCGTGTTCAAAGATTCAATCGATTGATCAAGGAGCTCCCCAATCAAGTTTTCGGTGTAATCGAGTGCTCCGGTGCTTTCGATGACCTCGCGGAGGGTGCTCACACCATCAAGGTTGAGGTGTTCATCGCCCAACTTCTCACGCAGTTCTTTGAGTTGAGTTTCATTCGCACGTTCGGTGGCTATGGCGATGAGAACGGTGCGCTTGCCTTCGCGCAAGTCATCGCCCGCAGGCTTGCCGGTGACTTCTGGGTCTCCAAAGACCCCGAGGATGTCGTCGCGGAGTTGGAATGCCTCGCCCAATGGCAGGCCGTAACCGGAATAGGCCTCAAAAACACTCTGCGGTGCTTGTGCAATCGCAGCACCAATGTGTAACGGTCGCTCAATGGTGTATTTGGCGCTTTTGTAGCGAACAACTCGGAGTGCTCGCTCAATGGAGCCGCCGCCACGTGCCTGTTCCAATAAATCGAGGTACTGCCCGGCCATGAGTTCCGTTCGCATCTCGTTGTACACGGCTTTAGCCCGGCTCAAGCTTTCCTGTGGCAAAGGCGAGGTCAGGAGCAATTCATCAGCCCAGGACAAGCACAGATCACCCAAGAGTATTGCGGCACCCTCACCGAAACGGTCTGATCCACCAGCCCATTGGTTGCCACGATGCATGGAAGCAAATTGGCGGTGGGCCGCGGGCAGGCCTCGTCGGGTATCCGAGCCGTCCATGACGTCATCGTGAATCAGGGCGCACGCCTGAAGGAATTCCAATGACCCCGCTGCCTGCATCACAGCGTCATCAAAAGCAGAGTTAGTCAATTGGTCGCCGGTGGCTGCACCGCGCCAGCCCCAGTAACAAAAGGCAGGGCGCAGTCGCTTGCCCCCGGAGAGCAAACTGGTCACAGATTCAAGGAGTGGTTCAACGTCGGGACCAACTGCTAACAGGATTGAGCTCTGCTCGCCCAAGAATTGGTCGACAATTGCCTGAACGCGAGGACGCAGGTTCGCAGCATCAAGGGGATGTTCGGGCACCGTCCCACTCTATTGCCTCATGGATCAGGGCACACTTTGGTTG
>JALRGY010000133.1:2445-2702 GCA_023253325.1 Candidatus Nanopelagicales bacterium | reverse complement strand
AGGAAGATTCTCGGCCAGCTCCTTGCCATACCTCTGTGCCAGACAGCCCACGGCCACAACAGCCTGTGTGGCGTTCTTGGACCCGGTGTCACCGTCTGCGTGTTCGCCTTTCAGATCCGCAGCAGCCAAAATCGCATCGATGGAATCCTTTTTGGCAACATCGACAAATCCGCACGTGTTCACCATGACGGCCTCAGCGTCAGCAGGGTCATGGACAATCGTCCAACCATCGGCAACAAGACGACCAGCAAGTTCTT
>JALRGY010000133.1:0-2435 GCA_023253325.1 Candidatus Nanopelagicales bacterium | reverse complement strand
CGCTGATTCGATAAAGCCACATGTATTTACGACTGCGACTTCAGCGTCGTCAGCGTTTTCTACGAGAGTCCAGCCTTCTGCAGCGAGACGTCCGGCAAGTTCTTCAGAGTCGACTTCGTTGCGGGCACAGCCCATGGTGACTAGGGCTACTGTTCTGGCTGACACCCCCACAGCCTACGCGCCCGCCAGTGGATGAATCGCCGCTAGTTCATGTGCAATAGTTTTCAGGCCTAAAACCCTCGTATTGAGACGATTACCGAGGGCAGTTCATCGACACTCACCAGAACATCGCGCGCCTTTGAGCCCTCGCTCGGACCGACAACACCGCGTGACTCCATGAGGTCCATGAGCCTGCCTGCTTTTGCGAAACCGACACGCAATTTGCGCTGAAGCATCGACGTTGAACCAAATTGAGTTGATACGACCAGTTCAACCGCCTGGAGCAGAACATCAAGATCATCGCCGATATCGCCATCAATTTCCTTTGTCGTTGCAGCAGGTGCAACCACTTCCTCGAGGTATTCAGGATCCCATTGATCCTTGCAATGTTGAACAACCTCACGGATCTCGTGCTCCGAGATAAATGCGCCTTGAATGCGCAGCGACTTGTTCGCGCCCATGGGTAGAAATAGGCCATCACCCTGACCAACCAACTTCTCAGCACCTGGTTGATCGAGGATTACACGACTATCAGCGAGGCTTGAAGTTGCAAATGCCAAACGACTAGGAACGTTGGCCTTGATGAGTCCGGTAACAACATCGACACTTGGCCGCTGAGTTGCTAGAACCAGATGAATACCTGCCGCACGCGCGAGCTGGGTAATTCGAACGACAGAATCCTCAACATCTCGCGGGGCAACCATCATGAGATCTGCTAGTTCATCCACGATTACTAACAAATACGGATACGTCGAGATCGTTCGTTCCGAGCCGGGCAGTGGCTTCACTTTGCCTGCCCGAACGGCTTTGTTGAAGTCATCAATATGTCGGTACCCAAAGGCCGAAAGATCGTCATAGCGACGGTCCATTTCCTTGACCACCCACTGAAGGGCATCAGCAGCCTTCTTCGGATTCGTGATAATCGGAGTAATCAAATGCGGAACGCCTTCATAGATCGTCAGCTCAACACGTTTTGGATCGACGAGAATCATGCGCACTTCATCAGGGGTGGCCCGCATCAGAATTGAAGTAATCAAACTATTTATGCAACTGCTCTTTCCTGCCCCGGTCGCTCCCGCAACAAGGATATGTGGCATTTTTGCAAGATTTGCAACAACAAATGAGCCCTCGACATCCTTGCCCAAGGCGACAACCATCGGGTGCTGATCATTGGCTGCCACTTTGCTCTTGAGTACATCACCTAAGGCCACAAGTTCACGGTCGGTATTGGGGATTTCAATACCAATTGCTTTTTTGCCAGGAATTGGGCTCAAAATCCGAACCTCAGCGCTAGCAACGGCATAGGCAATGTTCTTGCTCAGCGCGGTTACCCGCTCAACCTTGACACTTGGACCCAGCTCGATTTCATATCGAGTGACGGTCGGCCCACGCATAAAGCCCGCAACCGTGGCGTCAATACCGAACTGCTCCAATACCTCAGTAAGCGCGGCTACAACTTGATCATTTGCCTTTGTCGCACTCTTGTGGGCCGGACCCAACTTCAGGATTTCCCCTTTGGGTAGCCGATAAGGAGTGCGCGGAGCCAATGTGAGTTGCTGCCCGCAGGAAGCCTTGCCCCGCTTTGCGATATCGGGAACAACTGCTACGACCTCGGTAGCATTTTCACCGGCACCAAGTGCGTTTGGAACTACGACGGTGTCCGAACGTGGAGTTGAGGCCGGAGCGATTTTTGGAGTAATCCCAGAGAGCAGCGCGGCAGCCGGACGGTGTTCATCTGCCTCAAATTCATTGGACAGCGGAGTGACGAACGGTTCATCGCCAGCCAGCGGCACGTCACGTTGAGTGACATCCGAACGGAGGACACCAATTCTGAGTTCCCCATTTGGGTCATCAAAACCATTGTCTCGATCACCCTGATCATCCGCTGGTTTCTTTCCATCGACCACGTCAGCAACAGAACTCGCATCGAGGTGATTGTCTGATTCATCGGGCGCCGTTGATCGAAGGCCAGCTATCCGCTGCCATCCGGCCTTGAGTATCTCTCGAACCCGAGCAATGCTGGTCCCGGTCAACACGAGAAAACCGAAAAAACTCAGGATTAACAAAAGTACGGCGCTGACTATGACGCCCAGTGCGGACACCACGGGTGCAGTAACAATCGCACCGAATACCCCGCCGCCCGAATTCATCGCATTCGCACCATCGCTAGGCGTCGGCGTGCCCTGAATTAAGTGCCAAAGGCCGAGAACACCGAGCAGAATGGCTCCTGCGCCAATCGTCAGGCGCCCCGTTGTTGCATTCTGGTCAGGATGGCG
>JALRGY010000132.1 GCA_023253325.1 Candidatus Nanopelagicales bacterium | reverse complement strand
GGATAAGCCTCGGTCGGATAAGCCTCGGTCGGATAAGCCTCGGTCGGATAAGCCTCGGTCGGAGCGCCCTACCAATCGCAGCGCTGGTTCGGGATCTGGTGCCCGTGATGGGGCGCGGCGTGATTCCCGTGATTCCCGTGATTCACGAAGCAGAACATCTGAACGGCCAACGAGTTACAAGAGGGCTGAGGATTCTGAACGTCCAGAGCGCGGTCCTTGGCTGGATGAGTCGATCGTATTCGAGGATCTTGATAAATCCATTCGTTTCGAACTTCATACTTTGCCAGAGACATTGCAGGAAAAGGTTGGTCGGTACTTACTTGCGGCTGAAAATGCTGTTGCTGACGATGATCTCAAATCAGCGCTGGCATACGTTCGTTATGCAAAGAAGATTGCAGGACGTGTTTCAGTGGTGCGTGAATCTGCAGGTGTTATCGAATACCTTGCAGGGGAGTACGCCGCGGCATTGAATGAATTCAGGGCGGTTCGTCGAATGACTGGTACAAATGATTTCGTTGCCATGATGGCCGATTGCGAGCGGGGTTTAGGTAGACCTGAGCGGGCAATTGAATTCCTCAAGTCCGTCCCAATGGATAAATTGTCCCAGGAGACCCAAGTCGAGGCATTGATCGTGGCGGCTGGGGCACGGGCAGATATGGGCCAGGTTGATGCTGGTTTGATCTTGCTGAACATCCCAGCTCTTAAGTCTTTGCCGGCAGGGGATCTGCGAGCCCGTTTGCAGGAGGCGTATTCAAACCTCTTGGAACAGGCAGGCAAGGTGGACGAAGCGCAGTTGTGGCGCGCAAAGGCGCTGAAGTCAGACATCAACGGGGTGACATCTTTTAGCCGTGATGATGAAGATGATGAAGTGAGCATTGAGATGCTCGGTGAGGTCGACTAGTTCTTGGTTTCCAGCCATCGCCAAATGCCCTGCACCTGAGCTTCAGTGCTGCTTAGCTCTTCGAATTTATCGGCGACTGCTTTATTGGCAAAGAATTCAGAATTATTTGCTCGGTCCTTTTCCTGAGCTAGCAGCACTGCGTGATCGAGATCAAGGCCTTCGAGGTGAGCATCCGTCACCCATTCGACCCAGTAATTAAGTTGCTCGATTGATTGTCCAAAGATGATGTCGACATCATCGACCGGCCCAAAATGGCTGAATAGCAGTCGTTTTGGTCGAACTGCTTGCATTGCCTCTATGGAATTGATGGCTAGATCAAAGTCAAAGTCTGGTGGAGGCGTGGCTGGGCGAATGCTGCCTGTTTCTGGAACGTAGACACCGGCTGCATCGCCTGTATAGAGGTCACCGGTGATCGAGTCCACCAATGCAACATGGTGCGAGGCATGTCCAGGATTATGAAAGGTCTCGAGGAACCTCCCGGCGCCAAGATCGATTCGATCGCGGGTACCGAGCGCCCTAATTCGCGCAGGATCTGAGGCAAGCAAGGGTCCAAAGAAGGTGTCCATTCGTTCGCCAAAGACTCGGTATGCGCTGGCTACCAATTTTGTGGGATCCGCCAAATGTCGAGCGCCCCGTTCATGGACAACTATTTCGGCATTGGGAAATGCTTTCGCAATGTCACCAACACCCCCTGCATGGTCAAGATGGATGTGTGTGACGACGATTGTGGCAAGGTCATTTCGGGACACACCCAGATGTTCAAGGGCCTGGATGACTACAGGTGCGCACAATGCCGAACCGGTCTCGATTAACGCAGGCTTGTCAGATGCAATGAGATAACTTGATGTAATTCCTGTGTAGCCGCCCATGAGGGTATCGATGGCGAATACTTGGTCCCCCAAGTCTTGGATTTGCTCATTGTCCACAGGCGCTGACATGACATCCACTGTGTCATAGATCCGGTTCTCTTTTCTGGACATCCTCGAAATGATCTGAACATACGAGCGAGGAGTTGAAAATGCACAACAAAGTAGAGATCACTGGGAGGCTGGGAAGTAAAGTCACGGAGCGAATGTTGCCTAGCGGTGACGAGGTCACCTCATTCACTGTAATCGTAGAACGACCCGAAAAGGAGCGGGTGGGATCGACGAGGGTGGATTCCATTCCTTGTCAGACGTTCAGAGTTTCTGTTGCCTCGAAAGTTTCAGGGTTGGATGCGGGGACAGTCGTTACGGCCCAGGGTGTCCTTCGAAGACGGTTTTGGAAAGTGCCCAGTGGACTGGGTAGCGCAATGGAAGTTGAAGTTCGCAGCTTGAAGCGCGCATAGGTGTGCGGCTGGGTGCAGGCCTCATTAGAGTTGGACCATGATTCCTGCCGATGAGATCTTCTCCACCTCAGATGAAGGGTTAAAGATTGTAGGAGAGTTGCCGCCCATGATTCAACGTGGTCCGGGTGTTTTCCTTGACACGATTGAGTCCGCGATTGAGGCAATTGCGGCAGGACGGCCTGTAGTCGTCATTGATGACGAAGATCGGGAAAATGAGGGAGACCTGATTTTTGCCGCGTCAAAAGCAACGCCTGAAATGACAGCTTTCATGATCCGCTACACATCCGGCTATATCTGCGTGGCAATGACCGGGGCGTCGTTGGACCGATTGGGCCTACCGCCCATGACCGCGATTAACGAGGACCGCAAAGGGACGGCCTATGCGGTATCGGTTGATGCCCGCGATGTTGAATCAACGGGGATTTCGGCCAAGGACCGTGCCCACACGATCAAGGTGTTGGCTGACTCGGCCACGGAACCATTCGAATTGACGCGCCCGGGGCATGTCATGCCCCTGAGGGCAGCGGCGGGAGGCGTGCTTCGTCGCCCCGGTCACA
>JALRGY010000131.1 GCA_023253325.1 Candidatus Nanopelagicales bacterium | reverse complement strand
GGATATTTCGAAGATTCCCTATGGCTGCCCGGTGCCTGAGGTGCAGAATGAATTTGGCAATGAAACGCCTGTACAAGATCCGGTTGTTGTTCCTGAGGAATCCCCAACCGATGTTGTGACTCCGGAGCCAACGGACACAGCACCGACTAATGAGTTTGGGCCCGAACCCGAAGGTCCCCCCATTGATGAAGGCCGACCAGAGTAAGCGCAATTATGGAGTCGAGATTTAGGGAGCGCATTGGCGGACCGTGGGGGCAATTGGCCACACGTTCGTACACGCTGCTTCCACCGATTTCCCTCTTGATTATCTTGGCAGCATTTACCTACTCACTGGGGTACTTTCTCGACTTCTCGTGCATGGCCGATGGATGGGCAGACCCAATGCGTTACATGCATTTGTGCTACTCCGATATTCCTGCACTGTATGTTGAACGGGGATTTTCTGAGAACGTGATTCCCTACTTGCAACCAGCGAGCAACGGTTCGTATCTGGAGTATCCGGTTCTGACAGGTGCATTCATGTTCGCCGCAGGCACGTTGACCGGGCTGATCCAAGGGTCCTACCCCGACGGTTTCCGAGCGTTCTTTGACGTCAATGTCGTGCTGCTTTTCATTCCGTTTGTAATCACTGTAATTGCTACGGCGTTAACCACACAAAAACTGCGCGGTCAACCACTGCAGGCAGCAATGGTTGTCTTTGCTCCCACCATGATCCTTGCGGCAACAATCAATTGGGATCTGATTCCGATCGCACTGGTCTCGTTGGCGCTCTTGGCCTGGTCGCACGACCGATTTACCGTGACAGGCGTGTTCCTTGGACTGGCAATAGCCGCAAAGTTCTATCCAATTGTGTTGCTTATTGGATTTGTCATTCTGGCGTGGCGTAAGCGAGATTGGAAGCCAACCAGACAGCTGATTGTTGCAACCTCCCTTTCATTTCTTGCCGTCAACATTCCCTTTGCCGTGGCCAATTTCGAAGGCTGGTCATTCTTTTATCGATTCAATTTTGATCGAGCTGTTGATTTTGGGTCACTGTGGTTCGCAATAACTCAAATAGGCTTACCTGGTATCCCTGAAACGGTGCTTAACGCTTTTGCAACTACCTCTTTCATTGTTCTTCTCGTGGGTATTGCCTTACTGGTCAAAAAGGCACCCAGGACTCCCACGATTTATCAGGTTCTCTTGCTAGTGTTAGCAGCGTTTGTCGTCACAAACAAGGTGTATTCACCCCAGTACGTTCTGTGGCTTGTCCCACTTGCCGTACTGGCTCGACCCAATTGGCGCGATTTCATGATCTGGCAACTGGGCGAATTGATCTATTTCGCAGCCATTTGGTGGTTCCTCGCAGGCTATGGCATTGAGGATTTCAAAGGACTCACTCCGGAGTGGTATGCGGTGGCAACCTTTGTTCATATTGGCGCCACGGTTTATTTTGCCGTGATGGTGATACGCGATATTCAGTCAAGTGTTTCAAGGAACACTGAATCAAATCGAGATGTTGTGAAGCGAACATCCGCGGTGACTTGATCACCAACGCGAGGCATAACACTTTTCCCACTGACCCACACCATGGAAACATGTTGGTGCGGCGGCTCGACAAACCATCGTTGCTTGCCATCAATGGTGAAAGGCGAAAGGGCGCGGCCGGCAGCATCAAGAGCGCCCGTGCCCAGAGACACTGCTCGTTGCCGCAATGAGGTTGTGGGCGAGGGGGCGGTTAAACCAATGCCATGCGCTGTACCGCCGGAGATGACAACGGCGGTTGCGTCCTTGGGGCCGGTGCGCTGCCGATACCCGACCCGCGTGTTCTCAGGAATGGGATGCACTGCAAGGACAGTCCCCGTCACACGAAGGGCAGAGCGCTCACCCAGCCACAAGCGCGTGCCCACTCGCGTGCGGATTATCAGTTCAGTGGCACTCGAAGCAATCAAAGCAAGTTCGGCATCAGTGCAGTGGGAAACCCACACCACTGGTGCAGGGGGCGAATGCCCTTCCCAGACAGCTGTCTCGGCTTGCCAGAGTCCCGCCCAACGCATTACTTCATTGGCGTGCGCCTGATCGCGGGTACCTTCTGAATTTGGGCGATCAATGGGAAGGTGCAGGGATAAACCCTCGATAAAAATTCGCCCGGTTGCCATCGCCTGGCGGACACGTTCATTGGCGAATGCACCTAGTAATTCGTCCTCGGTGAATCCGAATCGCATCATGGATGTCCGAGCTTCGAGGATGATGCGCACACCACCGGGGCCATCGAGAAGCTCTTGGAGTGCCTCAGGACTGGCTACGGTTCGAATTATTCGACCTGAGTAAAACTTTTCACCCATTTCCCACCACTTGGTGGCTGCCACGGTGTCCCGGGAATCAAATGGCTCCAAAACAACGATGTCACCCTCGGTGACACTGGCAATCGATTCGATTTCAAAGACTGTTCCTACAGCGATCGTGTCCGAGCCAAGACCCATGGCCTCTGAGCCAAGAAGTTCTTGTCCGAATCCGTAGCCGTTACCCTTAATGACGGGGATAGGCCGATGACCTGTTGCAGTGGTGATGGCCTGGGAGACGGCATGCAGGTGTGTGCGCCACTTCTCCGCATTGATGGTTAACGTGAATGCCACTAATTCTCCCGATAAAACTCGTTCGTGTTGTCATCGACTCGACAACACCATAATTGCAGTAGCACGCATGGGAGCATGGAGCCTCGCCGTGGGATTGTCACCTGAAACAAGAAAATTGGCGCCCGCCGCTATTCTTGGGCCATGGTGCGCAGGAAAGATCCGGTCCACCCGAC
>JALRGY010000130.1 GCA_023253325.1 Candidatus Nanopelagicales bacterium | reverse complement strand
TCCTTCTCGGTGAGCACCGACCATGCACAGTTGGTGAGGACCCCCAGCGCCGCCCAGTGTTCTGGAGGCAGCCCCAGCAATTGGGCGATAACGGCCCTCGCGCTGCCCCCGTGGGTTACAACGACCAAAGTCTGCCCCCGGCCAACGTGAGGGAGTTCCCGCTCAATGGCCACCATCATGCGAGCAGCCACCTCGGTTCGTGTCTCACCGCCGCCGGGGCGTAGATCAGATCCTGCTGCCCACCTAGCCAGTGCATCACCGTGGTTCTCGACCAAGTACTCGCGCGTGCGGCCCTCCCAATCACCGGCGAAGGTTTCGCGCAAGTTTGGGTCCGAGACCACTTCAACACCGGTCTCTTCAGCCAAGGCTTGAGCCGTGACGAATGCTCGTTGCAGGTCTGAGGAAATTATGCGCGAAGGACTCAACAGCGCGAGTTTGGCTGCAGCGTCTCGGGCCTGCTGCAGACCGACATCGTCAAGTGGAATGTCCTGCTGGCCTTGAAATCTGCGCAAAGCATTCCACTCGGTGCGCCCATGGCGCCATAAAACAATTCGGCGATTTTGGCTCATGTGAAATCACTCATCGATTGAGATTGATCGACTCAGGCAATGGAATGACTGGGCAGTCTTTCCAGAGCCTTTCAATGGCGTAATGGATACGCTCCTCAGCTTTTTGCACGTGGATCACAATGTCACCATAATCAAGTAGGACCCAGGTATTCTCCTGGTGACCTTCACGTCGAATACGCTTTTCTCCCAACTTGTGGAGTGCCTCCTCGATTGCATCGACAATCGACTTCACCTGAAGTTCATTGGCACCCGAACAAAGGACGAAACAGTCGGTGATCACCAACTGTTCACTAACATCGAGGATCACAATGTCAGTGGCCAATTTACTGGCGGCAGCTTCCGCAGCTGCGATGGCGAGATCAATAGCTGATTGTTGAGCAGGCATTAAGTTCCTTCATTATTGGGATTCACAGTAAGTCCGTAGAGTTCATTGTCCCTGATGTATTGCTCCACGGCCAACGGCAGCACCCCTGACAATGGTGCTCCTGCGGCCAACTTGTCCCTGATCTGGGTACTCGACAGGTCCCAGCCATCAACTTCAAGGTAATCACAGGGGAACTCTTTGTGGCTGACATGCGCAGTATGAGGGCGCGAAATCACAATCACACGTGCCTCCCGCACCAGCGCCTGCGGATCTCGCCACGAGGCAATGGATTGGTAGGCATCAGCACCAACAATAAAAAACCACTCGGCCGAGTCATCCGGGTGCGCGCGTGCAAAATCGGCCTTCAACTCTCTGACAGTGTCAATTGAGTAGGTTGGACCGGCTCTATCGACATCAACTCTGCTGAGTTCGAGTCGGTCATCACCTTGGATTGCAAGACTGACCAAATTCACCCTGTGTTCGGCATCAGTGACCACGGTGTCTCGGTGATACGGCATTCCCGCAGGCACAAAATAGATTCGATCTAAAGAAAATTCATTGAGCGCTGCTCGCGCTATCTCGAGATGAGCGGCGTGGATTGGATCAAATGTCCCACCCAAGATTCCTAATCGGTAGTGCACGTGATCCGTGTGTGTTGGCGCTTTAGCGATCCACGTTGATCATCAGGGTGATGATCAAAAGGACGACGAGCACGAGGAAACCAAAGCCACCAATGATGTAGGGACTGACCACGCCTTGGCCTTCTTCTGATGCCAAAGCTTCGGCGGCCCGGGCTGCTACAGAAAAGTCCATGGTTTCTCCCTCAGTGGTTACGACTCTCCCCCGACTTTAGCCTATGCGCGTGTGTGCCCGTTACCCGTGACAACAAATGTTGTTGAGGTCAATTCAGTCAGGCCCATCGGGCCTCTGGCGTGCAATTTCTGGGTTGAAATCCCAATCTCTGCACCGAATCCAAACTCACCGCCATCGGTGAATCGGGTGGACGCATTCACCATGACCGCGGCCGAATCCATGGCCGCAGTGAAATAAGCAATTGTGGGAGCGTTGTCAGACACAATCGCCTCCGTGTGCCCTGAAGTCCAACTGAGAATGTGCTCAATCGCGGCATCAACACTCGGGACAACGCCTGCGGCAATATCCAGGGAGTAGTACTCAGCAGCCCAATCCTCATCAGTGACGGGAGCCCATTCAATGCCTGAACTCTGAGCGAAATCATTCATGGCCTGATCGCCGTGAACGGTGACGGACCGCTCTTTGAATTCCTTGAAGAGCATAGGTAGGAATACATCTGCCACGTCCTGATGAACCAGTAGCGTCTCCGCCGCGTTACACACGCTCACGCGCTGGGTCTTGCTGTTGAGAACAATGTCAACCGCCATTTCTAAATTTGCATCTTTGTCCACATAAACGTGACAGTTGCCAACTCCAGTTTCAATGACAGGTACAAGTGAATTATTAACGACACTTTGAATTAACGATGCGCCACCGCGAGGAATCAACACGTCAACAAGACCTCGGGCTTGCATCAGCTCAGTGACTGAATCATGTGTTTGCCCTGGAACAAGTGCGATGGCGTCACTTGTTATACCAACTTCAACGAGGGCCTTGCGCATTACATCAACGAGTGCCGTATTGGTATTGAAGGCACTGGACGAACCGCGCAAAAGCGCAGCATTTCCGCTCTTGAGACACAGACCTGCAGCATCGACGGTCACATTGGGTCGCGCTTCATAGATCATGCCGACGACACCGAGTGGCACGCGAACTTGTCGCACCTGTAATCCATTCGGGAGCGTGTAACCCCGGATGACCTCGCCGACTGGGTCTGGGAGCGCTGCGACATCGATAAGTGCGTTAGCAATTGCCTCAATGCGCGGACCATTGAGAGTCAGCCGATCAATGAGTGCATCGGACGTTCCGTTACCTCGAGCAACCTCCAAGTCTTTGGCGTTCTCGACCGATATATATTCCTTTTCGGCCTTGAGTCGCTGGGCGATTACACGCAGGGCTTCGTCTTTTTGATCCCGAGTAAGCAGCCGCAAATCTCTCGCTGCACGCTTTGCGTGTGTAGCTACTTCTCTGACGGTTTCTGTTGATTCCATATCTGCCCCT
>JALRGY010000012.1 GCA_023253325.1 Candidatus Nanopelagicales bacterium | reverse complement strand
CAAGAGACTCATGCCACTCACCGCAGACAGGGCAAAGCCTGCCGTACCGTTTGGCGGTTCCTACCGTCTCATTGATTTCGTGCTGTCCAATCTGATCAATGCCGGTATGCGTCGCGTATGTGTGCTGACTCAATACAAATCACATTCACTGGATCGACACATCACGCAAACGTGGCGAATGCCTACCTTGCTCGGTGACTACGTCACACCGGTTCCCGCTCAACAGCGTTTGGGGCCGCGCTGGTTTACGGGCAGCGCTGACGCCATTTTTCAGAGCCTGAATTTGGTTTACGATGAAGCGCCCGAATATGTCGTTGTATTCGGTGCTGATCACGTGTACCGCATGGATCCCATGCAAATGATCGAGGCCCACATTGATAGCGGTGCGGGTGTGACGGTTGCAGGCTTGCGTCGACCGAAAGAAATGGCGTCGGAATTTGGCGTCATTGAGGTTGCAAGTGACGGGCATCGGATTTCAAATTTCTTGGAAAAGCCAGAAAACCCACCAACGATCCCAGGCTCTCCAGATGAGTGTTTTGTTTCAATGGGCAACTATGTTTTCAGCACAGATGTATTGCTCGAAGCCCTGCGTGAAGATGCCGCTGATTCATCGTCAATCCATGACATGGGCAGCAACATCATCCCGATGCTTACGGGTCAGGGCCGCGCTTTTGTTTATGATTTCAATTCAAATATCGTCCCTGGCGCCACCGAACGCGATTCAGGGTACTGGCGCGATGTGGGTTCGCTCGACAGCTATCACGATGCGCATATGGACTTGGTTTCGGTACACCCAGTTTTCAACCTGTACAACAGGCGTTGGCCAATACTTTCAAACATCTCTCCGCTTCCACCAGCAAAGTTTGTTGAAGGCGGAAATGCCCATGAGTCCATGGTCGGTGCAGGCAGCATTATTTCGGGTGGCCACGTGCGCACCTCGGTCATTGCGTCCAATGTGATTGTTGATTCAGGGTCTTATGTCGAAGGCAGTGTTCTGATGCCGGGTGTGCGAATCGGTCAGAACGCAGTAGTGCGTCGGGCGATTCTTGATAAGAACGTTGTAGTTCCTGCAAATGCCCAAATCGGAGTTGATCTTGATTTGGATCGCACCCGCTACACCGTGAGCCCAGGAGGCATCGTGGTGATTGGCAAGGGTGTTTCCGTTATCGAGGACTAGTTTCATTCCTTCTGGTTGCATAATGGGAAGGTGAAACTTCCCATCAAGGTGTTCTCTGCCGTTATTGCGTTCCTCACCTTCATGGGTCTACAGATACATCCTGCCCTGGCCGTGGCTCCAAGAATTGTGGGAGGAGCGCCGATATCAATTTCCCAGGCGCCGTGGCAGGTTGCTATTTCGATTAGAAACGACGCCCTGTGTGGCGGTTCCTTGGTCAATGCGGACTGGGTCATAACTGCTGCACACTGCGCATCTGGTGCCCAGCCTTCGGACTTTGCGGTTTTTGTGGGACTTGACCTACTGTCTCAACGAAATCGTGGAAATGCGATCAGTGTTTCTCAAGTCGTAATTCACCCAGATTGGAACGGTAACAATTTCAATGCCGATCTAGCGTTGCTCCAACTGACAGCCCCAGTGACGCTTGGAGCAAATATTCAACTGATCCCTCTGCCTGAACAAGTTGATCCCAATATTTGGCCGCAGCAAGGATCGAGTGCGACGATCTCCGGTTGGGGTGCCACACAATTTGGCGGAGCTGTATCTGATCAATTGCGGGCAGCGAACATATCGGTGCTCTCCGGCCCGGGCGTCACTACATGTGGGGATTACGGGACTAATTATTCGGCGATTGATGATCTCTGTGCAGGTGTTCCTAGCGGCGGGATAGATGCGTGCCAAGGTGACAGCGGAAGTCCACTCACCGTCCAGGTTGACGGAATCGCAACATTGGCTGGGGTGACCAGTGTGGGCAATGAGTGTGCATTGCCCAATTTCCCGGGGATCTATACCCGGGTGACCACGTACATCAATTGGATCCGGGGGTACGTGCCAATCCCAGCCACGGTGCCAATGCCCCCTGTGGGAGTCACGAGTAAAGCGGCTGTTGGTGGAAAGGTTGTGGTCAGTTGGCTGCCCCCGACCGGTGATGGAGGGGCATCAATTACCGGCTATAACGTCGTGAACGTCACGGATCCCAATGCGGCGCCTACGGTGTGCACCTCGCAAGTGACGTATTGTGTTGTGACAGGACTTAAGGCGGGGGTTCCCGCGTCACTTGTTGTCCAGGCAGTGAACTCTGTTGGAGTGGGCCTCGCTTCAGATGCGATCACGGCAACACCCTTCACCACCGTGCTCAAGAAAGGTAAAAGTATCAGCGTAAAGCGGCTGGCGAAGCTCTTGAAAATCAAAAAGACCAAGGTAGTGGCAAAAGTCGCCGGCGATAATGCGTCATTGTGCCGGGTTCAAGGTGCTTGGGTGAAAGCAACCAAAGCCGGGGTGTGTCGAGTATTTGTGAAATCAGGCGGTGCAAAGAAAGCGCTAGGAACCGCGTACATAAAAGTGGTCTAGTTACCCAAATCGACCGGAGATGTAATCCTCTGTGCGCTTATCACTGGGTGAACTGAATAATTCCCGAGTTGGTCCGAATTCAACGAGACGGCCGTGTCGGATCCCATTGTCATCGAGTTCTGCGGTGAAGAAAGCGGTCCGGTCAGAAACTCTCGCGGCCTGCTGCATGTTGTGTGTGACGATCACAATGGTGTAATCCTTGGCAAGCTCACCCATAAGGTCCTCGATCTTGGCCGTTGCGATGGGGTCCAGCGATGCACATGGTTCATCCATCAAAATGACATCAGGTCGGACGGCGATGCAGCGTGCAATGACTAGGCGCTGTTGCTGCCCACCGGAAAGTGCGTAGGCACTTTTCTTGAGATCGTCCTTGACTTCATTCCACAATGCGGCGCGTGTAAGGCACTCCTCAACCAAATCGTCGTAATTGCCCTTAATGCCATTGACCTTGGGACCATAAGCAACGTTTTCATAGATCGATTTTGGAAACACATTGGGCTTTTGAAAAACCATACCGACACGGCGCCGGACCTCAATGGGATCGACGTCAGGGCCGTAAATATCTGTGCCGTGATATGCAACAGTTCCTTGAACGCGAGCCCCAGGAATGAGGTCATTCATTCGGTTGAAGGAGCGCAGCAGTGTTGATTTGCCGCAGCCACTTGGCCCAATGAATGCGGTGATTTCGTTCTTGCCAATGGGCAGTGTGACGTTGCGAATTGCTTCGTAGTCCCCATAAAAGACGCTGACATCGTCAAGTGAAAACACCGTTTCACGGGCATGCAATGGAAGTTCACTGCCGTGCCTGAGCATGGAACTGCTCAGCTTCAGGGTTACTTCATCGGGTGTGCTCATTATTGCCTCTCGGTGTTAACAGGGTTCATTTGTGTCTACCAGCGCTTTTGAGTTCGGTTTCGAATCCAGATTGCTATGAAATTCATTGCTAGCAGGATCACGAGCAGTAACACAATCGTTGCAGCGGCGAGAATTTGGAATTCCTCACGTGATTCTTTGGTCCAGTTAAAAATTTGGATGGGCATAGTGGTGTAGTTCGAAAGAACACCATCGGGATTGAACGTGATGAAAGATACAGCGCCGAGTAGGAGCAGCGGAGCGGCCTCACCGATTGCTCGAGACAATGCGAGGATCGTTCCAGTTGCGATTCCAGGAACAGCGGCTGGGAGGGTTTGTCGGTAGGCGGTCTGCCACTCGGTCGCACCTAAAGCGAGTGATCCGTCGCGGATGCTGCGTGGAACAGCGCGAAGGGCTTCCCTGGTGGAAATAATGATCACGGGAAGCACGAGCAATGCCAGAGTCATTGAGGCGGTAATCACACTTTGTCCCAGTGCCAATGCGCGTGCAAAGACCGCAAGACCCAGGATGCCGTAGACGATTGATGGAACAGCTGCAAGGTTCTGAATATTGACCTCAATGAAGCGCTGAAATTTACTACTTGGTCGAGCAAACTCCTCGAGGTAGAGAGCCGCCATGATGCCCATCGGGAGAGCGATGAGAGCGGTAAAGGTGATGACCCAAATTGATCCGGTCAGTGCCGACTGAGCGCCAGCATTCTCAGGGTCGCGCACCGATGGCATGTTCGTGATCAAGCGAAGGTCGAGCCGAGGCCAACCTTTTACGGTGACGTAAATCAGGAGAACCGCGAGGGTGAAAACGCCCACTGCTAATGCCAGGAAGAGCGCCCACATGAAAATGCGGTCGCGCAGTGGCGTGCCTTTGCCGGAAAGAGACTGAGGTGAAAAACTCTGTGGTTGTTGCTCGAGGGATTGGCGTGTGCTCACTGGTACACCTGCCTAAATCTACGCACCAGTCGAATGCTGAAGACGTTCATGATGAAGGTCAAAATGAAAAGCAATAGTCCTACAGCAAAAATTGATTTGTACTCGATCGATCCCGTTGCGAGGTCTCCAGAGCCTGCTGCGGCGATGTAGGAGGTCATTGTCTGCATGCCTTGGAGTGGATTAAGTGTTAACTGCGGTTGGAGTCCGGCAGCAATGGTGACGATCATTGTCTCGCCGATTGCGCGGGAAATTCCCAGCACGAAGGCTGCCACGATTCCTGAGAGTGCCGCCGGAATTACAACCTTCATGGCGGTTTGACGCTTGGTGGAACCCAACGCATAGGCGCCATCCCGTAACCCGGACGGAACTGCGGCCATTGCATCCTCAGAAAGGGACGCGATGGTGGGAATGATCATGATGCCCATGATGATTCCTGCGGAAAGTGCGTTGAAAACTTCAATGCCGGGAAAAATTTTGACCAATACGAGTTGCGTTAGAAATTCGAGTGCAAAGAATCCGAATACAACAGTGGGGATGCCAGCAAGGACCTCAAGTGTTGGCTTGAGCACTTTTCGCACACGGAGTGACGCGTACTCGGACAGGTAGATGGCAGAACCTAGACCTAATGGGATTGCAACGATAATCGCGATGCCTGTGATGACGAGGGTGCCACTGACAAGTGGAAGAACCCCAAACTCCCCATTCATGAAAAGCGGCGTCCACGTGGTGCCAAAAAGGAAGTCGCCGATTGGGATTTCAGTGAAGAATTCAATGGATGGGATCAGCAGTGAAATGACGATCCCGAAAGTTGTGAGCACGGACACCACGGCAGCCAGCAATAAAAGACCGCGGATTACGCGCTCCCCATAATGCGGCTTTGACCGCCGCAGCGAATTCGCTGCGGCGGTCAAAGCGGTTGCATCAGGGTTAATTGTGCTCATCAAATAAATTACTCGGTCCCTACTTGAGCCATGAGGTCGTTGAAGTCAGAAACGAGTTCTGCCTGTCCATCCTCACTGAGTGGAATGTAGAGAGCACTCTTGGCAATTTCCGCATCGTTATCCACGTAGTACTGGAAGAACGATGCAACCTCTGGGCGAGCGAGTGCCTGGGTCGAAACATAGACAAACAGTGGGCGTGAAAGCGGTGTGTATGAGCCATCACGTGCTGTTTCGACGCTGGGAGCAACGCAGCCTGCGCCAGAATCAATTGACACTGCTTTGAGTTCGTCCGTGTTTTCTTCGTAGTAGGTGAAACCAAAGTAGCCCAAGCCACCTTTGCTGCCACTAACTCCTTGGACGATTACGTTGTCGTCTTCGCTAGGGGTAAAGTCCGTGCGGCTCGCTCCTTCTTCACCATTGATTTCGCCGGTGAAGTAGTCAAAGGTCCCGGAGTCTGTTCCCGGTCCAAACAATGCAAGGGGTTCATCAGGGAATGAAGGATCAATTTCGTTCCAGTTGCTCACTGTTGAATTGGGGGCCCAAATTTGTGCGAGTTGATCCGTGGTGAGACAGGTTGCCCAGTCGTTGTTCTTGTTGACAACAACGGTCATGGCATCGATCGCCAGGGTGAGTGAGCCCCAGGTAATACCGTTGGCTTCGCAGTCCGCTGCTTCTCCGTCTTTGATCGGGCGTGATGCGTCATTTGCATCTGTTTCCCCGCGACAGAATTTTTCAAAGCCTCCACCGGTGCCACTTGATCCAACGGTTACGCGAACACCTGGGTTTTCATTTTGAAAGTCCTCAGCTGCAATAGCTGAAAGGGGGTAAACGGTGGATGAACCGTCGATCATGACACTTCCGGAGGTGCCATCCGCGTTACCCGAGCCATCAGTGTTATTGCCGCCGCCGCAGGCAGCCAAAGTCATGGTAAGAGCGGTGAGTGCCGCGCCGAAGCCCACGAGTGATGTGAGCTTGTAGTGCCGTGAGGCCATGTGATAACTCCAATTCGTTTTCCAACAATTCACCTGTAGCGGACTTTGTGCCCGTTGGACGCAAAATTAGGTGTGCTGAGTGGACACAATGGTCCTTCAAAGTGAACAAAAGGTAAACAGATATCTACAAATAGACGAACTAATTAATTCAGCTAGTTCCCAGGGACATCATGTTGCTCAATATTCACAAGGGTCACTCGACCATCGGGCCCAAATGCGCGGTGAACGACGAAAAAAGCCGCGGGGGACAACTTGTTGGCCCAGGGGAGTTCTTGGATAGCGTCCATGTTGAAGCCGAGAACTCCGAGGGTTGTCTCGAGGATCGTGTTCATGGCTGGTCGATGTGAGCACACCACCGTGGGGCGTGGGTCATGCATGAGGCCCGTGATGAGTGCTCGCGTGGCATCTGGGTCTTGCTCGTGCCCGTGCTCGCTCAGTGAATCGGCAACCTCAATTTTGGTGTCGAGGAACTTGGCATAGCGATGCAAAGTCTCGCGACACCGAACAAAAGGAGAGGACACTAAATTTTCGATGCCAAATGCATCTAAAGCATCAACCAAGACTTTGCTCTGACGCCGACCCTTTCCTGAAAGTGGTCGAAGCCCATCTTGATCCCCGGAAAAGTCAGAGCGCTTCATTGCTTTTGCATGACGCAGGATGACGAGGGGTGAAGTCACAGGAACGGAGAGTGCTCGTTCAAGAAAGATTTGATCCTGCTCGTAAGTCAGTTTCTCTGGAGCTTGATCGACCTGAACCCAGGCAATTTCATCCACTTCTTCATCGGGTGCGAAACCAACATCCTCCCTGACTGTTCCGCTCCAGTAATGCACGGCTTTACGGCCTTCGGGAACGTCGTAGTTGTCAATACCCAGATAGGGACCAAGGGCAATCCTGAAACCCGTTTCTTCGTCGCACTCGCGAACTGCAGTTACGGGAATGATTTCGGTGCCATCCACTTTGCCCTTGGGAAACGACCAATCGTTGTAACGAGGTCTGTGCACCAACAGAACAGAGTCCTGGGAAATGACTACCGCACCACCAGCAAGTACCTGAACAGACTTACTCATGTGCGACCCAATGCGATGCCGAGGGCAAATGCGGCCGATTTATCCGTGTCGGGATCTGCAGCGACAGATCGAAGCGCCGATGCCGTGTCAACGTAATGATTCGGGTCAGTCGATGGGGCGAGTGCACCGGAGTACTTGTTGAGAAGTTTTGCAGTTTTCTTGGGAAACACGGGAGAAAAGACCCGGGCTACGAATAATTGTGAATCTGCAGGAATGGCTTTCCAGAACTTTTGTGGGAGGTATGCAGAGTCGGTAACCGGAGGGACTCGGGCAAAATCCATGAGGTCACTGAATAGATATAGGTATCGATCGCTGCGCTGGGCCGCGACGGCACTCGACTGGGCGCTTATTCCCCTGCGCGCATAGTGAGAATCAATCGCGTCGCGCGCTTCATGGCGATCGAGTGGGTCTTGCACCAATGCCACTGCACGAATCGCAGCTTCGTGTTGGGCATCAAAGGCTGCTGGTGATGTCAACTCGGCGCGCAACCAGGAAATCTCAGAAAGGATCTCGGTGTTCTCCGTTGGTTCAAGAAAAACGGATAGTGCCTGAAGTAATTCGCTGAGGTGCCCTAATTCCCGCTCCAACTTCATGGCTGAACCGGTTGCGTGGGAGGTGACTTCGGTGGTGACCACCGATCGCACCTGCCGCGTGATGGCCCATCGAATCAAGTCGCACGGTAAGGCGGACTTCTTTGGCACGGGCAGGATGGGAACATCCGGCTGGCGTCCGGCAATGGACCCGAAGCCAGCAGCCGCTTTGCTCACCGAACTCGTTTGGGCTCCGAGAGTTTTGAGTTCGGTCACAATTTTTCGGGCTAACTTGGCACGACCCTCAGAGAGAAGTTCCACTTCTATTTCACGGAACGAGTCAACGAGCGTTTCGCCTTGAAAGACTTTCACGTGATCGTCGACAACTTCCACCGTGGCTTCACCGTTCCTGAACACCGTGAATGGCAAACGCTGAGTTTCAACTCGGGCCAGTGGTACCAGCTCCGCATCTCGCAACAGGGCGGCCACCGTACTGATGAAATCTGCAGGTGGGATCTCTCCCTGATCTGAGCTGTGAAGTTCATCGCGAACCGAGGCTCCTGAGATTTCGCCCTCATTAAAGGCAGGGATTTTGAGGTGCCAACCGTCATCTGAACCACCGGCGCGTTTGCGCATGGTGATCCCCCAGCGCAACAAAGTGGCATCGGTGGTGTCGAAATAGGTTGCGGACATTGTGCGCTCGGGCTCGGCCACTACTTCGTTGGATCCTTGACTGAAGTCGGGGAGCTGGAAGTCCTCGGGCACCCGAAATTTGTACTCCACCTCACGGTGGGTTTGCGTTGCACCGGCGCCCATGTCTCTAACCTATCGACCTGTGATTAGGCCCGGTCCTTGATTGGATCAACTTCGCTGGGACTACTGAGAGCCGAGGGGCGCTTACTCTTGATAGCAATGAGGAGTTCTTGAATATCAGTTAAGCGAGTTCCATCGGTATCAAAGAGTCTGCGGGTCCATGAACCATCAGTTTGCAGGTCCCACGCTGCAGTATTGGGGGCAAAACCGAGATCGAGGATCCCCTCAATCTCAGCGATCTGCTCCGGGTCAGCGATGCTGACAAGGGTCTCAACTCGTCGGTCCAAGTTGCGATGCATGAGATCTGCCGAACCCACCCACACACTGGGGTTGCCTCCGTTGGCGAATGAATACACGCGACTGTGCTCCAGGAACCGACCCAAAATACTGATGACGCGCACGGTGTCACTGAGCCCGGGGACTCCGGGACGCAGTGCGCATATTCCGCGCACCCAAATATCAATGGGCACACCAGCCATCGATGCCCGGTAAAGAGCATCAATGATCGGTTCGTCCACGAGCGAATTGCATTTGAAGCGAATTCCTGCGGGCCGTCCTTCTTGTTGGTGCTCGATTTCACGTTCGATCCGGGCTATCAATCCTGCCCGAACAGAGTGCGGGGCAACCATCAAGCGGTTGTAATCGGTGTTCATGGAATACCCAGAAAGAACATTGAACAGGTTAGAAACGTCCTCACCGACTTCCGGATTACATGTCAAGAGCCCAAAATCTTCATAGAGACGTGCGGTTTTGGGGTGGTAGTTGCCCGTTCCAATGTGGCAATACCTTCTAAGTTGATCGCCGTCGTTGCGAACCACCATGGATAACTTGCTGTGAGTCTTGAGCCCAACCAGACCATAAACAACGTGCACACCGGCTTGTTCAAGTTTGCGAGCCCAGTCAATATTGTTCTGCTCATCAAAGCGAGCCTTGATTTCCACGATCGCGAGGACCTGCTTGCCTTCTTCGGCCGCCTGAATCAAGGCATCAACGATCGGAGAGTCACCAGACGTTCGGTAGAGAGTCTGCTTAATTGCGAGTACATGCGGATCGTGAGCCGCTTGCTCCAGGAACAATTGCACGCTGGTGGAAAAGGAGTCATATGGGTGATGCAGGAGAACATCGCGTTCGCGCATGATGCTCAGAATGTCTGGTGCACTGGCGCTTTCAACCTCAGATAAAGCGCGGGATGTCTTTGGAACAAACTTGCGTTGCTTCAAATCGTCGCGGTCAATGCTGATAATGGTCCAGAGCCCGGTCAGATCTAGAGGCCCAGGCAGTCGAAATACTTCAAGTTCATTGATGTCTAGTTCACTGACCAAGAGTTCAAGAACATAAGGATCAATATCCTCCTCAACTTCAAGTCTGACGGGTGGGCCGAATCGCCGGCGGACCAGTTCGCGCTCCAAAGCCTTGAGCAAGTTTTCGGCGTCATCCTCTTCCACTTCAACGTCTTCATTGCGCGTCACGCGAAATGCGTGGTGTTCGCAAATCTCCATGCCGGGAAATAGTTCATTGAGGTGAGCTGCGATGACGTCTTCCAGTGGAACGTAACGCTGGGGAGCAACCTCGAGAAAACGTGGCAATAGTGGTGGAACTTTGACGCGGGCAAAGAGTTTATTTCCTGTTGTTGGATTGCGAACAACAACGGCAAGGTTGAGCGAGAGTCCACTGATGTAGGGGAACGGGTGTGACGGGTCAACAGCCAATGGCGTGAGAACCGGAAAGATTTTTGAATCAAAAAACAGATCCATATCCGTTTTTTCAGCAGGAGTGAGTTCATCCCACCGCAATACTTCGATGCCTTCATCAGAGAGCGTGGGGCGAATCATGTTCAAAAAGAAATCGGCCTGTTGGCGCTGGAGCGCGTATGCGCGTTCCCAAATATTTTCCAAGACTTCTTTGGGGGTTAAGCCACTAGCCGCACGAACCGCAATCCCGGTTGCGATGCGACGCTTGAGACCGGCAACTCGGACCATAAAGAATTCATCGAGATTACTCGCAAAAATTGCGAGAAACTTTGTGCGATCGAGTAGGGGCAGGCCAGGGTCCTCGGAGAGTTCAAGCACGCGTTTGTTGAATGCTAACCAGGACAATTCACGGTCTAGAAAACGATCTGCGGGCAGATCAGAGTCCAGATCCTCGCGCAAGATGATGGCCGCCATTTCACTTGTGGGTGGTCCGTCGGCGGAATAATCCGAGATACTCATGGGCATATCGTCCCATGACCGGTGAAATTGCAGGTAAACGAGAGATTTATTCCCGGAAAATCACGGCTTCAAACGTCGCTTGTACAGGACATCACTGTCCCAATACACAAATCCCAGCCCGGTGTAGAGCTCGATAGCCCGGGTGTTGTCAGAGTCCACATAGAGCATGGCTTGGCCCAAGCCCAGGGATCTCAGGAAATGCAGGCCCACCAAAGTCAGGGCTCGACCAAGTCCGCGGATATGGGCTTCGGGGTCGACAGCCAAGACATAAACCTCGCCGATCGGTTCGCGATTATGCGAGGTCTCGCCCCGTGGGCGGTCATCATGTGGTCGGTCATCATGTGGTCGGTCATCATGCGGATGATGATGTCCACTGGGAGGATCGCCATGGGTTTTTGTCCAGTGGAACCCCACGACCCGTGAATCAGAAATTCGTTCAGCGATAAAGAACCCTTCGGGACAGAACCAGCTCTCGGCTAGACGGCGGCGCAAGTCTGTCTCTGTCCAGGAACCTTGGTCTGGGAGGTTCGCGAAAGCTCGCTTATTGATGTCCAGCCAAGCATCGATATCTCTTGATTCATCAAATTCACGGATTTGTATGCCTGTGGGGATTTCGGGTTGCGGGATCGGCGCAAAGAGTGAACGACGCATTTGCCACAGGGACCGAGTCCTTTCAAAATCGGATGATTGTGCGAGAGCCTTAGCTCTTTGGGTTTCACCGTGCGCCCACAAGCGCAACCGTCCGTCGGGAGAGAGGGCGATCGCTTGGTCAACAAGTTGCTGACCAATTCCCCTGTTCCGCATGTCGGGGAGAACAGCTAATTCGACGCTAGCTCCCTCAACTTGATCAGTGATGTCAACGTGCGCGTAGCCGACGATTGTTTGTTGACCGATGTCACCGTTTGACCGATTTGTATGAACAGCAAGTACATGGTGTCCCTGCTCGTCACCTCCATGGCGTAGATGCAACCAAGCGTGTTCACTCAGTGGGCGGGCGCCATCAGCGACTGTTGCTAGTTCGAGCAAGTGGTTCACACCTGAAATCTGATGCGCATCAAGATGTGAGCAAGTAATGAACTCAATTTCAGAAATGGGCATGTCAGGTCAGATTTAACTGCGAGACGATACTGGCGCTGCTGACTCCTCAGCGATGTTTGATCCGTCGGCGACAAACCTGTAGCCGACATTGCGAATCGTGCCAATCATTGCTTCATGTTCGGAGCCCAATTTGGCTCTCAGGCGCCTTACGTGAACATCAACTGTCCGAGTGCCACCGAAATAGTCGTAGCCCCAGACTTCCTGCAAGAGGACCGCGCGGGTAAATACGCGGCCGGGGTGGTGAGCCAAGTACTTGAGAAGTTCGAATTCCTTGAACGTGAGATCAAGAGGTCGTCCGCGAAGCCGGACCGAGTAGCTGACTTCATCGATATGGAGGTCACCAAAACTAATTTGTTCGGGGCTAGCCTCAGCAGCAATCCCAAGAGCCTCCAGCCTCCGAGTGACGGATACACGCAATCGTGCTTCTAGTTCTGCTGGTGAGGTGGTGTTCAACATGAAGTCATCGATACCCCAATCACCTTGAACAGCGGTGAGGTTACCTTCCGTCGTCACCAAAATGATGGGTGCTCCGGCCCCGGTGTCGTAGAGCAGTCGGGTGAAACTGCGAACGGCGGGAAGGTCGATTCGACCGTCAACCAGTAGCACATCAACACCATCGACTGCCAAGAGTGATGCTGGTTCTGCACCCATAACTTTGACCTGATGGTTGAGCAAGCCGAGGGCAGGGAGGACTTCAGCAGATGAATGCATGGCGCGCGTGAGCAGAATTATTCGCATTTCACCTCCTTTACTGAGCCCCAAGGATACCGATCGGATTTCTATCCAGGTCATTGGCGCACAAAAAGGTGTTCCCGCGGCTATTACTTGGGTGCTTGAAGGTGGCCATGGCACGTGGCGCCAAAATAGGGGCGTGCGATCTGAATTCACCCTCTTCACCAGCGATTCTGTTCGCATTGAGGGTACGCACGTCACCTATGCGAAAGCCAAGAACGATCCGGATCCCATGGCTCTGGGAATTGTCATGGCACACGGGTTCACGGGAAATCGCAAACTGGACGATGTCCAGAAAGTGGTGAATGCACTCAGGGAGTTTGGCGGTGTGCTTGCGCTAGACCTCCGGGGTCATGGGGACAGCGGGGGCGAGGGCACCATGGGCATGGATGAGATCCATGACATCGATTCGGCCGTGATTCATGCCCGGGACTTTGGGTATCGCAAAGTTGCAACGATTGGGTTTTCCATGGGCGGCTCGATTGTGTTGCGTCAAGGATCGCTGGCAACGGGTCCGGCCAAACCTGATGCAGTCGTAAGCGTGAGTGCTCCAGGGTTTTGGTTCTATCGCGGCACCCGTGTCATGCGCGTTGTTCATCGGCTCATTGAGAGCAGCTCTGGTCGGTTGGCGCTTCGAGGTAAAGGAGTACGCGTAACGAGTACTCCGTGGCCGGAGCCGCCGCCCATGTCTCCAGAGCAGGCAGTGGAAAATATGGGCCACATGCCGCTGCTCATTGTGCATGGCGATATCGATCGCTATTTCCCCTTGGAACATGCCCACGCGTTAGAGGCCGCGGCGGGGAAGGCAGGCAACCCAAATGTTGAGGTGCTGATGGTAGAGGGCTTCGGCCACGCCGAAAGCGCGATTGAGTTGGGGACTCTGAACCGCATTGGGCATTGGCTTCGCAAACAAGCGTCACCTGAGTGAAATTCCCCTACGGGGGTAGAGTGAGGGCATGCTAGAAATCGTCTACACATCACTGCTCATCATCGCCGTTGCAGCTGCTGGCCTATTCGCCTTCTACGTGGTGGCCAAACTCTTCAAGGGCCAGGGCTGAATCAGTGGCTGAAAGCGCTCCCGCGGGCCTTCCTGCCGAGGTCATGCCGATCTCATGGCTGATTGGTAGTTGGGTTGGCGTGGGTCTTGGTACCTATCCAGGGATCGAAGACTTTCAGTTTGGACAGGAGGTCGTTTTTTCTTGTGACGGTCGCCCATTTATTACCTATGTTTCCCGCAGTTGGCTCCTTGATAGCGATGGAGAGCGCGTAAAACCATTGGCCGCGGAGTCTGGCTTCTGGCGTCCACGCCCAGAGAACAATGTTGAAATTATGCTGTCGCACCCAACGGGGTATTCAGAAATCTATATTGGTACGACCGAGGTGCTCGGTTTGGAAAATGCCAGGATTACGAGTGCGCGTGCCATGTTGAAGACGGACATTGTTGCTCGCACTGAGAGTGCAAAGCCATATGTTCAGGGCGAGCGGCTTTATGGACTCTTTGAAGGCAAGTTGCATTGGACCTTTGACATGGCGGCCATGGATCACCCAATGCAAAACCATTTGTCTGCTGCATTACGCCCGGCCTTCGAGTAACGGGCGGGTGCATTCGCATGTCTGAGGACTGGGCTGATCGGTTGCGAGAGCAAGGCTTTCGCATCACCCCGCAGCGCCAATTGGTCCTTGAGTCGGTGAACAAGCTTGAGCACGGTACCCCTGAAGAAATATTGATTGAGGTGCAAAAGACTGCCAGTGGAGTGAATCTCTCAACGGTGTATCGAACCCTTGAAGTGCTTGAGGGTGTTGACCTCATCACCCACACGCACATTGGTCACGGATCACCCGTGTATCACTCGAAAGATCAAGCGCCGCATATTCACCTAGTGTGTGACAAGTGCGAAGTTGTCACAAGCATCCCGGCAGCTGTAGCCAGTGAGTTTGCGGCAGATCTCCTTGAAACCTATGGATTCACCGCGCACATGACACATATGGCAGTCACAGGATTGTGTTCTGCTTGTTCACAGAATTCGAGGGCTCAATCATGAAAGCGATCCCAGCGCCTGAGGGCGACCCCGATTTTGGTGTTCCCTGGCATTTTGGCGACCCGCATAAAGAACAGGTCGCACTTCTCGCAGGCAATGCCGCGGTTGATCTTTCTCACTGGGGTGTCATCACGGTCACTGGTCCTGACCGACTGACATGGTTACACAGCCTCACCACCGCGCACATGGAGTCTTTGCTTCCGGGTGTTTCCATCACCGCATTGGTTTTGAGTCCTCACGGTCATGTGGAATTTGAAATGCATGTTGTCGATGACGGGTATACCACTTGGTTGATTACTCCGCCCCGAACAGCGCAAAGCCTTGTTAAGTATCTCGACTCAATGCGTTTCATGTTGCGCGTCGAGGTCAGTGACCGCAGCGAAGAATTCGGTGTGGTCTGGGAGCCGATCCGTGAGATTGATCCCAGTTACCCAACGTGGCTCACGACGCTGGAATTTGCGGGTCTGGGTTCAACGGAATCGGGTAGTGACCGAGGTGGGACAGCCGACAAGTATGTCGTTGCAAGGCCCGCGCCCTTCGTGGGACGAGAAGTCATTGTTCCTCGTGCTGAATTACAAACTCGCATTGAACAATTCCCGGAACGCGCAGGAACATGGGCCCTTCACGCGATACGTGCGGCTGCTGCAGTACCGCAACTGGGCTGGGAAACTGATCACAAGACCTTGCCGCATGAAATTGGCTGGATTGGCACGGGTGTTCATTTGAGCAAGGGTTGTTACCGCGGACAAGAAACTGTTGCTCGAGTGCACAACCTCGGTGCCCCTCCTCGGCGTTTGGTGTTGCTCCACCTCGATGGCAGCCAACACGGTTTACCCGTGCATGGATCACCCGTTCAGAATGCCGATGGCAAAGCAATTGGATTCATTGCAACCCCAGCCCGCCATTATGAACTGGGGCCAATTGCCACGGCTGTCATCAAACGTTCAACGCCTGTTGATGAAGTACTACACGTAATTGATGGTGACACGGTAATTACAGCATCACAAGAAGTGGTCCTTGCAGGGAAGAACTAGGTTCTCAGGCTTCAACCTCATTGATCTACGTTCAATTATCAACGTCAATGATCAACGTCATGGGTCCTGCATTGGTGAGTGACACGTTCATGTCTGCACCAAACTTGCCGGTTTCAACATGTGTTCCTAGATCTCGAAAACTTTGAACCACGGCAGCAACGAGTGGCTCGGCCACGGGTCCGGGTGCGGCTGCATCCCAAGTGGGTCGCCGACCCTTTTTTGTTGAGGCGTAGAGAGTGAATTGGCTGATAACAAGTATGGGAAGACCGAGTTCTCCGAGGCTCAACTCGCGGGGGGAACTTGGCGGGATACAAATGTGATCAAACTGGGAAATGAATTCTTGGTCAAAAATCCGCAGTCCGTGGATCTTCTCCGCGAGTTTCTGAGATTCACGAGGCGTATCGGTGTGAGTGGCGCCCACCAAAACAACGAGTCCAGGTCCATCGAACCCTCCAATTACTTCATTGCTCACCGAGACTTTGCCATTGACAGCTCTCTGGATGATCGCTCGCATGGAAACATCATGTCATGTCGTTACACGTGGCATGCCATGATCAGCGGGTGCCAACAACTGATTCACCCGTCAATGCTCGTGCCACTTCTTCCCGTGCCACGGCTATTCCACTTGCCGCATATTCGCGCAGTGGTGTGCTCGAAGGTGTCTTTTATGGTCACGCGGTAATCCTTGATCCAGCAGGAAATATCACGCAATCGTGGGGAAGTACTACTGAACTATTTTTCCCACGATCCTCGAACAAGATTGCGCAAGCAACCGCCATGTCGCGCTGGGGGCTTCAACTACCTCAGCACCTACAGGCACTCACGGGGGCATCACATTCAGGTGAAGCCTTCCACATTGAAGGTGTGCGTGAAATTCTTAATTCGGTGAACCTCACTCCCGCGGTATTACAAACGCCGCCGGACTTTCCGCTGGATCGGGTGGAGAGGGATGCATGCATTGCGCGCGGTGAGGAGCCAGCTCCCATTCTCATGAATTGTTCGGGCAAGCATGCCGGCATGTTGGCCACGTGTGTCATTAACGGCTGGGATATTGACACATACCTTGAACTGAACCACCCACTGCAGCAAGCGATTAAAACCGAACTTGCATCCATGACCTCTGCAAATATTGATGTCATTGGCACCGATGGATGCGGTGCGCCGGTCATGGCGTTAACGCTCCCGGCTCTTGCAAGGCTTTCGCAGACCGCGGTGCTCTCGGAGTCAGGAACTCCGGCACGAACCGTTGCAGATGCATTTAGGGCTCACCCCGAATATGTCGGTGGAACGCGCAGGGACGTTACGCACTTCATGCAAAGGATCCCAGGCTTTCTTGCCAAGGATGGCGCCGAAGGCGTCTACACCGCAAGTTTCGCGGATGGTCGAGCAATTGCCCTCAAAATGGAGGATGGCTCAGACCGCGGTCGCAATGCAGCGATGGCTGGCATTCTCGTTTCGATGGGAGTTGAGCCGGAACAGGTCAAGGAGTATCTCGACCAACCACTTTTGGGTGGGGGACGAGTAGTCGGTTCCGTCTACCCGCTCATCTAAACCCCAGTTGGACCAGGCCCAATCGTACGGTGATGTATCTCACGCTAACTCAAGCAAGCGTTCCCGCTTGCATCTGCAAGCACCCTGTGTCATAGTGGAGCCATGGCCGGAATTGATGTCAGTGGACTCGGAAGCTTTATTCGCGATCAGCGTGATCAAGCAGAAATGTCGATTCGCCAGTTGGCGAAGGCTGCCGAAATATCCAATCCCTACCTCAGTCAGGTCGAACGTGGCCTTCGCAAGCCAAGTGCAGAGATCCTGGGTCGCATTGCCCAAGGCCTCCGCATTTCAGCAGAGACCCTTTACGTTCAAGCCGGGATTCTCAGTGAGCGTGACGGTGATGAAGCAGTAACCACTGCAATTGCATCTGATCGAACCCTGAGTGAACGTCAACGAACGACTCTCCTGCAAATCTATGCCGCATTTCAAGCCGAAAATGCGGCCGTTCACAAAGTTGAAAACCCCGATAACACTGATAACACAGAAAACACAGAACAGGAAAATGAAAATGGATGAGAACAACGTATTTGAGCAAGCTTCAGAATCTTCGAACACATTCTTTGGTTTCCAGATTCCCAAGATTGATCTCTCAAAATTAGAGATGCCCAAGGTGGAGTTCCCAAAATTTGAAATGCCCAAGGTTGAACTGCCCAAGTTTGAACTTCCCAAGGTTGAGATACCCAAATTCGAACTTCCCAAGGTTGAGTTCCCTAAAGTTGATGTAACCGCATTCAATGAGGTTGCCTCGACCGTCAAGACTGCAGCATCGGATTCCGTGCTTGCCGCAACCCAAGCTGCGAACAAGGTTCGCAACAGCGCCGCCCACACGGTGACCCTGGTGCGCGAAGCTGTGGGTGTGTAGCAAAAATTTCAATACTTGGCCTCATGAATTTCTCGCAGCGAGGAACGAATGAGGCCAAGTTTTATTGTTGGGCAAAACTAGAAAACCTAGACTCGAAAATTCACTGAAGGATTTTATATGTCGACTTTAGGTATCTTGAGGTATTTTCCCCCACGCGTTCGGTGATGATGGTTCCGCGGGCTCCAAAGTACTTACCTGTTCCACCTGTGATCGTGTAGTAGCTCTTCGTGCCCGTTGGGGTGGGTCCTCCCCTGGTGTTCGAATAGAGGGCAGTGACGTCGATGCGCCCGTCTTTGAAGACGCTAAAACCATTCACCGCCCAAAAATCCTTGTCAGCGACAACTGTGCCAGAGGAAAGCAATACCGACTCCCGGAAAGAGGTTCCTAGCGGTTTTCCATCCGTCCTTAAGGCGGCGAGAGTCTTATAGAACGGGAAAACGACAATGTGTTGATCTCCCGTTCCGTACCCGGGCTCATGAGCGTCAATATAAGTGGCGTCCCAGTCTGCCTGATGGGAGTACGTTGTGATTTGCTTAACAACTTTCGGCTTGGCCAGATTTTCCGCTGCCGCGACCGCGGAAGTTCCCGCCATCGTGCCAAAGGTGAGTGTTCCGATTAAAAGAGTGTTTTTTAGGAATGGCAAAAGTCTCATTTATGTGTCCTCCTTCCAAAGATTGGGGAGCTACATTCGCGCCCAGACTGAATGAAGCCTATTCCGGACTCGTGCGGAATATTTGGGTGGTGCTGGAGGCTAAAGGCGGTGATGGGCACACGCCCCGCCGTCAGTTAGCATCCACGCATGGGAATTGATGGGTTGGTCTTATTGGCGCTGTGGGCAATCTTGGTGGCAGTCAAGGTGTTTGCACTCTTCGATTGCATTCGCCGCCCGGCCGAGTACTTCCCTTACCTGAACCGTCAAACCAAACCACTGTGGTTAATCCTGACGGCTATCGCTCTCCTTACAGGACTGGCGCCGGGACTTACGCTTTCAATATTTGGAATCGCTGGAACAGTGATAGCACTCGTCTACTTATTCGATATTCGCCCGAAGATGATTGAAATAACTGGCAAAAAGTACTAACCGTTTGAGGTTAAGCATCAAGTGCAATGCGGATTCGACGGAATCCCTTGCCCTTATTTTCAACTTTAAGGACTTTGATCGATCCAATCTGTGAAGTATTTGCCACGTGCGTACCACCGTCGGCTTGAACATCGAGTCCGTTGATGTCAACGATGCGCACTATCTCAATGCTCGGTGGCAGCAGGTTTGATGCGGTGCGAATGACGTCAGGGATAGCAAACGCCTCCGCGCGGCTCAACTCGTAGGAGCTGATGGCGCGATCAGTGCGAACTTCAACATTGCAGGCGGCCTCGATTGATTCTTTGAACCCGACCGGAATCTCATCCAGATTGAAATCTAGGCGTCCCGTTAATGGATCCATGTTCGATCCGGTGACTAATGCGCCAAAGTCACGGAACACCACGCCCGAGAGTAAGTGCAGCCCGGAGTGCGTGCGCATGAGCGAAAAGCGTCGCTCATTTTCCAGTGCACCGGTGACCATGGTGCCGACACTAGGAATGGGGTCTCCTTCTTCGGGGACCAGCCAGAGGTCATCCTTGCGACGTACGTCAATGATTCGTGTCTGCACGCCGTCCCACAACAACACGCCGTGATCCGGTGGTTGTCCACCGCCACCTGGGTAAAACGCAGAGCGATCAAGAACAATGCCCAGTTCGGGATCGACCGCTAGGACGGTTGCGTCCCAATCGCGCAGATCAGAATTGTCTAGTTCAAGTCGAGCTGTTCTCCCATGCTGGGACATAGCTATTTTTTTCCTTGGTTGGCGACAGCCGCTGCAGCTTCCTTTGCAGCCTCGGCGTCTAGGTACTCGCCCCCGGGGATGATCGGCTTAATGTTCTTATCAAGTCGATACACCAACGGAATACCAGTTGGGATGTTGAGTGATGCAATGTCTGTATCGGAAATGCCTTCGAGGTGTTTGATCAGCGCTCGAAGTGAGTTTCCATGAGCAACGATCAGAACCTGCTCGCCTTTGCGCAGGTGATCGGCAACGATGATGTCTTCCCAGTAACCAACCATGCGGAACACAACATCCTTGAGGCATTCGGTTGTTGGCACTGCATCGGGCGGGAGTGCTTGGTAACGGGCGTCGTCATTTTGGGCGTATTCGCTGTTGGGATCGATCGGTGGCGGCGGGGTGTCATACGACCTGCGCCAGAGCATGAATTGCTCCTCGCCATACTCGGCGAGAGTTTGAGCCTTGTCTTTACCTTGAAGTGCCCCGTAGTGGCGTTCGTTGAGACGCCAGTTGCGAATTACTGGTAGCCAGATGCGATCGCAGGCATTGAGCGCCAAGTTGGCGGTCTTAATGGCGCGTTGCAACAATGAGGTGAACACAACATCGGGTTTGAGCCCTGCCTCTTTGATGAGTTCACCAGCTCGCTTGGCCTCTTTGCGGCCTTTATCGTTGAGGTCGACGTCGACCCATCCCGTGAAGAGATTTTTTTCATTCCACTCAGACTCACCGTGGCGAACGAGGATCAAGGTGTATTCAGTTTCAGTCATGCACCAAGTCTGTCAGATTAGTCGCGGTGCTCAGCCAGATGGGCAAATGCGGCCAGATTCGCCGTGGATTCGCCCCGCGAGACGCGCCAATCCCATTCCTTACGAATTGCGGTGGCGAAACCAAGTTCAAGGATTGTGTTGAAGGAGTTGTCGGAATAGTCAGCCACGCACCCAATAATTCGATCGATTTCAGTTGGTGAGATGGCAGTGATGGGAACTCGCCCGGCAAGGTAAATATCGCCCAAGGGGTCAACAGCAAAGGCCACGGCATAGGTCTTGAGATTCTTTTCCAGCAACCAACGATAAACATCTTCGGCATTCTCATCAGGCTTTCGGGCGACGAATGCGTTAATGGTCACTGCGGACTCACCAATGCTCAATGAGCAAGTGGTTTTCAGTTTCTTCTCGCCTGGGATCGAAACAACGAACACATTTTCGACTAATTCATAGGGCAAATCATTGGCTTCGAGGTAGGTGGAGATGATGCCCACGACATTGTCACTCATCTCGCTGTTGCTCACGCGTGAACACTTTCCTGAGACAGGGCCAGCGAGTAAGTCTGGAGCAGTCCAGCGGTGGTGTTTTCCCAGCCAAAGAGGGCAGCATGCATCCGTGCACCGACTGCAAGTTCTTCCCGGTGCAGTGGATTCATGATCAACTGGTTGAGAACATGCGAGTAGGCGATTGGGTTATGCCCATGAACGAGTTGTCCACTCACCCCGTCAGCGACGGCTGTGGTGAGGCCACCGACCGCTGAAGCAACAACGGGAGTTCCACACGCTTGAGACTCAATGGCAACCAAGCCAAATGATTCGGAGTAGGACGGCACCACGGTGAGATCGGCCGCGCGGTACCAACTCACGAGTTTTTCACGTGTGCCGGGAGGCTCAAAACGGATGATGTCACTGATTCCCAGTTCGGCAGCCAAGTTGGACAAGGATTCCGGGTGCTCTAAACCCGTGCCGGATGCACCGCCACAAATCACGACGACCAACGAGCTGCGCAATTCGGGCCGCATTGCAATAAGTTCCGCCGCAGCACGAATCAGAATGTCAGGAGCCTTGAGCGGTTGAATTCGGCCAACGAATAGCAGCACGGTGGCGTCAAGTGGAAGTCCAAGTTCCTGTCGAGCTGTGGATTGCGGGCCAGGGGTGAACGAATCGAGATCCACGCCCGGGTTCACAACGTCAATTGCGCGTGGATTTGCGCCGTATAGATCAATGAGTTGCTGCGCCTCCACCTGAGTGTTTGCAACCAAACGTGAGGAGACATCAACCACCTGTTGCTCTCCAATGATGCGCATTTCGGGTTCAGCGCGATCTCCCTGGGCGATATCAAGATTCTTCACGCGACCCATCGTGTGCATGGTGTGAATGAGTGGCACTCGCCACCGCTCTGATGCGAGCCACCCCACCTGACCGGACAGCCAATAGTGTGAATGGATCAAGTCGTAGTAGCCCTCGGGTTGAGCAGCTTCGGCGCGAAGAACGCCCGCTGTTACCGCGCAGAGTTGACCGGGCAGGTCATTCTTGAGCAATCCCTCGAATGGACCGGCGGTGATTCGTTTCACAGTGACGCCGGGCGAAAGTTCAACATCATTGTGGTGGGCGGATGACGTTGCCCGCGTGAAAATATCGACTTCAACTCCGGCCAACGCCAGGCGTTTGGACGTCTCAACAACGTATACATTCATTCCACCCGCATCGCCCGTTCCAGGTTGATCTAGGGGTGAGGTGTGGATTGACAGGACTGCAATCCGTTGAGGCAACATAGTTAATTTGTTCTGCTTAGTTAGAGAGCGATACAGCGACGTAGGGCTCACCGGTCACGATCGTTACCACTCGTTTGGACACTGACACGGCGTGGTCGGCGTAGCGTTCATAAAAGCGTGAGAGAAGCGTGACGTCAATTGCTTCCTCGACGCCATATTTCCAGGATGGTGAAAGAACGATGGTGAACAGCTCTCGGTGAAGCCGGTCCATTTGTTCATCATGGCGCGCAATGTCCACGCAGAGTGAGACGTCTTGAGTTGCAATAACCGAACCGGTCTTTGACACGATGGCTTCTGCCAACCCGCCCATTTCAGCGAATGTTCCGCGTACCTCTTGAGGTACCGCGACTTTTGGGTGACGCATTCGCGCTTGTTTTGCCACGTGTTCGGCGAGGTCCCCCATTCGTTCCAGGGAACTTGAGATCCGCATGGATCCCAAGATGCTGCGCAAGTCTGAGGCCACAGGGGCTTGGAGAGCAATGACCTCGAAGCAGCGCTCCTCAATTCCGGCGGTCAGGATATCTACCTTGGCATCAAAGTCGATCACGGCCTCAGCCAACTGCAAATCGGCGTCCAGGAGGGCTTGGGTAGCCCGGTTCATGGCAGAACCAACGAGTCGAGTGACCTCGACAAGGTCCGCATTAATGTTTTCAAGTTGTTCGTAATAGGCCTCGCGCATGACCACTCCATTTCCGTTGGTAACCCAACTTTACGCCTCACGGACAAAATTGCATGAAGAGTGGACCCCTGCGGCATCAATTTAGGCTCCCGCCGGCCCCAAAGTGAATGAGCGGCAAACAGAGGGTGAATTCCAGGTTCAATTGGTGGAACCTTGTCGGAACTTTCACCATTTCCGCTGCTGCTGGTGATTCGATACCGAAAAAGCGCCCTATTCTGTGCACTGTGGCGATACGCAAAAAGGACATGGCTGATTCAGCCGATGTACCAATACCCCGAGCGGCCGCTATTTATCCCGCCGTTTCTGAGGAAATAGTTCGAATCCTTTCGATTTTGCCTTCGGCGTCCCTGGTCGTTGCAGCCGATGGCACGGTTTTACGCGCCAGTTCACGAGCTCTCACATTAGGAATTGTGAATAGAAGCTCCCTGGCAGTCGCCGATATTGCCGAGATCGTGGCCAAGGTGGCCGATGACGGTTCCCCCCGTGAACAGGTTCTTCGAGTGCGGCGCCCACCTTTGGGTCGAGAGTTGCTTGAAGTGAAGGTGCGAGTCGCTCCGCTGAGTTCGGGTGCGATTTTGGTTCTTGTCGATGACCTTGCCGAGGAACGACGTGTCGACGCTGTGCGCAGAGACTTTGTTGCGAACGTGAGCCACGAACTCAAGACTCCGGTTGGTGCGCTATCGCTCTTGGCGGAAGCAGTTCTTACATCGGCTGATGACCCCGCTCAGGTCGAGCACTTTGCAGAAAAAATGCAAGCCGAAGCTAAACGCCTTGCCAGCCTTATCCAGGACGTCATTGATCTTTCTCGATTGCAGAGTGACGACCCCATGAATCGTGCGGAGCTCGTTGAAACGGATGTATTGATCAATCGAGCAATCGAGGAGGTCAAAATCCTTGCCGTTGGTTTAGGTGTTGAGATCATTCGAGGTGAAGATGTTGATTCAGTCATTCTCGGAGACCGCGGGCAACTTCTAACAGCACTGCGCAACCTTCTAACCAACGCGATCAGTTATTCCGCGGCAAATACACGTGTTGCTGTGACAACCCGCGAAGTCGATGGAATCGTTGAAATCTCAGTGCGGGATGCAGGAATTGGAATTCCTGCCCATGATCTGGATCGAATCTTTGAACGTTTTTATCGTGTTGATCCTGCACGCTCTCGAGGGACCGGAGGCACTGGCCTTGGCCTTGCAATTGTTAAGCACGTGTGCCAAAACCATGGTGGGGAATGCACGGTGTGGTCTGAGGTAGGAACTGGTTCAACTTTTACCCTGCGAATCCCCTCTTATAACCCGATGCTCGATGATTCCCGTGGCCCCAGTGAGTTCACGGTCGATACGCTGTCCGTGGTGAAAGGGAAAAGCCTGTGACACGAGTGCTCGTTGTTGAAGACGAAGATTCTTTTTCTGATGCCCTCTCCTTCATGTTGCGCAAAGAAGGCTATGAAGTCTTTATCGCCTCGGACGGCAACATGGCATTAACTGAATTTGACAAGCACGGTCCGGACTTGGTCTTGCTTGACCTCATGTTGCCTGGAATCTCGGGAACAGAGGTGTGCAAAACCATTCGCGGAAAGTCCTCAGTTCCCATCATCATGTTGACCGCCAAGGATGGCGAAGTGGACAAAGTTGTGGGGCTTGAGCTGGGTGCTGACGACTACGTGACCAAGCCATTTTCATCTCGCGAACTGCTGGCTCGCATTCGTGCGGTGCTTCGGCGTCACGGTGAGCAGGAAGAATTATTGCCGCCCACCGTTGAAGCCGGTGGTGTCCGAATTGACGTTGAGCGCCACGTTGTTTCCGTGCGCGGTTCAAATATCACGATGCCGCTCAAGGAATTTGATCTGTTGGAATTCTTGGTCAGAAACTCCGGTCGTGTTCTCACGCGCAATCAACTCATCGATCGAGTGTGGGGTGCTGACTACGTTGGCGACACAAAAACCCTCGACGTTCACATCAAGAGACTGCGTGCAAAAATCGAAGAAGACCCCGCAAATCCTGTTCATATATTGACGGTTAGAGGCCTAGGCTACAAGTATGAAATATAACGGTCTACAGCCAATTATTTCTTGACGACTACGTTTGATCAGCCCAAATCGTGAACGATTTCCTGGGAATCGGTAATTTGAAATCTATTGCGATACTGTCCTCCTCTTATACTCGATTGAAGGGCACCCAAAATGATTGGCCTTGGAACGATCATCAACGTCACGACCATTGTGGTCGGTTCGTTGATCGGTGTCGTCCTCGGACACAGGCTGCCCGAACGCACCCGAGCCGTTGTCACAGATTCATTGGGCATGCTGGTTTTGGTTATCGCGGCCTTCAATATTTATGCGCTGAGAGATCAAGCATGGATCGACACCGTGGGCAGTTCGGCGACTCTGCTGGTCGTGCTCGGCGCTTTGATAATAGGTGGAGTAGCGGGCTCTCTTTTGCGAATCGAAATGCGGCTTGAATCATTTGGTGGATGGCTGCAGAGAAAGTTCTCGAGCGGTGATGCATCAACGTCACGTGCTCGATTTATTGAGGGTTTTGTTGATGCCAGTCTAATTTTTTGTATTGGGCCACTTGCGATTCTTGGTTCTTTGAGCGATGGCTTAGGAATTGGGATCGAACAACTTCAATTAAAAGCTGCCCTTGATGGATTCGCATCGATCGCCTTTGCTGCGAGCCTCGGCTGGGGAGTAATGGCCTCAGCAATTGCCGTGGGGATATTCCAGGGCTCACTAACAATCGTTGCAATTTTCGCTGGCTCATTCCTGACAGATGCGATGGTTGCTTCAATCACTGCAACCGGCGGCGTTCTCTTAATCGGCGTGGCTCTCAGGATTTTGCGCATCAAGTCTGTTGCGGTAGGTGACCTCCTACCTGCGTTGATTGTCGCGCCAATACTCACCGTCATTGTTGCCCAATTTGTTGGCTAGGAGTCATTTATGAATCACGTTACAGTCGGAGACAAAGCGCCATCTTTCGCTCTGATTGATCAAAATGGAGACAAAGTTAAACTCTCAAATTTCAAAGGTCAGCGGGTGATTCTTTATTTCTACCCAGCAGCAATGACACCTGGCTGCACCAAGCAAGCATGTGACTTCACCGACAACTTGAACACTTTTAAGGTTTCAGGCTATGTAATTGTCGGGATTTCTCCCGATCCACCCGAGAAACTAAGACAGTTCACGGAACTGGAATCCATTGGATTTACCCTCTTGAGTGATCCCACCAAGGAAACAATGTCCGCTTACGGCGCTTTTGGTGAAAAAAAGTTGTATGGAAAAACGGTGACAGGTGTCATACGGTCAACATTTGTGATCAATGAAAAAGGTGTGATCGAACACGCTTTCCGCAACGTTAAGGCAACGGGACATGTTGCGAAAATGATGCGTGAATTGGCATTAGCGTCCAGCCAGTAAATTTACTTACTGGCCGGGGGCAATGCCCTTATAGATGCCTGTTGGAGGAACGATCAAGACATCAAGCTCTGCCATTCCTGCCTTAACAAATTGAAGGGTGACGGGAACATATGAGCTCATGGGTGCTTCCAATGCCATGGCATTGACGTAATGAACTGAGTCCCAGCCGAATGAGAATGAATCACCGGGCATCAACTCAACAGCGGTACCGATAACTTCCGCGGCCTCCCCGTTGATGGTTGCCCCAACGAGTGCGTCGGTTTCAAGGCCCTGGTTGGTCGCCCTCATGAGAAGGGTTGCCGTTGTTCCGGGACCTTGAACCACGGTGACGTTGTCAACAACGATTCCGCCAAGATTGGCCTGAGCGCCGTTGCCTGAAGGGCTGGTGGCTTGGACGTTTGTGGTGGCCTGCTGCCCGTTGAAACACCCGGTCATTACGGGAACGAGAAGCGCGAATCCAGCGCTCGCGAGGGCGAATTTTCGTAATGGCACGGAAGTCAATTTGGTCACGGCCAAGAGGATAGCGGGCATGAGGGAGTGAGCGTTATCTGCAGGGCAAAAATTGCTGCCTGATCCGGTCAAAATGGTCCGTGGTAAAGTTGGGGACTCTGAAAGGGGCTCATCCATATGGCTTTTAAGGTCGGCGAGACAGTTGTCTACCCCCATCACGGGGCCGCACTCATTGAAGCGGTCGAAATGCGGAAAATCAAGGGCGAGGACCGGGAATATCTGGTTCTGCGGGTTGCCCAAGGAGATTTGACCGTCCGTGTCCCCTCGGACAACGTTGACTTGGTCGGTGTCCGTGATGTGGTGAACGCAGAAGGCCTCGATCGGGTTTTCACCGTGCTACGACAGCCATACACCGAGGAACCCACCAACTGGTCCCGTCGCTACAAGGCAAACCTTGAAAAGCTTTCCTCGGGAGATGTCATCAAGGTCGCTGAAGTGGTCCGTGACCTGTGGCGCCGTGAGCAAGACCGTGGACTCTCCGCAGGAGAGAAGCGAATGCTTGCCAAGGCCCGCCAGATTCTGGTCTCAGAGCTTGCTCTTGCTGAGAAGACCGACGAAGTCAAGGCTGAGGCAATGCTGGATGAGGTTCTCGCCTCCTGATTCAGGGGCTCAGAACACCGTAGAAAGTTGGGGAATTGACCCAAACTGCCGTTTTAGTTCCCGCGGCTGGTCGCGGCGAGCGACTCGGACCCGGGGCCCCTAAAGCATTACGCGAACTAGCAGGTGTGCCCATGTTGGTGCATGCCGTCACAGCACTTGCTGCAAGTCCTGCAGTAGACCTCGTTGTTGTTGCTGCGCCTGAGTCTGAGGTGGATCACGTTTCCGCACTCTTGGGTCGTTCATCATTTTCCGCCGAGGTCAGTGTTGTTGCGGGCGGTGATACTCGGCAGGAATCAGTTGCGCGAGCACTTATCACCTTGCCCGCCGATGTTGATGTTGTTCTTGTTCATGATGCTGCCCGGCCACTCGTTCCTGTTGAAATGGTGAGCGCCGTAGTTGCAAGTGTGCGCGATGGAAACCCGTGCGTCATCCCCTGTCTTGCAGTAACAGACACAATCAAACAGGTTAATGAGGGCAATTTTGTCGTGCAGACCATTGACAGAGAATCATTGAGAGCCGTGCAAACACCACAAGGATTTTCCCGTGAAGTTTTACAACAGGCCCACGCTGACGCCGACCCCGATAACGCAATGACCGATGATGCTGGCTTGGTCGAAGCCATGGGTGTTCCAGTTCTAGTCATTCCAGGTCACGCGGAAGCACTCAAAATCACGAGACCATTTGATGTCGTTATCGCTGAAGCAATCCTGGCGCGAAGGAGAGCAAGTGGCACCCTCACCTGATAACAATCACAAGTGCCCTATTCCGCTCGTGGGGATTGGCACCGATGTTCACGCCATCGATCCGACCAGACCCATGTGGATGGCTGGCCTGCATTGGCCGAACCAGCCAGGACTGGCTGGCCACAGTGATGCTGATGTCGCAGCCCACGCAATCTGCGATGCACTGCTCTCTGCTGCTGGCCTAGGTGACTTGGGTGAAGTTTTTGGCACCAGCGATCCCCAGTGGTCTGATGCATCCGGCGTATCAATGCTGAGCCATACCGCACAACTTGTTCGATCCCATGGTTTTGAAATCAACAACGTCTCTGTGCAAGTAATCGGTAACGCACCCAAAGTTGGCACCCGGCGCCAAGAGGCTCAGGACATTCTCAGCGCCGCGATCGGAGCCCCAGTTCGTGTTTCAGGCACCACCACCGATGGCCTGGGACTCACGGGTCGCGGAGAAGGAGTTGCAGCCATCGCTGTGGCCAGCGTGACTGAATCCGCTTAGTGCGCCAACGGATAGAGTTCCCCTCGTGACTTTGCATATCCACGACACCGCGACCCGAACCCTCAGGGAGTTTGTTCCCCTCGAGCCCGGCAAGGTTGGGATCTATCTGTGTGGAGCAACGGTCCAGGGGCCGCCGCATGTGGGTCACATACGCAGTGGTGTTGCCTTCGATGTTGTCCGGCGGTGGCTCACTGCCCAGGGGTATGACGTCACCTTTATTCGCAACGTCACGGATATCGATGACAAGATCATTCACAACGCTGGACATGATGATGTTGAGTATTGGGTTGTTGCCTCGCGTAACGAACGCGCATTCAATGATGCCTATAACGCGCTCGGGTGCCTGCCACCGACGCATGAGCCTCGCGCCACCGGCCATATCCCCGAAATGATCGAACTCATGCAGGAGATCATCGACAATAACCACGGCTACGCGCAGTCGGGCGATGTTTACTTCGATGTTCGATCCGATTCAACATATGGATCACTTAGCGGACAAAAAGTGGATGACATGTTGGCCGCCAATGACGCAGTTGCTCAAGGCAAGAGAGATCCTCGCGACTTCGCCATGTGGAAAGCAGCCAAGCCCGATGAACCTTTTTGGAACACACCGTGGGGGCCAGGCCGTCCCGGCTGGCACATTGAATGCTCAGCCATGGCAAATCGCTATTTGGGAACAAGTTTCGACATTCACGGTGGTGG
>JALRGY010000129.1 GCA_023253325.1 Candidatus Nanopelagicales bacterium | reverse complement strand
ATCGGATCGTTTCGCGGGTCTGCGTGTTGGTCAGCCGAAAACCACCCGAGAGCGCAACCGCGCTACCGGTTTTTGCAACAACGGGCATGGTGAGTTTCGTGGTTGCTGTGACAGAAAGATCTGTGGCGGTCGCGGGTGAGATTGCGGTCAGCACAATGTCTTCGCGTTCCCAGGCGGGAACAATTCCTGGGGCGGTATTGAGAGTGAATGAACCTGTGGCAGGGAGCGTATTGGGGTTGGTAAAGGCATGTGCGCTCGTGCCCAAAACAGCACCGATGAGCAGAGACCCGGATGCCAGGGCAGCACCAAAGGCTGCTCGGGTGGAATTTCTCTTGACTGCCATCATGCTTCTGCTCTCCTGGGGAAGGTTAATGAAAGGATAGCCCCATGGCCCCGCAAACCACAATCCCCCAAATTTCCAGCGTGGTGGGCGCTGAACATGTTTTGATCGAGCCTGAATTAATAATTTCTTATGTCACTGATTGGACCGGCCGCTACAGCGGCGACGCGCTAGCAGTTGTGCGCCCAGGCAATGCCGATGAGGTCGCCCAGGTTATTCGTATCTGCGCGGCCTCGGGAGTCAGCGTGGTGCCTCAAGGCGGGAACACCGGTTTGGTCGGCGGTTCCATTCCAAACCAGGAGTCCAATTCGGTGGTGCTATCCCTCACTCGCTTGGATTCATTGGGCGACATCGATGCCGTAACGGGGCAAGTGACCTGCGGTGCTGGTGTCACGTTGGCGCAACTGCAACGTCATGCGCATGCGGCGGGTTGGGAATTCGGAGTCGATCTCGCTGCGCGTGATTCAGCAACAATTGGTGGCATGGTCGCAACGAATGCGGGCGGCATTCATGTTGTTGGTAACGGCATGATGCGCAAGCAGGTACTGGGACTTGAAGCGGTTCTCGCCAATGGCGAGGTAATTCGTTCCATGTCAGGACTTGCAAAAAACAACACGGGCTATGACCTGACCCAGTTGCTTTGCGGGTCGGAGGGAACACTCGGGGTGATCACTGAGGTTGCACTGCAATTAGTAAGACCTCGCGAGACTGAACTCGTTCTTGCCGGCTGTGAATCGGTTCAGCAGGCTGTGGAAATCGCATCCGGCTTCACAGGAAAACTTGCAGCAGCTGAACTCATTGATCGCGCGGGAATTGAATGTGTTTCGCGCGTCACCGGAATAGCAGTTCCATTCTCCACACGGTTTCACCTTTTAATTGAAATTGTAGGTGACATTGATTTTGCTCAACTTGAATCACTGGAACATGCCACACTTGCAATGGATGCGCGGGACCGTGAAAATTTTTGGGCATTGCGCGAACGAATCACTGAGGCGGCCGCGGTAGAAGCCGCCGGAGTCAGTCACAAACTCGACATCAGTGTGCCCTTGAGTGAACTTGACTCGATTTACCGGGACATCTCATCTCTTTTGCTTCAGCCCGAGGTTCGCAATGTCGTGCTCTTTGGTCACCTGATGGATGGCAACTTCCATGTGTCCTTTGTAACCGACACCGATGATGAAACCCTGGACATCGCAATCCTTGAATTGGTCGCAGCTCGCGGGGGCTCAATCTCCGCCGAGCACGGGGTTGGACACATGAAGCCTGAGTACCTGCACCTCTCCCGCAGTGGGGCCGAGATTGCGGCCATGCGCGGGATCAAGGGTGCTCTCGACCCGGCAGGGATTCTGAATCCCGGAGTTCTGCTGCCCCAGGACTAGGACAGAGAAAATATGAGGGCAATGGCAAAATATATATGAAATAGTTATCAATATATAATTTTCCCGTGAACCCCATTGCTGCCAAGCGCAAGGAGCTTGGCATGACCCAAGAGCAGGCTGCCTACCTGTTGGGAACCAAGCAGTCGAACATCAGCGCCTATGAACGCGGGGTGATTGAGCCGGGGTCGGCGATTGAGCAGAGACTTGCTGCGCTTTTGGGGCTGGACCGGGATTCCGCCTATCGCAACAATCACGCAACCCTGTCCAGTCTCACCAAGGAATTACGCGACTTTCTTGCGCAGGATGCACGAACATTTCGCCTCGGCCACATTCGCAGTGACCAGGAGCTCGCCCTCGATGTTGACATCCTGCGACACGTTATTGAAATGAACGATCGATTCAATGATTTAGAACTCGTTTCTGACCAGCAATTCTTTCTCAGCGAACCAGGATCAACATTCAATTCAGAAGTTGATGCATTGATCGCTGGCATGGCTGTGGAATGGTCGCGAAGGGCGTCTCTTGATCGCGTGCCTGCATGGGTTGGCACGAGGCGGCGTTCACATGTTCAAGCGTGGTTTGTGGGAATGGACAGCCGAACACTACTGCTGCAGCAGCGTGCCTTGGCAAATGGAATTCCAGCTTTACGGGCGCGGGGCATTTTTGTGAATCGCCGTGAATTGGAGTCGCTCTAATGTTTAGTTCTGAGGAAAAAGTTGTTGCCGCATTGACTGAATTGGGCCGACGGTTGCATGAACGCGGAATTGAGGCGGAGCTCTACCTAGTGGGTGGTGGCGCAATGCTCTTGGGATACAACCGAGCTGTCGTTACCAGTGACCTCGATGGAGCTTATGCGCCGCAGGAGGTCATCGATGAAATCGCTGATGCTATGGCAGATGAAAACGTACCGTTTCCGTTAATGCGCGGCTGGCTCAATGACCAGGTGGTTGCAATCCTGCCCCGCGTGCACGATTCACGCGCCTGGCAAACATTCAATGTTCCAGGTTTAAGCGTGTTGACTGCATCCCCAGAACATTTACTCGCCATGAAAGCACGCGCAGCGCGCGGCCTTCGAGATTTCACCGACGTGGCGGTGCTCGCTGACACTCTCGGACTCACTCGATTGGATCAGGTGTGGAAGACATGTGAAGACGTGTGGGGCTTTGATGTTTTTAGTCCCGAAGTCAAAACGGAGTTGGAGGAATTTCTCAAAACCCGCGGACTCAAGTAGTTCGCTTGCATTTCTCCGAGCAGTATTTGACCTGATCCCAATTCGCGGCCCATGCTTTGCGCCACACCATTTCTCGGCCGCAGCGCTGACAGTCCTTGCGAGGCAGATCTGCCTTTTTCACATGTTTAGGCACGGGTAAGCACAGCGAGTAGTTCCTGCGGAGTGTGCACAATGTCTGTTGCGCCCGCGCCTGTCAGTTCATCGTGGTCGCCGTAGCCCCACAGGACGCCGATTGTGTTGATG
>JALRGY010000128.1 GCA_023253325.1 Candidatus Nanopelagicales bacterium | reverse complement strand
GTGAAACGAAGCCCAAAGATCCTGACACTAGTGCCGCAGTGACTGCAGCACTGGTGAGTTTCTTCATCCCAAGGAGCACTCAATGCACAGTGGGCTTGATGGAATGAGAACGCGACTTGTCATGACACGAGTTGGATCTTGGGTCAAAGCCCAACTGTTCAACAGTTCACCTGAGACATCGCGGAACCACAGTGCATTCAAGTCCAGGGAACCGTCCACATTGAGTGCAAAGTTCACATAATCCAATGCGGACTCTTCATAGGGAAATGGCGGAAGGTTCGCATAAAACTTCTGTTGGTTACTAGAAAGAACTCCCGTTAATGAATTCACCCACAAGTTGGGCAGGGTTCCTGAGCCATCCCAGAGGAATGGAGTCCAATCAGGATTTTCCGATGCAACCTCAGTCGAGCGGAGAATTGCCTCACCGATCAATGAGTTGGTTACGCCTTCTTTACGCTCCTTGCTCGCCTGAATACCGGGTGCTGCGGAAAATCCTGGGGAGAGTTCGGTCTGGGTGGTCCCTACATAGCCATAGGCGACCGTACCAATGAGAATCACGGCAAAGGCAGTAATCAACTGTTGGCTAAAGCGCAAGTCATTCATGATCTTCACGGTGATGATTGCTATCAACCCAAGAACAAGAGGGAAGTAGGCGATCAGTGCACCATCGAGGGCTTTCAACACGTAATAAGAGGCGATACGGCTCACATTTGCTGAATCTGCACCGAGAGCGAATACGGCCGCAATCAATGCAAAAAATACAGGTGGTCCGGCAGTACCGATTGCCATAAATCGGCGCTTTTCTGAGACAAAGAAGATAAGCGCAATTGCTATGACCGGCATTGCCAGTGCGAGGGAAATGTTGAACGAGGGCATGCCCACTCCGACAGCACCGATTTCACTGTTCAGTTCACTTGCACTGCTTCCTGGCCGAATAATCGCCTCAGCTTGCGTGTATGCCAACCACCCTGCAATCAGGCCGCTGGCCACAAGCCAAGCAACACCAAAAAGCATCTTCGACTTCCAAATAGAGCGAAGAACCACGAGCCCTGCAGGAATCAGACCGAGAACAAGTGGGGTCCATAGATTGATCGACACAATCGCGGCAAATGGAACAACAAACCAACCCATATAGAGCGAATTGCGTTCTGATTTTGTGGAAATGTAACTGGCCAGCGCAACAACCGTTACTCCCATAACGAAATTGGAAAAACCAGCGTTAAACATCAGTGGCGGGCTACCAAGAGTCACGAAGAGCGCTGCCAGTACGAAACCCAGTGCGCCAGCGAATTTTTTGCCCGTTACTCGCTGGGCAAGATCACCCGCCATCCAAGAGAGTGCGGCAATACACCCGGCAAATGAAATTGCCTGCCACGTTATGTAGGGGAAGAGGAGTCCAACCCGACTGAGTCCTTCGCCACCAAAAGCGTATTGGCCAATTGACCAAGCGGTTGTGTGCAGTGAGGGGTACCACTGGTTGAAAGCCTCACTCCCATCAATGGTGGGCCAGGTGGTGCTCCCCACCGCATAAGTATTAGAAAAAGTAATGAAGTGACCTTGGTTGTCCCAGCCGGTAAAGAACATTCCACTCAGGGTCTCGTAATCCGTCGTCCCGATATAGGCCTTGAGCAACCAAACGACGGAAGCAAGAAAAAATGCAATCATGAAAAAATCAAGGAGTCGCACCCGCGGAACCCACGGTGTAGCTCGCAATCGGGGAAATGCTCGCAGAGCCACAATGAGAACCAGTAAGCCAACGAGTGTCCATCGCGCAGTGTCGGAGTTAATAGGCGTTGACCCATTGCGTGGGTACACGACCGCGATCACGGTCAGCGCCACTAAAACAGTGACAATGGCCCGCTCAGAAATTGTTCTACCCCATGGAGAAATAAGGCACGCAAGTACCGCGATGGCTATGAATCCTGCAGGCGGAAATACAAATAGCAATGCCATGGAAATGAGCGCCGCAATGACGCCTGCAATTTCCTGGCGCTTCAACTGATTTCTCATCGTCTGAAGAGTATCTCTGCGTTAACGGTTGCTGATTGAACGGCTGACAAAGTCGCGGTGGAGTCATTGATTTGCACACCAGGCTGCCTCACGGGAGTCCAACCGACAGGAGCCGTAACCTGAACGGTCAACGTGGGGGGAATGAATAGCGACTGGGGCTCAGCCTGAATCTGGTAGCGCAGCTGGTTTGCATTAGTAGTGCTGAACGTCCCAGCGGGGAGTTCATAGGAAATGGAAACGGCACTCTGTCCCCCGGGAGGAGTCCAACCGACCAATCGAATCATTCGGTGTCCAAATCCATCGTCCACCCAACCGCCACCGAGTTGCTGGTGTCCTTTAAATGGGCGAACCGTGAACCCCACGGGGTAATCCGCTTTGTACCCGCGAGCTGCATCCGGCACATAGAGGACATACGCATTTTTGAGCCACATGGTTTCATAACCCTCGCGCTCAGGTGGTCCCTCAGATCGATCTGGCGGTGTCGCATTAGTCAGGGTCAATTGCTGGGTTACTCGAGCCGAACCATCTTCCGCGAGGTTGACAGTGACCAGTACGTTGCGCTGCTGAAAAACATCGACTTTGCTCTGGTTGCCGTTCTGGGTGTACATCGCTGACCAGTCGCCTGATTCGGGGTCTGCAACAAAACCCGAGGCCCCTGACGCGAATGCGAGGTTCTCAAGAGCTGGGTCACGCATCCAGAGTTGAAAGTGTCGACCTGGAGCGGTGCTTGCAATTGCTTGGGCTGCAGGAACCAGGTCGCTGCCTGAAAGTACGCGGGTCAGGAGCTCATCAAGCAATTTTTGGTTTGCATCCTGGCGCAACTGCCACTGCTCAACACCGAAATCCGCATATGCATCAACCAGCAGAATCTGCCCAATTTGATCTGCGGTCACACTGCCATAAACATCAGATTCCACCGGACCTGTTGCACCAAGTACCGCTGCTATTGCGGTTAAATCGATCGCTACAACACCATCCACCTCGGGGTAGGAGGGTCCATCCCATGCACCGCTCCACGCTTGGGCCATTTCTTGTGCCGAGTAGAGAAAGTTCGGATGCGTATTGGTCACGACGAACGGATTGTTTCGCGGGTTCTGGGCAAAGAAAGGATTGAGCGCCGGCCCAAACCAATTCACTTTGGCATTGACCGGCGGGAAGAGTTGAGTGCTTGTTTGGCCCTTGATGGGGA
>JALRGY010000127.1 GCA_023253325.1 Candidatus Nanopelagicales bacterium | reverse complement strand
GGTCGATGCTCTGCAACTGTAGACATGCAGCGATGAGGTTGGCCTGTACCCGATCGTGGAGAGTGTCGGCAACCTGGCGCCGCGCCTGCTCATCCGCTTGAATCATCCAGTTCTGTTGTTGACGAGCAAGAGTGAGTGCGGCCTCGGTCCTGTTTACTTGGGCAGCGAGGCGCGCGGTGGCCAGACCGATTATTGAGTTAATGACAAGCAGCGGCACGGCAACCCGTGCCACCGTGCTCAAGAAGTAACCGGGTGATTCAAGGATGCGATCGGCGAGTTGCCCAATGTAACTGCGCACAAGGACTCCAGCGATTGAACTGATGAAGAAGATAAGGATGTAGGCGGCAAGGTTCATTCGGCCGCGCCCCTCCCACCGTTGGGCCGCAAAGAGGAGGGCCCAGACGACGGCCGCTGCAGCGATGATGGAGAGCACATTCGCGCCGACTCCCACGTCACCCAAGAGATCGGCATCCAAAACCACGGATGCAGCGGCATTGAAAGTGAAGTAGAAGCCTGCGAAAAGCGTGACCGCGACGGGTCGAATCGGCCATGGTCCGATGAACTGCCACCAACGAAGATTTCTGGAGGCGGGCTCGTCTGTCACGAATCTATCCAGGTGTCTGACTTGACAAGGTGAAGGTAGGCGATCACAGCTCGGGTGCGTCGATCTTCACCGTCACCCATGGTGGGGACGAGAATGCGGTAAGCCCTGGTGAGCTCCTGCCGAACGGCCTCATGTGAGGAGTTCAGTCGGCGGGCGATCTCCGGGGCGCCTAATCCGCTCGCGGCGAGGGCCATAACGGCTCGCTGCCGGTCAGATAGCTCTGCGACGGATCCAGATTGCTCAACGGGTTCCGCACCCATTCCGATGCTCTGTCCCGCAGCGGTTGATCTGAGGATGGACACTATGTGTGACACGGACATGTCGCCGGTCTTGGGAATGTAGGACCAGGCCATGGAGTCATGCTGAGGCATGAGCGGAAGGACATGGCCGACCTCGTGTTGAGAATGGATGACGATCCCGAGATTGGGATTGCGCTCTCGCATGGCGATCCCAAGATCAATTCCATTCATGCTGCCATGGCCCAGGCCCAGATCGAGAAGGGCGACATCAGCAGTATCCACGGTGTCGTCATTAAGGGCCTCAGTGGAAGAGGCGCAGGATTTCACAATGTCGATACCTGGCTGCCGTTCAAGGAGAGAACCGAAGATGCCCATGAGCGCCGGATCATTCTCAACATAGATCACCCGAGTCGCCCGCATCACAATATTGTGCCGCATGCCAATAACGTTTCACTCTTGTATCGCGCTTATGACCGACTGATGGGGAAGGATTCTTCGAGTTGATTCACGCCATTCGGAAACTGTCAGTGCGTGGCACCTGTGGCATCTCTGAGTGAAAGCGTTCCTTTCAGGCCCTATTAGGTTGGCAAATCTCGCGGCACGAGAGTGCGAAAATTCACCTGCACCCCTTGAAAGTGAACCGCCGGTCTCTGCCTTAGTGTGCCGCTATGACGCGACGGGGCTGGATATTGTTTTGGTCCTTAGGTCTTATCTGGGGTTTGCCCTATCTTCTGATCAAGGTCAGCGTTGCTGACCTCACCCCACCTGTCATCATTTTCCTGAGGGTGTTCATCTCTGCGATTGTCCTCGTTCCCATTGCTTGGAAAATGGGATACCTCTCCCAACTCAAGGGACACTGGAAATGGGTATTTGCATTCGCCATCATTGAAATTACGTTGCCATTTGGCGCTCTGACTTTTGCTGAGATTCGCCTCAGCAGTTCCATGACCGGGCTCTTGATCGCGGCAGTGCCGATCGTCAGCGCGATAGTCGCCTGGAGACTTGGCCTTGATGACCGAGTCGCAGGGTGGCGCATTGTTGGGCTCGGCGTTGGGGTTGCTGGTGTCGCAGCTTTGGTAGGACTCGATGTTGGCAGTGGAGATTTTGGGTCTGTGTCTGCTCTTCTAATTACCGTCGTGGGATACGCACTGGGACCAATAATTGTTTCTAAGCGTCTCGCGGGCGTTCCCGCACTCGCCGCGATAGCCATGGCCATGGTCATTAACTCAGTGATATATGCGCCATTTGCCATCGCCACATGGCCAACGCAAGCAGTGCCAGCTTCAACGTGGATCGCAGTGGTTGCCTTGGGCCTTGTGTGCACGGCATTTGCGTTTATCCTGTTCTTCTCTCTCGTTGCTGAAGTGGGACCGGCAAGAACCACGGTCATCACCTACATCAACCCCGCTGTCGCCGTTGTCCTTGGAGTTGTGGTGCTCAGTGAGCCCATCACACTCGGCCTAGTCATTGGATTCCCATTAATCCTGCTTGGCTCATATCTGGCAACGAAAAAAGCTCCTGTTTTTGAAGGCGAGCCAATGGGTTAGCTCCCTAGAATGTCTACACTTGGCACATGACCAAAACATTTAAAACGATTTCAACTCTCGCAATGGCACTCTTCCTGGCAGCAGGACTGTTGGCTTCACCTGCAACCGCAGCCAAGAAAGACGTTACTCTTGTCGTTACCGAATTGCCTGCTCAGGTGCGCCTGATTCCCGGTGAATCAATTGTCCTGTCACTGTCAACGAATGTCACCACCGGTTACACCTGGGACACCTCGGTATCAGGAACCAAGAAAGCAATCAAGGTGAATAAGGGTGTTTATGCTGCTCCCTCCGAGACAGGCATGGTCGGTGTACCAGGCACCACAACGTGGATGATCACTGCTAAAAGTGTCGGCACGGCAACCGTCACGGTCAAGACGACTTCTCCTGGTGGTCAGACCAGCTCCGACGGCAAACTCAAAATTATCGTTATGAAGAAGTAAATTCATCTCACTGCTACAACAGATAGGTGAGGGCTCTCGTTTCAATCGAGGGCCCTCACCTATTTCACATCAGAGGCAAAAGAAACAATATCCAATCTTTCAAAACTCATACACGAATTGCGCATCGGCGCCGACCTGTAAGGAAATTCTGGCCAATGCAACTCACTGACCGCCGTCGATCATTGAAAAAGTACTCAAGACCTCACGTAGAGCCATTGATTGTGTCTGATCGCAACGTCAGGTGAAGTGAAGTGAAAAAGTGGAGCTGAGGGGACTCGAACCCCTGACCCCCTGCATGCCATGCAGGTGCGCTACCAGCTGCGCCACAGCCCCGTGTTGGGAAGCCAAATCATACCCAGACCGCCTGGCGAGGTGAAATCGGCCCCCGCCTCAACTAGCGGTCATCTCCCAGCGCAGGTTCCGGCAGCGTTCCCGCGTTGTACTCCTGCAGGCGCCATGGCGTGCCCT
>JALRGY010000126.1 GCA_023253325.1 Candidatus Nanopelagicales bacterium | reverse complement strand
TCTCTGACTTGATGGCAATCATGGCTTCACAGAACCGATCAATTTCTGCGAGATTTTCACTCTCGGTGGGCTCAATCATGAGGGTCCCCGCCACAGGGAAACTCATGGTGGGGGCATGGAATCCATAATCAATAAGGCGTTTGGCCACATCGTCGACCGACACACCTGTGGACGCACTGATGGGACGAAGGTCGATGATGCACTCGTGAGCAACGAGACCCTGGGATCCTGAGTACAGGACGGGGTAATGGCCGCTGAGCCTACTGGCAATGTAGTTCGCGCTCAGGATCGCAACCTTCGTGGCGTGCAGCAAACCGTCAGCGCCCATGAGCCGGATGTAACTCCATGGAATGGGAAGAATTCCCGCACTCCCCCACGGTGCTCCACTCACGGGACCGACTCCACCATCGGGGAATCCCATTCCCGTTGGTCCGCATTCAGGTCGGAGTGGATGCGAGGGCAGGAACGGGGCTAAGTGTGCGCGCACTCCAACCGGGCCCACTCCCGGACCACCTCCACCGTGCGGGATGCAAAATGTTTTGTGTAGGTTCAAATGTGAAACATCGGCTCCGAAGCGACCTGGCTGAGCCAAACCGACAAGCGCATTGAGGTTGGCGCCATCCACGTATACCTGTCCACCAGCATCATGGACCATCGCGCATATGTCGGAGACAGCGGTTTCAAAAACTCCATGGGTTGACGGATAAGTGATCATCAATCCAGCGAGTTGATCCCCGTGGGTGTCTATCTTCGCCTTTAAGTCCGCAATGTCGACGTTTCCCTCAACGTCACAACCCACCACAATCACTTTCATTCCTGCCATAACCGCGCTCGCGGCATTGGTTCCGTGAGCGCTACTCGGGATCAGACAGATCTCGCGTTGAGAATCCCCTCTCGACTCGTGATACGACTTGATCGCGAGCAGTCCCGCAAATTCGCCTTGTGATCCGGCATTAGGTTGCAGTGACACCGCGTCGTAGCCCGTTATGGTTACCAGATCCGATTCGAGCTCTCGAATCATTGTTAGGTAGCCCATAGCTTGATCAAGGGGCGCAAATGGGTGAATGCTTGCAAACTCTGGCCAAGTAATCGGTTCCATTTCAGTCGTTGCATTTAGTTTCATGGTGCAACTACCCAATGGAATCATGGACCGATCAAGGGCGATGTCCTTATCAGCCAACTTTCGCATATACCGCAAAAGGGCCGTCTCACTGTGGTGCGAATTGAAAACTGGATGTTGAAGGAATGGGCTAGTGCGACTCAGTTCAGAAGGTATGCCCACTACTCCATTGAATGCCTCACCTATTGAGACGCCAGGTGCCACCGCTGAAAGCAGACGTTCGATATCCAGATCGGTCGTGGTTTCATCGATAGAGATACTGACTCTGCTGGACGATGTGTGACGAATATTTATGCCAAGTGAATGAGCGTTCTCAACCAAAACCTTCGCATCCACATTAACCAGCGTGATGGTGTCGAAAATTGATTCGGTCAAGAGTTCAAATCCGGCGGATGACAGAGCTTGGGCAAGTTTCTTGGCGCGGATATTGACGGATTGGGCCATACCTTGGAGCCCCTCGGGACCGTGATACACCGCGTACATCCCAGCAATCACGGCAAGAAGTACCTGTGCCGTGCAGATGTTGCTCGTGGCCTTTTCTCGACGAATATGCTGCTCACGTGTTTGAAGCGCCAGACGATAGGCAGGATTTCCCTCAACATCGACACTGACCCCAACCAGGCGCCCTGGCAAACTGCGTTCGAGACCAGCCCGAACCGCCATGAAGCCTGCATGCGGTCCACCAAAACCAAATGGCACACCGAATCTCTGCGCGGAGCCAACAACGCAATCGGCGCCCATCTCCCCTGGTGGCATGAGCAGGGTGAGCGCGAGAAGATCCGAAGATACGATCGCTAGGGCCCCACGCTCTTTCACCTGGGTAATCGTTGAACGGATGTCTCGCACTTCACCCTCTGATCCAGGGTAGGCAAGAATCAGTCCGGAAAAATCCTCACAGGGAAGTGGCTCGCCAAAATTCCATGTTGTGACGTTGACGCCAAGTGGCTTTGCGCGCGTTTCGAGGACCGCTAATACTTGTGGGTGGACATCGGCATCGATCAGGATCCGCTGCACGCCTTTTTTCCCGTGGCGCAGAGCCAAAGTCATGGCTTCTGCTACTGCTGTGGGCTCGTCCAGCAATGATGCACCAGCCACAGGCAATGCCGTGAGATCTTCGATAACGGTTTGGAAATTCAGCAAAGCTTCAAGTCGCCCCTGCGAGATTTCAGGTTGATATGGCGTGTAGGCCGTGTGCCACGCAGGATTCTCCAAGATATTTCTCTTGATCACCGAGGGCGTATGTGTTCCGTAGTAACCCAAGCCAATCATTGATGTCACAATTTGGTTGCCTGATGCAATTTCAGACATGCGCGCAATACTTTCCGGCTCCGTGAGTGCAGGCGGCAAATCCAACCGTTCTTGCAGCCTGATTACATTCGGCACAACGGAATCGATGAATGAGTCAAGACTTGGAAAACCAAGTTGCTCAAGCATGAGGTCGATTTCGCGAGGGCTCGGACCAATATGGCGACGGCTGAAATCAGTTATATCAACAGGGTAAGACATTGGTTCTCCAGTCAGTAGCGGCGCGAACACACACACCCCCACTGTCATCCGGGTTAACCCGACCTGAGAGCTTCACCTCGCTCGGGGAATAGCGCGGTTTTCACCTTCGGTGCAGTCACGACTGCTTTCCAGAGTTGCCTTTTCAGTACGGTCCGGGTGCCTGAGAGTTTGCTGGGGCGTTGCTCCTTCGGCTCCGCAGGAACTTTCTCCTGCGGCATCTCCCGCACTGAATTAATCAGCGATCCAATACTAGCCCAGTTCCGCACAAATGCTGAATTAAACGGCTGCGCGGGCAGCGCGTCTTTGAGAAAGTTCATCCATCGAATTAAGGGTGACCATTCCGCTCTCAGGCTGTTCACCCGGCAAGCTGGCCAAATTTCCCTCAACTTCTTTCCAAACACTGCCGATGGCAATTCCAAACACCCCCTGCCCACCGCGAACAAGATCAATGACCTCGTCTTCGCTCGTGCACTCATAGATGCTGGCACCATCGCTCATGATGGTTAGTGATGAGAGAAAGCGCGCTTCGCGATTGCCCAGATGTTCCACGGCAATGCGAATGTTGTTCAAGGAAACGCCCGTATCAATGAGACGCTTGACAATCCGTAATAACAAAATGTCACGGAAACCGTAGAGGCGATGCGAGCCTGATCCGTGGGCACCCTTGATGGTCGGCATGACAAGTCCCGTGCGAGCCCAGTAGTCCAATTGACGGTAGGTGATACCTGCAGCAGCGCATGCGGTGGGCCCTCTGTATCCCAGGTCTGACGGCATG
>JALRGY010000125.1 GCA_023253325.1 Candidatus Nanopelagicales bacterium | reverse complement strand
ATATAACGAACATGTGTGCCTTTAAACAAAGTCCTGGTGTAGTGCCCAATGGCATGAAGAAGATGAGTTTTTCCAAGGCCTGAACCACCGTAAATGAATAATGGGTTGTAGGCCTGTGCTGGTTGTTCAGCCACTGCCACTGCGGCCGCGTGGGCAAATCTGTTACTCGTACCAATAACAAAGGTGTCGAAGGTGTATTTGTCATTAAGGCGGCCGGTGTCCTCTTTGTTAACAGGCGATCCCATTCCTGGTCGGGAGTGTGAAGGTGAGGCGACGGGCGCAGGGGGATCAACATCAAGTTCGGCTGCGTAGGTGCCATCCGCGAGATTATCTGTCTCATCCTCGTCGAGGCCGGGAGCGATAGAGGGATCGACCGTGACAGCTAGTCGGATCTCACGACCAATGATCTGACTCAATGCCTGCGTGACGAGTGGGCGTAATCGAGTCTCGAGGACATCTTTAGTGAAATCATTTGGGGCGGCGATCAAGGCTGTGTCTTCAACGAGTCCAAGGGGGCGTGTTAGAGACACGAATGCTTTTTGTTGTGGACTGAGAGAGCCGTCACTGAGGGAGGCTAAAGCAGCGCTCCACATCGTCGTGAGATCGGTTTCCCCAGCCATTGCCCCTCAAATCCTTACAATTTCCAGATTTTGTCCACATGGTTATCCACAGTTGTGGACGCAGTGGGTAACGTTAGCGCCCAAGGGCGCGTTTTGACAAGTCATTTCGCAAATTTTTAGGCCTAACTCCATGTCGTTGCCACTAATGGATGCAGCTGGGTGGTAGGCGGATTTGAATGGGAGGTCCTTTTAAGGTGACCCGCGTTTGACCGAGTGATGTGAGTGGCGTAGTCTCGGCCAGCCGAATGACATAGGGCTTCCCCACTGTGTTCGGTTTCGGTTCTACTGATCAAGCAGTAAATAGGAGAGTCATGAAGCGTACGTTCCAGCCTAATACCCGCCGCCGGGCAAAGACCCACGGTTTCCGGGCTCGGATGCGCACACGCGCTGGCCGCAGCATTCTTGCAGCTCGTCGCACCAAGGGTCGTTCGCGCCTCTCGGCGTAAGTTGTGGTTGCCCTCCACCGCAGCGTGGAGGTTTGAGTTCCTGACCTGTCCAGTGCGGGCGCGGTCGTTGGTTCTGGAGGTTCAGGTGTTACCAGCCTCAAATCGCATGCGGAAATCAGATGATTTTCGGTTAGTGCGACGCCGTGGACAGAAAATGGTGACTGATTGCTTAATCCTCCACGTATTTCCGGGCTTTTATGGGCAGGGACCCCCTCGAGTTGGGATTACCGTGGGTAAAGATTGCGGTAATTCAGTGGCCCGCCACCGCCTCAGTAGGCGGATCCGTGGGGCAATGGCTCAACACATAGACGCTTTACCTCCTGGCAGCGGAGTTGTGATTAGGGCGCTACCGGGTGCCGAGCACACACGTGACCTGAGTCATGTGTTGGCCTCTGCGTTCCAGCGGGTTTTGTCATGAGCAACATGGGTGCGGGTTTCGAGACCAAGCCACCGACTGGCTCGCGGTTCACACGCGCCTTCAAATCTTTGGGACATGGTGTTTTGTGGACATGGGACCATTCATTCGGTTATCTCCTGAGATTCGTGTTCCTCGTGTTAATCAGGGGCTATCAATTGACCATTTCCCCCCTGCTGCCACCAAGTTGTAGATTTCATCCCAGTTGTTCGGCGTACGCGTTGGGGAGTGTGCGTACACATGGATCTGCCAAGGGCTTAGCCTTAGCCACGGTACGTCTACTACGGTGCAACCCTTGGAATAAAGGTGGACTAGACCCCGTTCCCTCCCAGGGGCGTTGGTTACCGGATATTTATCCGGATGGTCGGCCACGATTAGGCTCGAACGGAGAACATGTTCATTCTTGATTGGCTGCGGATCGCGGTCAGCTGGGTGCTGGTGCAATTCCATCAGCTACTGAGCAACGTCATGGACCCCAACAGCGGTTGGACCTGGGCACTGTCAATTGTCGGCCTCGTTATCGTCATTCGAATACTGTTGATTCCGCTATTTGTTAAGCAGATTAAGGCGCAGAGGAATCTGCAAATTATTCAGCCCCAAATGAAAGAAATTCAAAAGAAGTATGCGGGCGATCGTGAGCGTCAATCACAAGAAATGATGAAGTTGTACCGGGAAACTGGTACAAATCCATTGGCCTCATGTTTGCCAATTCTGTTGCAGGCACCCATATTCTTTGCCCTGTTCAGCACTTTGCAGGGTATAGCAATGATGCGTCCCGAGGGTGTTTTTAACTGGGAGCAGTACGCGCCATTGCTGCAAAATGCGCATGATGCGTCGATTTTCGGTGTGCCCCTGTATGGAACATTTTTGGGCGCTGATGAAGTTGCTGCCGATGGTTTTAGTCCGACAGCGACCCGCACTCTCGCATTGATTCTTATCATCCTGATGAGCTCGACAACATTCTTAACACAGCGTCAGTTGATTGTTAAAAACACAGCGCCAGGTAATCCCATGGTGCGCCAACAAAAGATTCTTTTGTATGTGTTCCCCATTGTCTTTGCAATCGGTGGCGTGAACTTCCCCATTGGTGTTTTGATTTACTGGTTCACCACAAACCTGTGGACCATGGGGCAGCAGTTCTACGTCATTAGAAACAACCCCCAACCCGGAACACCCGCCTTTGAGGCAAAGGAAGCGCGCAAGAAGTCCAAAGCATTGGCTAAAGGCAAAGGCGGAGCCTCAACCGAGACTGAAGTTACCGACACTGTGTCGGTAACACCGGAACGAGTCCAACCAAAAAGAACCCCGAAAAGCAAAAGAAGTCCCAATAAGAAAAAGAAGTAGTCACCTGTGGACCGAGGCCCTGACCTCGGTGGCAAATTAGACATTCGTTATGAGGAGCAGAAATGACCGAAACAGCACAAGAAGTCCAAGAGGTACATGAAGAAACCACCCGCAAGGAAATTGACCGCAAGCAACTTGATCAAGAGGGCGATGTTGCCGCTGACTACCTTGAAGGTCTGCTGGATATTTGCGATCTCGATGGTGATATCGATATTGAGGTCGATGCAAGTCGTGCTCGTGTTTCCATTGTCGAGGTGGAAAATGGAGACCTCAAGCACTTGATTGGCGATGACGGTGAAGTTCTGCAGGCTCTTCAGGAGCTTTCCCGTTTGGCCGCTTCACGTGAAACAGGTGAACGATCACGTCTGATGCTCGATATTGCTGGATACCGCACGAAGCAAAAAGAGGTGTTGGAAGAGGCAGCCAAGACTGCTTGTGCCGAGGCGACTCGCACCGCTGCACCGGTACGCATGGCCCCCATGAACCCGTATGAGCGCAAGGTGGTCCATGATCTGGTAGCAACACTCGGTCTGGTCAGCGAGTCAGAGGGCGATGAGCCCGCGCGACGCGTGGTAATCCGAGTT
>JALRGY010000124.1 GCA_023253325.1 Candidatus Nanopelagicales bacterium | reverse complement strand
GAACCCTCAAGCGACACGTGTACCCGGTGCCTGACCCCCGAAATCCTTTCCTCGGGACTCATGTAACTGTCACGGTTGATGGTCGAGCGAAAGTTGGTCCCACCGCAATTCCATCGATGTGGAGGCAAGATTACGGGGGCATCGGCAATTTCTCATCAATCGAATTAGCACGCATTGCACGCCTCTACCCTCGATTCTTTCGCAGTAAACATCACAATGTGTGGGGGTTAATGCGCACCGAATTGCCCAAATACTCCCGCAAGAAACTGGTTTCTGAGGCACGGCAGCTCGTTCCCACTCTGAATCCGGCGGATTTTGCGCAGCGAGGTAGACCAGGTGTGCGCGCCCAACTCTTGCATGTGCCCACGGGCAGGTTGGAAATGGATTTTGTGGTCGAGCTAGGTGATCGATCAACTCACGTTATTAATGCTGTGTCACCGGCATGGACCAGTTCACTGGCTGTTGCTGATCATGTGGTCTCTGGAATCCATCGCGGTTGAACAAATTTCTCAAACGTGTCGCAAACACATTGTGATTGCGATGTGGGGCACAGTAGGCTTGTGGCATTAGAGCTTCGAAGTGAAGATCTCCCCAGCACAGTCGAGTCAGAACGGTTGTATAGAGACATGATTCGTACGGTCATGGTTGTCGAGGACGACGATGCAATCCGCATGGTTCTGCGGACCAACCTGGAAGACGAGGGCTATCGAGTCCTTGAAGCTGTCACCGCTGAGCAAGGTTTGGTCATTGTTCAGGACGAGCAACCCGACGTAGTCCTGGTTGACCTGAGGCTTCCTGGAATCCATGGCTTGGACCTCGTTCGCTCCCTGAGAGCAACCAGCTCGGTCCCGATCATCATCGTCACCGCTCAAACAGATAGCCATGACGTTGTGGCTGGCCTTGAAGCAGGTGCTGATGATTATGTGACCAAGCCATTTGTGGCCAAGGAGCTCATGGCGCGCATTCGCACCCAGTTGCGTCGCACCAATCATGAAGACGAAGTGGAAGATGGCTTGGTTTGTGGTCCCATTGAACTGCGCATGGACACCGCTGAAGTGGTGCGCAATGGCGAAGTTATTCCAGTATCGCGCATTGAGTTTTATGTTCTCGCTGAACTCATTGGCGCTCAAGGGCGTGTACTGAGTCGCGACCACCTGCTGCGCAAAGTCTGGGGCTATGGCAACGCGGGCGATGGCCGCGTGGTTGATAACTTGATTTACCGGTTGCGCAATAAAATCGAAGAGGATCCCGCCAATCCGGAACTCCTCCTGACCGTTCGGGGCTTTGGTTACCGAATGAAGGCCTAAATGCGCTTCGGACTCAGAGCCCGAGTCGCGTTGGCATTTGGATTGCTGTCGCTGGTCATTGCGGGCGCTGTTTCAGGCGCAACATACTCAGCGGCCCGCTGGTATCTGCTCAATCAACGCGAGGATTCCGCGATTACGCGCGCGGTCCTCGACTCCCGTGCAACGGCGGCAGCATTGGCCTCGGGCCTTGACCCGGTTGAAGCATTGGACCAGATCCCATCGGTGGGAACATCGCAGCCCATGCTGCAGGTTAAAGGGGTTTGGTACACCTCCGGCGTCACGGTCCCACCGGATGCTCTCCCGCAGTCACTTCTGGCTGTTGCAGCGCGCGATGGTGGAGCCCAGCAAAGAACGGCCATCGGTGACGATGAATACCTGCTCGTGGCGGTTCAACTGCCCACCGGAATCTATGTTGAAGTTTTTCTCCTGCGTGACTTGGATTTGATTTTGACAATCGGCGGTTGGCTCCTTGTCATTCAAACCCTCATTGCTGGCCTCCTGGGTGTTCTGATTGGCCGGTACGCCTTTGGTCGGATCATTCGTCCGCTGTTTCGTCTGGGTGCTGGTGCTCGAAGGATTGCCAGCGGTGAATTCTCCACCCGCATTCCGTTGACAAAAGACCCTGACCTTGATCCGATTGCAGCTTCCTTCAACGGAATGGCGCAGTCGGTGCAGTCTCGAATCCAACGCGAGCAGCGTTTCAGCGCGAACGTTTCACATGAATTGCGTTCACCGTTGACCGCGGTCGTTGGGACTGTTGACCTGCTGGAAAAGAACGTTGAGCAACTGCCCGAGCGCGAGCAAAGGCTCATTGGCACACTGCAAACTCAGACAGCGCGCATGCACCAAATGCTCATTGACCTCTTGGAAATCAGCCGAATTGGTAATGATGATCCACCACTCCTTGAGTCGGTCAATGTCGAGACTCTGTGTCTGGATGCAGTGCACGTGCGCAACCTGCCCGAGAGTCTTGTCTCGGGCTCAGCGCCGGTAATTCGGACAGATACCCGCAGGTTCGAACGTATTGTGGGCAATTTGATTGATAACGCCAATCGCCATGGTGGTGGTGTCACGGCCATCCGCATTGAACACAATGTGAATGTAATCCCTGAAGTTGTGCGGGTTTGTGTTGAAGACGATGGCCCAGGCATCCCTCCCGGCGAGGTGGAGAAGCTCTTTGAACCGTTTACTCGAGGTGAGGCGGCCAAGGAAACTTCGGGTGCAGGATTGGGTTTAGCCATTGCGATTGAGCAATCTCACCTTTTGGGCGTCACGTTACGTGTCGAATCCGCGGACTCAGGTGGCGCGCGATTTGTTATCGAGATTCCGCTGATCGAGTCAGACATTATCGATGAACTGGGAGGCGCAGATGAATAGCTGCTGGGCCTCGCGCTTGCGGGCGGTGCGGTGTGTGGCCTTGTGGTCTGGAACAGCTGCCGTGTGCTTTGCGCTCGTATCGTGTGGAGTTCCCACCCAGGAAGTTGCTCAGCCACTCGCCACCGGCGTCATTGCCCCTCCGGCAATTCCTGCCACTCCGAGTCCCAGCCCAAGTCCTAGCTCAAGTCCCAGCTCAAGCGAAACTGAATCCATTGCCGAGCCAACGGAAACAGTCATCATTGAAAAAGTGAATCTGTGGTTTGCTGGTGACCAAGGACTTGTTCCTGTAACCACTGACGTGTTGGCGCCTGTTTCTCCTGAGGCAGTTGTCGGCGGACTTGTTGCAGGACCACCTGAGAATGAACAACTCCGAACCGTGGTCGTTGATCCACTGACGGGGCAGCCCCTTATTTCAGTGTTCACCGGTGATGTTGTTTCGATTGTGCCGGACGCATCGGTCTATATCTCGGTAACACCTGAATTTGCGGCGCTGCCGCCTAATGAGCAGGTGCTCGTTTTAGGGCAGGTGGTCATCAGTATTTCGGGTGCAGGAATGGGCGCGGTTGCATTTGTTGACCAATCAGGCTCACCAGTTGCAGTTCCGTTGCCTGACGGCCGATTGCTAGATGGCTCCGCTACAACGAGTGACTACATCTCACTCGCTGCCTAAATTGATCAAGCAGGCAGTAAACGGCCAATGCCGGTGTATGAACGGCCCCACCAGGATCCGCTGATCGGGCTGACCCGAACTTTTTTGCCCGCACTTGGTGCATCGATCATTTTTCCGTTTCCAATGTAAATTCCCACATGGTGAGCACCGTTGCGGAAAAAGAACACGAGGT
>JALRGY010000123.1 GCA_023253325.1 Candidatus Nanopelagicales bacterium | reverse complement strand
TCAATGACCTCTTTGGCATTCAATCTCGGGGTGGATGTTCATGCGCGGGTCCCTATGGACACCGACTGCTGGGCATAGACCTTGATACATCACATGAATACGAACGGGAAATCAGTACTGGCTGTGAAGGAATCAAACCCGGTTGGGTTCGGGTTAATTTCAATTACTTTATCTCTGAGGCAGTCTTTACCTACATTGTTCAAGCAGTTGAATTGATCGCTGACCATGGTTGGTCCTTGCTTCCTTCTTACCGGTTTGACGCTCAATCTGGTCGTTGGCATCACAAGGATGGTGCGGTGGAGCCTCCGCTGCGCTTATCAATGCTGACCTACGACCAACATGGCGCCCTCAATTATCCAGCCGTGCACGATCAGGCACCCGAAAGCGCACTTCAGGAATACCTAGACGCCGCACGAAACTTGTTTGGTTCATTACCCGAACCCGTACTTGTTGGTTCTAAAACGGGGGTGAGCACCGACTTTGACCTCTTGCGGTGGTTTGATCTTTCGGTTACTACTTAACCTTAATTGTTACGGCGTTTGACACCCCGCCGAGAACGCCGTCGGTCGGGGCAGCGAGAACTCGATAAACATACTTGCCCTTCTTTTTGGGCGCCTTGTCTTTGATCACTACTCTGCCATTGGCTTTTGTCTTCGCTTTTGCAACATTCTTCCATTTGGCCCCGCGCTGAACTTGCAAAGTCACCTTCTGCCCTGCAATCCCGGGCCGAGCAATCAGTGAAACTTTCAGGGTCTTGCCGGCTTTCACTTTCTTTGTTTTTGCTTTCGCCGTGACTGCTGGGGCAATCGAGATGGCGAACTCCGCAGACACAACCTCTGGTGATGTAGCAGTCGCACCCATGACGATTCGGAACGTTCCACCCGACGTCAAAGCGATGGGTAGACCGACGGCGCCATCCTCACCGGTCAAACCACCAACAATGTCAATCCAACTCTCGCCTGATTTTTGTTGCAGGATTGCATTGGCTCCAATTATTGGCGCCCCGTTAAATTGCCCCGACGTTGTCATACTGCTGGGCTGACCGAAGACAACGGTTGGCGGAGCAGCCACGGCGACCTCGGGAATAGCCGGGGCGAGTGATTGTGCGTAAGCGCGGATCATTGGCCACTGACTGGGATTCTCCCCGCCAATGGTCCAGTAGGCGGCGGCATTGATACCGAACTCCCCGACCAACTGAGTTCGTGTCAACACGCCGTTGTCTCCCAGAAACCACATAATGCGTGATGCAGTGCAGGTTTGGCTTGCACCACTCGAGTCATTCCAATTAACAACTTTCTGGTACTCGAAGAAGTACTCCTTCTTTTCATCATCCCATTGCGGCCCGCCTCCCTGAGAAGCGATGAAGGCTGGGATATCCACTTCAGTCATGGAGCCACGTGACGTGAGTGAATTGTAAGCAGCTTTCTGCGCACCTGAACTAGAACTACTCGGACATGTGCCCGTCAACTTAGGTGCTCCGCCAGATTTTTTCTGGGTCCAATACCGCGCGTAGGTTGGTACACCAATTTGGATTTTTTGTGGGTCAGTGACCGAAGCCGCATGAGCCACAATGCTGCGAACCCAGTTGTATGGAGCGATCGGGCCCGCCCCCGAAACGCTGTAGTCATAAGCCATGATCCTGATCAAATCAACAGAAGGTGCGATTACTTCCATGTTGTACACGTGATAACCTGTATTAACACCGCACGAACCGCCCATTGAGCATGCCGGTGGGATGGTCACCACGAGTTTTTTGCCTTGAGCGTGCAGAGCGTTGCCCAATTCTTGAACAAATGCGGTCCAGTTTGGTTTTGTGGCATTCCATGACGAACTGCCATCAGAAAACGCAAAGGCTTCATAATCCAAATCAATGCCGTCATAGTTATTAGAGAGAACGATATTGACGATGTCATTAACATGAGCCGTTCGCTTGGCAGGGTCGGCGAGAACTTTCGCCATGGTCTTGGCTCCCGATGCATCAGCGATTGAGGGAATGACAGGAATTCCGGCCGCGCGAAGTTGTGCGACTGCCCACGCTGAGTTCGCAGCCGAACTGCCATAGTTTTTATTGAAACCCACGGTGACATTTCCACCACTAGTTTTCGTGGCCGAGTACCAGAATGGGGAAACATCGGTGAACAAATCTGCATTGGCCACCGCATTATTTATTCCGGTGGGGATTTTCTGGGAGGACATCCAGTACGGGATCCACCCGCTCACGATCTTTGAGGGGGGATTATCTGCGCTTGCTGTGGGAGCAACAGCACCAGCAACTAGAGAAATGCCTAAGAGCGCTGATGCGCCAATGGAAAGTCGACGCATAAACCTAGGGGAAGTCACACCCCATTGTGCGTTACCTGCACTCAGTACTCAAATTGGCCCTGACGTGGGCGTGTCACTTCAGCATTCTGGTGATCTCTGCAGCGCTGCGCGCCAACCTGGGTCCAAATTCGGCCTCAGGAATCTCCCTGGCGGAAATGATCCCCACACTTGCTTCCAACCCAGGTACGCCCGTAATGGGGACCGCCATTCCGTGTGTTCCGCCTTCGAGACTGGCCATAACCCAAACAGGGTCCAGAGCTCGGCCTGCCGCAGTGCGGGCCGCCAAAATGGCCCGACCTCCAGCGCTGCCCTCCAGCGGGGTTCGCGTCCCGACTCTCAATGCGACATGCATGTCAGAACGATTCGGTTCTGACACAACCGCTAGGAGGCCATCATTTGCATCCGCGATCATGAGATAGGAAGTGCAGCCCAACGCCTCGGTCAACATGCGCAGTGCCGGGCCTGAGGCATCACGAACCAAGGGCTGAATAACTCGGGCCAACGTTAAGAGTCCCATGCCAAGACGGCACCGTCCATCACCAGAGCGACGCAATAAGCCATGGCTTTCCAGAGTCACGACCAAGCGATAAACCACTGTTCGACCAACATCGAGCTTGTGACCTAATTCGGTGACGGTTAAGCCCTCTGGGTGTTCAGCAAGGATTTCAAGGACGTTAAGTCCCCGATCAAGTGTTTGTGAGGTTTCTGCTGGCACGGAGCCAACCTAACCACTAACGGGTACGAGATAGCAATGAAGCGGGCCGAACAACGGAGAAGCACCCTCCCGCATATGTAGAAGGGTGCTTCTCAGGAACTTTTCAGTGCATGGTTCCTATGCAATCGCCTTCAGGCGAACCTGTTTTCACCTTCAGGCGGTTATGCAATCGCCTTCAGGCGGTTACGAACCATGAATGCTGCGATGATTTCATAGATACCGATTATGACCAGCCAAATTCCGACAACGAGTGCCAGCGTGACCAGTGAGAGTGCTGGCTGAACCAGGATTACGATGCCGCCAATAAGCAAGATAATTCCAAAGAAGATGTTCCAACCGCGTCCGACTGGTGAATCAAATCCGAGGAACAGGGTTGCAAATCCACGGAACAGGAATGCGATACCAATAAAGATCGCGAGGAGTTCTGCAGCGTTAATAGCGCTGCGAATAGCGAACACACCAAGAATGATTGAAAGCACGCCTGTGATCAAGAGCAGCACTCGCGTG
>JALRGY010000122.1 GCA_023253325.1 Candidatus Nanopelagicales bacterium | reverse complement strand
GCGGCGGCCGCGGCATGAAGGTTGCACGCAACTTGGAAGAAATCCCTGAGCTCTATGACTCGGCCGTGCGTGAAGCTGTTGCAGCGTTTGGCCGGGGCGAATGTTTTGTTGAGCGTTACCTTGACAACCCACGCCATGTGGAAACCCAGGTTCTGGCTGACCAACATGGCAATGTCGTTGTGGTCTCCACACGCGATTGCTCACTCCAGCGCCGCCATCAAAAACTCGTTGAAGAGGCCCCCGCGCCCTTCTTGACCGACGCCCAGCGCGATGCGCTCTATGAATCATCCAAGGCGATCATCAAAGAAGCCGGCTACTACAACGCCGGCACCTGCGAGTTCCTCATTGGTACCGATGGCACCATTTCATTCCTTGAGGTCAACACCCGCCTGCAGGTTGAACACCCAGTCAGCGAAGAAGTTGCCGGCATCGATCTCGTGCGTGAGCAATTCCGAATCGCACAAGGTGGCGTGATCGATTACGCCGATCCGGTACTTCGAGGTCACTCCATCGAGTTCCGCATCAATGGTGAGGATCCGGGTCGCGGTTTCCTGCCCGCCCCCGGAAAACTCGATGTGTGGCAACTTCCTGCAGGCCCCGGCGTTCGCGTTGACACGGGGTTTGAGGCTGGAGATGTCATCGGTGGCAACTTCGATTCACTCCTTGCCAAACTAATCGTCACCGGCAAAGACCGCAATGAGGCCATTGAACGTTCACGTCGTGCTTTGAGTGAATTCAATGTTGAAGGAATTGCCACCGCACTCACTTTCCATCGAGTTGTTGTCTCTGATCCTGCCTTCGCACCAGCAGACCCCCAGCAAGCATTCACCGTTCACACTCGTTGGATTGAAACGGAGTTTGATAATCAAATTCCGGCATACGTTGCCGCAGGTGCTGACATCGATGAACCTGCAGCCCGCAATAACGTTGTTGTTGAGGTCAATGGCAAGCGCCTTGAAGTCTCCCTCCCCAGTGAGTTCGGAATTAGTGGCAATTCCCAGGCCGCAGCGCCAACGGCCAAGAAGCGCGAACGCAAGAAAGCGGCTGCCGCCTCAGGTGACTCCGTGAGCGCACCCATGCAGGGAACAATTGTGAAGGTCGAAGTCGCCGAAGGCCAAGAAGTTCAGGCCGGCGATCTCATTGTTGTTCTTGAAGCAATGAAGATGGAGCAACCGCTCACAGCGCATAAGGCTGGGACCATCACGGGGCTCAACGCCGAGGTTGGAACCACTGTTCCCGCGGGAACATCACTCTGTGAGATTAAATAGCCCGCGTTGTGCAGGCATTTGTGAATCCAAACTCACTGAGTATCTAAAAGATCAAGTACCTCGGAATTGTTGGAAAGATCAATATCGACTTTTGGCTCGCCGAGGAAATCCAGGAAAGTGAGTTCCTCCAAGACACCTGGCTCACCAGGCTCACCAGGCTCACCAGGCTCACCGGGGAGCACCTCATTCAACTTTAGACTCAAGGCTTACTCAACCAGGGAGGTCAGCGTGATGCCCGCTGAAGCCGCGGCGATCTTTGCTTTCCTGTAGAGGTGATCGTCGATGACCAGGGTCGTACGCATAAATACAGATTAACATTTTTATGCATGCATGCCACCCCCTCTTGGGCCAGAGTCCGGTGGGTCTCCGCAATGCGCAATGATGATCACGTGGCTGTTGACGAGGGATCCGTTGTCATTATTGGCTCAGGACCGGGTGGCTACGAAGCAGCACTGGTCGCTCGCCAACTCGGCGCCCCCGTCACCCTGATCGATCGCGATGGCATTGGCGGCAGTGCCGTTCTCACCGATTGTGTGCCCAGCAAAGCTCTGATTGCGTCAGCCAACGCCATGAATTACGTGGCGGAGTCAGGGGATCTTGGTGTCTTGATCAATGGCCAACCGCCCCAGTCCTCGCAATTGTGCGTCAATCTGGCGACCGTGAACACTCGCGTTAAGGAACTCGCCCAAGCCCAAAGCAATGACGTCAAGCAATCCCTTATTGATCAAGGTGTCACGATCATTCAAGGCAGTGGATCATTCATCGACCAAAACACAATTCACGTTACCCGCGCCGATGGCACCACCACCGAAGTCCATGCCGATGTCGCGCTGATCGCGACGGGAGCTCGGCCGCGCATCATGGACACTGCCATTCCTGATGGCGAGCGAATTCTCACCTGGGATCAGATTTATGACCTCAACGAATTACCCGAGAAACTGATAGTTGTTGGATCTGGTGTGACGGGCGCCGAGTTCGCATCCGCATATCAAGGCTTGGGCAGCAAAGTGGTTCTTGTCTCATCTCGTGATCGCGTGCTCCCGGGCGAAGACGAGGATGCCGCCCGCGTTATTGAATCGGTGTTCGAGCGCCGTGGCATCACGGTCATGTCTCACTCGCGGGCCGCCAGCGCCATTCGGACTGAAACGGGAGTCGAAGTAACCCTCACTGACGGTCAGGTCATTCACGGGTCCCACGTACTTCTCGCGCTTGGTTCTGTTCCCAACACCGATGGGCTCAGCCTCGAAGCAGTTGGCGTTCACCTCGATGACCGCGGTTTCATTGAGGTCGACAAGGTCTCTCGAACAAACTCACGAACTATTTATGCCGCTGGCGATTGCACGGGGGTTTTGATGCTCGCCTCAGTCGCCGCAATGCAGGGTCGTATTGCCATGTGGCATGCACTCGGTGACGCGGTGGCGCCCATTAAACTCAATACAGTCTCCAGCACAATTTTCACTGAACCAGAAATTGCAACGGTGGGCGTGAGTCAAAAGGACCTTGATGCAGGAATCCTTCGCGGTGAGGTCGTCATGCTCCACCTGGAATCCAATGCTCGGGCCAAAATGCAGGAGCAAAAAGATGGATTCGTCAAGATCTTTTGCCGCAGGTCCAGCAGGATCATCGCGGGGGCAGTCGTTGTCTCTCCCCACGCCAGCGAGCTGATCCACCCCCTCACACTTGCTATCAATGAGCGCCTCACGGTGGACGAACTCGCATCAACCTTCACGGTCTACCCAAGCCTGTCCGGCTCAATCGCTGAGGCAGCACGAAGGCTCCGCCTGCAGTAACTACCGTGGAAATATGGTTGCCGGGTCTGACTTGATCGAGATAGCCTCGCATCACAAATGATCAATTGGAGGATGTATGGATGCTCAAGGTTTTGTGGCGGCGCTTACCCCTGCTGTGACTGATGCGAATGCGCGGGAACGTTTCCTTGCTGACCCCAAAGCGGCACTGGCAGCCGCGGGGCTGGATCTACCGCAGTGGTTCACGGTCAGTGCACGTGAAGGTGATGCAGCCGAACTCACCATCACCCTGCCAGCCCTACGCGACCCTGACGCCAACCTCAGCGATATGGAACTGGAACGTGCGGTGGGTGGGTTGTTCACTGGGGCGGCGGTGGCTACGTGCGAATGGTGAGATGACGGGGGTTATGGGGTAGAGGGTAGGTAAGTGGGCGTGGTTAGCTGGCCCACCCGCAGTGATGATGGTGCACGGTGTGCACGGACTGTCGTAAGGGTCAATGCAAAGAGTCTGAAATCATGATCCAAGGACTCTTATTTCAAAACATGATCAAC
>JALRGY010000121.1 GCA_023253325.1 Candidatus Nanopelagicales bacterium | reverse complement strand
TGCTGATGCAGCCAGGACGGTGGGGCTGGCCCCATACTTCTGGGCAAGGCGAAGTGTTCGTCGGAGAATCATCGCCACATGGGCACCGAAGACACCTTTATATGCGTGTGCTTCATCGATAATTATGAACTCAAGGTGCCTCAGGAAGTGCGCCCACCGGCGGTGCGTTGGCAGAATCGAATAGTGCAGCATGTCGGGATTGGTCAAAATGTAATTGGCATGGGACCGGATCCACTGGCGCTCCTCACGCGAACTATCCCCATCCAAGGTGGCAGCGCGAACCCCATCAAGGCCCCAACCCGAAATAGTTGCCAACTGATCGGCCGCCAGGGCTTTCGTGGGAGCAATGTAAAGAACGGTGCCATCGTTCATGACCGACGTCAACGCTGGTGCGGAGAATGCGATGGTTTTCCCTGTTGCCGTTCCCGTTGCCAGGATGGAGTGGTTGCCATCACGTGCGGACTGAGCAAAATCAACCTGGTGTCTCCATGGTTTGGTAATTCCCGCACCACCCAAAGTCGACACCAGGCTTGGTGACACCCAGTCGGGCCACGATGAAGTGGTGCCGGTCGATTGGGGGATCACCCGGGAATGAACACAGGAACTCTCGTGGGCGCCAAGGTCCTCGAGCACGGCCAACAGTGCTTCTGGCTCAAGAGCTAATGTCACAAGATTCCTTTATTTGCGTGAATGCAAGCAAAATTTGCGCCCGCAAGCCCCAATTGTGCCAAGGTTGCCGCATGGAATTGGTTGCGACCAGTGTTCACGGTGCGGGTGGGGATGAAATCACGGTGCTGACCTGTTCGGGGGATCTTGACATTGAAACATCCGAGGACTTCAAAGCTGAAATCCTTCCCATTCTTTCCCTGGCTGGCGCGCGAGTGATCGTGGACCTCACCGGGGTGCCATTTATTGACTCCACGGGGCTCGGGGCGTTGATCACCGCTCACAAACGCGCTCAGGAGTCCGATTCCAGGTGTGATTTAGTGGTGGCAACCCCCAAAGTGGAACGGCTTCTGGCTATTACGGGAGTTGACGTCATCATCCCGATTTACGCAACATTGGAAAGCGCTATAGAGGCCGATTAGGCGCTCACTGCCCTTGTGGACATCGATCTGAGCACGCCTTTGGCGACAACAAGTGTGAGATAGCACAACTTTGCCCTCCTCAACGGATTTTTAGGCTCGCGATCGGTAGGCTCCCCCTCAATGCTTCATTGAAATCAGTTTCATTGGAACGAATTACATCTTTAATAGTTTCATCGTGAATAGTTCAATCCTGACTACACGATATTTGGATAGAGGAGACCCATGATTGAGTTGACAGGTAGCAACCTGACCCTGGTGGTCATAGTTGCTGCTATTGCCATCGCAGCGTTGCTGGTGGCGGCCATTCTGGTGCGAGAGGTTCTCAGCGCCAGTCAAGGTACGCCCCGCATGCAGGAAATTGCCGGAGCCGTTCAAGAAGGTGCATCTGCCTATCTGAACCGACAGTTCAAGACCCTCGCCATTTTTGGCGTCTTGGTGTTCTTTGTCCTGTTCCTGCTTCCCGCTGACACAAACAGCGAGCGGATCGGGCGAAGCATCTTCTTCCTGGTCGGTGCCGTGTTCTCCGGTGTGACCGGATACATGGGCATGTGGCTCGCAGTGCGCGGAAACGTGCGCGTAGCAGCCGCTGCTAAAGACTCCACAGAGCAAAAAGCAATGAAGATTGCATTCCGCACGGGTGGCGTCGCTGGCATGTTCACCGTTGGGCTTGGTCTATTCGGTGCAGCTCTCGTCGTTCTTGTTTATCAAGGTGAAGCACCCAAGGTTCTTGAGGGCTTTGGTTTCGGTGCCGCACTCCTGGCCATGTTCATGCGTGTTGGTGGCGGTATCTTCACCAAGGCTGCTGACGTAGGTGCTGACCTCGTGGGCAAGGTTGAGCAGGGTATTCCTGAGGATGACCCCCGCAACGCTGCAACGATCGCCGACAACGTTGGAGACAACGTGGGTGACTGCGCCGGTATGGCCGCCGACCTTTTTGAGTCCTACGCCGTCACGCTCGTGGCAGCACTGATTCTTGGTAGCACCGCATTCGGTGAGCTGGGTCTTGTTATTCCACTTGTTATCCCTGCCATCGGCGTCATCACCGCTGTCATTGGTATTTTCGCAGTGTCGCCACGTGCGAGCGACCGTTCCGGGATGTCTGCCATCAACCGAGGTTTCTTCATCTCAGCTGTGATTTCAGCGGTGCTCGTTATTGCCGCGGTCTTTACCTGGGTACCTGCTGCCTGGAGTGACATTGAGTCCATTGGCGGAATTGCGGCAGTCGAAGCGCAAGACACTATTGGTCCACGCTGGTATGTAATCGGTGCAGTGTTCATCGGTATCGTTCTTGCCGCACTGATCCAGCAGCTCACCGCTTACTTCACTGAGACAAACCGCCGACCTGTTGATGGTGTTGCAAAGACATCACTCACAGGTCCTGCAACAGTGATTCTCTCTGGTATTTCACTCGGGCTCGAGTCGGCTGTTTACTCAGCATTGCTCATTGGTGCAGCCGTTTACGGCGCATTCCTGATTGGTGGCGGTTCCGTACTGCTATCACTCTTTGCCATTGCACTCGCAGGTACCGGTCTGTTGACCACGGTCGGCGTCATTGTGTCCATGGACACCTTCGGCCCCGTATCTGACAACGCGCAAGGCATTGCTGAGATGTCCGGTGACGTGCACGGTGAAGGTGCAGAGATTCTTACGCGCCTTGATGCAGTGGGTAACTCCACCAAGGCAATCACCAAGGGAATCGCCATTGCAACAGCGGTGCTCGCTGCGACAGCGCTGTTCGGTGCATTCCGCGACGCCATCATTGGTGCCGCCGCAACTGCGGGCGACATCACCGCAACCGCGGCTGAGAAGCTGCAATATGAAGGTATTCTCGATGTCGCCTCGCCTGCAAACCTCGTTGGTTTGATCATTGGTGCAGCAGTTGTCTTCCTGTTCTCAGGCCTGGCAATTGATGCGGTCTCTCGTGCTGCTGGCGCAGTTATCTTTGAAGTGCGCCGCCAGTTCCGTGAGCACCCTGGCATCATGGAAGGCACCGAAAAGCCCGAGTACGGCAAGGTCGTTGACATTGTTACTCGCGACTCACTTCGCGAACTGGTCACACCAGGAATTCTCGCGGTGTTCACACCTGTCGCCGTTGGGTTCGGTCTCGGTGTCGGTGCCCTTGGTGCCTATCTCGCTGGAACCATCGCAGCCGGTGTTCTCATGGCTGTGTTCCTCTCCAACAGTGGTGGCGCCTGGGATAACGCCAAGAAATTCGTTGAAGACGGTAACTTCGGTGGCAAGGGAACCCCTGCTCACGAGGCAACCGTTATCGGCGACACCGTTGGTGACCCATTCAAGGACACCGCTGGCCCAGCAATCAACCCACTGATCAAGGTCATGAACCTGGTGGCACTCTTGATCGCACCTGCAATCGTGGGACTCAGCGTTGGCGCCGATGCCAACACGGGTCTACGTTTGGGAATCTCGCTTCTGGCGGTCGTCATCATTGTGGTCGCCGTGGTGATTTCCAAGCGACGTCCG
>JALRGY010000120.1 GCA_023253325.1 Candidatus Nanopelagicales bacterium | reverse complement strand
AATGGCAGTGTGGCCGATGTCGCCGTCGTCTGGGCTCAAACCGATGATGGAATTCGCGGCTTTATTGTTCCCACCACAACCCCCGGTTTTACAGCGAACGTAATTCACAAGAAAATGTCACTGCGGGCATCTGTCACCAGCGAACTGGTTTTTGAAAATCTACGATTACCAGCCCACTCCATGTTGGCCGGTGTCCGAGGGCTTAAGGGCCCGCTCTCCTGCTTAAATGAGGCCCGATTTGGAATCGCATTTGGCACACTTGGGGCTGCTCGAGACTGCCTGCAGACTGCCATTGACTACTCAATTGATCGGGTGCAATTCGATCGACCAATTGCGGGCTACCAGCTCACCCAAAAGAAGTTGGCGGATATGACCCTTGAACTGGGCAAAGGCATGCTCCTAGCCGTGCACATTGGACGACTCAAAGACTCAATCGGGGTCACTCCCGAGCAAATTTCACTGGGCAAACTCAACAATGCTCGTGAGGCTCTTGAAATCGCGCGCGAATGTCGCAGTATTCTGGGTGGCAATGGGATAACACTTGAATACCCCATCATTCGCCACATGAATAATTTGGAGTCTGTCTTTACCTACGAAGGCACCAACGAAATGCATACCCTCGTCATCGGGCAAGCATTAACCGGTCTTCCCGCATTTCGGTAGGACCCTCATATGACTGGCGCACTTGACGGGATATTGGTTGCAGATTTCTCCCGCGTGCTCGCAGGACCCTATGCAACCATGCTTCTCGCCGACCTTGGTGCGACCGTGATCAAAGTCGAAAGACCAGTGCTCGGGGACGACACGCGCGCTTGGGGGCCCCCCTTCACTGCTGATGGCACATCGACCTACTTCGAAAGTATCAACAGGAATAAGAAATCATTGACTCTAGATCTCAACCAAGAACGCGATCGCACCCGAGCCAAGAATTTGATTGATCAGGCCGACGTCATGGTTGAGAACTTCAAAGTCGGTGGCTTGGAGCGATATGGGCTCGATTACCCCACTGTCAGCACCAGCAATGATCGTCTCATCTATTGCAGCATCAGTGGTTTTGGTGCGAGTGCAGGCCGAGATTTGCCTGGGTATGACCTTCTGGTCCAAGCCATGGGTGGACTAATGAGTATTACGGGCGAGGACTCACCGACCAAGGTTGGAGTGGCTTTGGTCGATGTCCTGACCGGCCTACATGCCAGCGTTGCAATGCTGGCCGCGCTGCACGAGAGAGGCAAGTCCGGACTCGGCCAATTGATCGAGGTGAACCTTCTCTCCGTGCTCCTTGCCTCGATGGTGAATCAAAGCGCGAGCTTTGCCTTGGGCGGTACGGTTCCAACCATGATGGGCAATGCCCATCCCAGCATTGCTCCCTATGAACTATTCCAAGCTCGAGATCGACCGCTGATTATTGCCGTGGGCAACGACCACCAGTTTCGGCAGTTGATGCATGCACTTGACCTGAATGCACTCGCACATGAGGATCGTTTCTCAACCAACAGCAATCGAGTTACACACCGCGTGGAACTAAAGGCAATCATTGAATCCAAACTCTCCGAACTGGATGCGGACGATTGGCATGCCAAATTAGTCGCCGCAGGCGTACCCGCCGGACCAATAAACAATATTGAGCAAGCATTTGCCTTAGCCGAAAAATTGGGGCTTCACCCAATATCGTATGGTCAGGTCGCTAGCCCGATCAATCTCAGCAGAACTCCCGCCAGTTATGCCTCATCTGCACCCCCCCTTGGAGCAGACTCGCAATCGGTCGTGGAGTCACTGAATTTGGATAATCCTCATTCGGGTACGTGAGTCTCATAGAATTTGGTTAGCGAGGCTGGGCATTTTACCGTCCTCACCCCCGTGGACGTGAGTGTTCAGTCTCGCCCTACTCGTCTGCGACAACTTTTTTGGAGCTGCGTTTCTTCGCTGTCGCGGCGAAAACGCGCACAACTACGCCAATAAAAACAAGGTCCAACGCCATCTGAATCATGCTCACGGTTCTGGCTGGAACTGACACTGGTGTGATGTCACCAAATCCAACGGTCGCGAGCACGGTCATGGAAAAGTAATAGGCATCGAACGGGGATAAATCCTCTGAGAACGAACCAGGATTTGTGCCATCGATCAGAACATAAATCGCAGCGAATGCAGCAAGAAACAGAATCGCTGACGATACGACAGCCTCGGCAGCGCGCAGGGATGGGTATCTCGAGTTCTTGATCTGGCGAATTTGAAATAAGAAGAAAACAATGTAAATTACGAAGATCACTGCAACTGCGGCCGTAATTCCATAACTCTGGACTTCCATTTGCTCTGGGAATTGGTTGAGTATGAATGCGACAATCAGCAGCAACAGCACGGTTCGAAGTGCGATGTAAAATATTAAGCGACTCAAGCCAAGCACGGACTTGCTATCTGGCCCTGATTTACTCACACTCATGGTGCTCCCCACACTCTCCTGTATTCGACTTACCCCTGCACTAATTAATTACTCCAATGCTGCTAGTTGACCACACGCTCCGTCAATCTCACGCCCACGCGTGTCACGAACCGTTACGGCCACACCTGAATTCTCAAGTATTCTGACGAACGTTCGCTCATCCTCCTTGCGTGAAGCCGTCCACTTTGAGCCAGGTGTCGGATTCAATGGAATCAAGTTGACATGAACAAGCTGGCCTTGGCACTGCTCCGCAAGTAGTCTCGCCCGTTCTGGCTGGTCGTTGATGTCTTTGATTAATGCGTACTCGATGCTCACCCGTCGCTTGGTCACGTCCGCATACTCCCAGAGTGCGTCAAGGACCTCCTCGACAGACCAACGAGTATTGATGGGGACAAGAGTGTCGCGCAATTCATTATCGGGGGCATGCAACGACAACGCGAGGGTAACGGGCAGTCCCTCGCCTGCGAGCTGCTTGATGCGTGGCACTAAACCGACGGTTGAAACCGTCACTCCCCGTGCACTAATGCCGAGTCCTTCCGGGGACGGGTTAATGATGCGGTGGATGGCACCGAGAACAGCGTTGTAATTTGCCAGAGGCTCACCCATACCCATGAACACAACATTGGACACGCGTCCAGGTCCACCAGCGACTTCATCACGCGCTAAAGCCTGCGCACCCGCCAATACTTGCCCGAAAATTTCCGCTGTGGACATATTTCGGGTCAAGCCTGCCTGGCCCGTAGCACAGAAGGGACAGTTCATTCCGCACCCAGCTTGGGAGGAAATGCACATTGTCACCCGATTCGGGTAACGCATCAGCACACTCTCGACCAACGAAGAGTCATGCAGGCGCCACAATGTTTTGACGGTCTCTCCGTTGTCACATTCAATCGTTCGAACTGGCTCGAGTAGTTCCGGCATGAGCTCCTGAGTGATTGTGGATCTAGCAGCCAAAGGAACGTCAGACCAATCTTCAGGCCTCTTGTCCAGATGTTCGAAAAGGTGTTTCGACACTTGGTCTGCCCTGAATCCTGGAAGACCCAGATCGCTTACCGCTTTCTTTCGCTCGGTCGCAGTCAAGTCCAGAAAATGTGTGGGTGGCTTGCCCCTTTTAGGTGACTCGAATACCAACTCACCCGGCTGCGGCATTAGATCCCCATCGCTGAAACGGCAATACCGGA
>JALRGY010000011.1:7408-30792 GCA_023253325.1 Candidatus Nanopelagicales bacterium | reverse complement strand
TAAGGAACTTCCCAATTAAGCATTCGTGATTCATACTCTTCCCATGAAGTTCAAAGCCCTCGCCGTCGCACTCGCTATTTCTTTGACCGGGGCGGCAGTCGCTCCCACCACGGTCATGGCAACACCCAACACAACCAAAACAATCACAATCAAAAAGGTCAAGAAGAACGCAAGTGCAGCTTCATGCTGGAGTGTTGTCAACGGAAAGGTTTATAACCTGACCGGTTGGATTAATAAGCATCCTGGCGGCGCATCTCGCATCATTGCAATGTGCGGTAAGGATGCAACCAAAGCCTTCCAGCAACAACACATGGGAAGTTCACGTGTTGCCACCGAGTTAGCTCCCTACCAAATCGGTGTACTTAAAAAGAAGAAGAAAAAGGCCTAGCGCGTGCTCGAAACCATTAATGGAATCCCCGCTCACCCATTATTCGTTCACTTCGTTGTAGTCCTCCTCCCCCTCAGCGCCCTTGGCATGATCGCCCTCGTTCTGGTTCCAAGATTTCGCGGGCGCATTCAGTTCGGGTTCATTGGCGGAGCACTTCTGTTCAGTACCGGCATGGCCTTTATCGCCAAAGACTCGGGACAGAAACTAAATCAAGAGGTCAGCGTCTCCCTCGAACACCACGTGTGGGGTGAGCGAACCTTCCTTGCCGCAGCAGCGCTGCTTGTTGTCAGTGCGATCTGGATGTGGATGGTGGACACACGCCGTAAATCCATCTTTACCACCCTGCTGGCCGTCGGAATCGTGGTTCTCTCACTTGGCGCAATCGCCTCGACAGTGCTTGCCGGCGATTCGGGAGCCAAGTCTGTTTGGGACAAACAACTCGCCTATGCAAGTGCCCAAGAATCCGCCGCCGAGTCAAACACAATGGCTTACTCATTGATCGACGTCGCAGCCCATGATTCACCAGAAGATTGCTGGTCTGTGGTCAACAACAACGTGTACGACCTAACCGATTGGATATCCGAGCATCCGGGCGGTGCCGGCGACATCGAGCGCATGTGTGGAATCGACGCCACAGATGACTTTATCGGGGAGCATGACGGTCAGCGTCAACCCGAGCGAGAACTCGCAAACTTCAGAATCGGTGAACTTTCCCCGTAGCCCGCCGGCTGGAAAACCCTTTCTGGCCTAGAATATCGGCGTGGATATCTCTGCCGAATCAATCGAGTCTTTTTGGCGAGATGGCGTTGTCATTGTCCGCGGCCTCTTCACGCCCGAGGAAGTTGAGATCATTGCCGCGGGAATTGAGCGCAACCTTGCAAATCCTGGCCCCATGTTCAAGGTCGCCAGCACACCCAATGACCCAGGCAAGTTCGTCGAAGACTTTTGCAACTGGCAGCGGATCCCCGAATTCGAAAAGATCGCGTTTGAATCCAAAGCGGCTGACGTTGCTGCAGCACTCATGTCTAGCTGTCAGGTACGCCTATTTCATGACCACATGCTCGTTAAAGAACCCGGAACCCAACAGGTGACACCGTGGCATCAGGACCAGCCCTATTACAACGTTGATGGATTCAACAACTGTTCCATGTGGGCACCTGTCGATCCCGTCGCCATTGAGTCAACCCTCGAGTTTTCCCGCGGATCCCATAAAAAGGGTTGGCTCATGCCGAGAACTTTCATGGACAACCAAGCCAAGTGGTTCCCTGAAGGAACCCTGGAGGAACTCCCCGACATTGAATCTGACCGAGATAGCCATGGAGTGATCGGTTGGGCAATGGAACCTGGTGATGCAGTCTTTTTCCACATGCTCACGTTGCATCATGCTTATGGCGTTCCAGGAAAGAACCGGAGACGCGCATTCTCACTTCGCTTCTTGGGCGATGACATGGTTCACGCACCACGCGAATGGGTCACCTCACCGAACTTCGACGGACTTAATCTTGAGATCCCAGCTGGTGCACCCATGGAGCATGAGCTTTTTCCTGTCTTGCGCAATTCTCATTAGGTCCAATACCGTTCTCCACCGCAATGAGGCCAGTTTCTTGGATCGAACACTGTCAGCACCTAGCCACCCCAGCGTTCATGACATAGGCTTGCATCACCGAGAGTTAAACCGATTGATTTCCCAAGGAGACCCAATGCCTCGTATTCTTCGCGCAGCAGCCGTTGCCGGTGCAGCCACCGCAGCATCCAATAAAGTCGCACACAAGCAAGACGAAAAATGGGCAGCTGAAGAGGCTGCAAAGAACGCTCAGCAAGCGCCTGCAGCTGACACTCCGGGCTCAGACAAAATTACAATGCTCAAGGATCTCGCAGGCCTCCGCGATGCAGGTATTCTCACCGAAGAGGAATTCACCGCTGAAAAGGCCAAGATTCTCAACTCATAGATTCATGGCGATGGCGGCCTTACCGTCATCACAATGAATGTAGGCTCATGCCATGCTCTCCGTTCTTGTTCCGGACGACTTGCAACTTGACTACCCAGCCCACTCGGAAGATCTCACGCGGGTAAGTTTTTATGTTCCTACGTACATGGGTCCATCTGAGAGCTTTGAACTCATTACCCAAATGCCAAACCTTCAGGTTGTTCAACTTCTGACAGTGGGCTTCGATGGAGCACTGGATTACGTGCCTGCGCACGTCACCTTGTGCAATGCAGTTGGTGTGCACGACGCCAGTACGGCCGAACTTGCCGTTGGACTTATGTTGGCGTCTTTGCGTGGCATCGATGACTTTGCTCGAGCAATGCCACGTGGTGAGTGGATCCATGACGAAAGAACCTCTCTTGTTGATCGACGAGTGCTGATCATTGGTGCTGGTGGTGTCGGTCAGGCAATTGCGCAACGGCTTGTTCCATTCGAGGTTGAAATTACCTTGGTCGCTAGATCTCAACGACCTGGTGTGGTTGCCATTTCAGAACTTCACCGCTTGCTACCAGAGGCTGATGTTGTTGTTTTAGCAGTGCCATTGAACGTGCACACAACTGGATTGGTTGATGATTCATTTCTAACCCAGATGCGCGAAGGCTCTCTACTGGTCAACGTAGCAAGAGGTGGTGTCGTTGACACCGAGGCTTTGGTGTGGCATGCACAACAAGGACGTATCCGAGCGGCGTTAGATGTAACAGATCCTGAACCACTACCACCCGATCACCCACTATGGCGAACCCCCGGAGTGCTCATCAGCCCTCATGTTGGAGGCAACACGTCCGCCTTTCTCCCGAGAGCAAGGGCACTGGTCCAAGCGCAGATTAATCGCTGGCACAACGGCGAACCACTTGCTCACATTGTGCAGCGCTAGGAGATCAACCCCGTGCCCACAATTCTTGTCGCACCAGACTCATTTAAAGGGACGTTCTCGTCGGCTCAAGTGGCTGAATATATTTCTGCGGGTATCCGTGAGGAGGGACTCATTGCTGTTGAGTGTCCACTGGCTGACGGCGGCGAGGGGACACTGGATGTCCTGCTGTTGGCACTCCAGGGAGAACCCAACTTTCAATCTGTCCAAGGACCCTTCGACCAACAGGTCCTTGCCCGCTGGGGTTGGGTTCCCGATCAACGCCTCGCGATCATTGAAGTTGCGCAAGTTTGTGGACTCAATCTCAGCGGATGCACCCCCAATGATTCATTTCGCGCATCTACGGGGGGCGTCGGTGAACTGATAATCTCGGCAGCCAAACTGGGCGCCACAAAAATCATCGTGGCCACTGGGGGGAGCGCCACCACGGACGGTGGGCAAGGTGCAATCGAGGCACTGCAAGGCCATGAAGAGGCCTTTGCCGGGACCACTCTCGAGGTGTTATGTGATGTCACCGTGCCATTCCAGGATGCCGCCAAAGTTTTTGGCCCCCAAAAAGGTGCAGATCCAGCAACGGTTGACCTTCTCAATCAGCGACTCGATTCAGTTGCCGTTGATTATGCAACTAGATTTGGGCGCGATCCCAGAGGCATCCCGCGAACGGGTGCAGCCGGAGGGCTTTCCGGCGCTTTGTGGGCAGCGCTGGGAGCTAACTTGTTCTCCGGTGCGGATTATGTTCTCAATCTCGTTCGTTTCGACGAGCTGGCAAATTCCGCGGATGCCGTTCTGCTCGGCGAGGGCAAACTTGATTCGCAATCATTTCTTGGAAAGATAGTGGGGGTTGCCGCAAGTCGTGTTCATGATCGACCGCTTATTGCGGTTGTTGGATCAACTTCACTCGAGGCTTCAGAAATCGCTCGCCTTGGAGTTGCACAAATATCGATTGCGACCAATCCGGGTGAACTGCACGAGAGCGGCAGAATTCTTAGTCAATGGCTGACCGCGCAAAGGTGATAAAGCAATACTTTATTTCCTTTGCGCAACTTTCGATTCGCCAAACCCAATGTGTTTTACACCGTGATCGGTAGGCTGCCTGAATGACGCGTTCAACGATCACTGACCCGCACGCCCCGGAGCCTGTTGGTCCTTACTCGCATGCCGCACGCTTAACTGATGGATCCGTCCTGCTTTCGGGGCAAACTCCGATCGACCCTGTCACGGGACAACTTATCGATGGCGACATTGCCGCACAAACCAAACAAGTATTCGCGAATCTCGCCTCCGTGCTCGCAGCTGCTGACCTCACTCTCCAAGACGTGGTCAAGGTCAACGTGTACCTGGTTGACATGAACGACTTCACGGCGATGAACGCTGTCTACGCAACTGTTTTCACGGCGCCCTATCCCGCTCGAACAACCGTGGCGGTGGCCGGTCTCCCCTTGGGCGCCCGAGTCGAAATAGAACTGGTCGCCTGCGATCAAACAATGGAGGGTTCACTAACCAATCGCAGTTCCACCACTCAGTGACCGGGTTCCACCAGCATCAAGTGGAATTGCATTGCTGCCTAAAGCCTCGCCCCCACAAGTGCGCTAGCGCTTCGCGCCGCGGCTGACAGTGCACCCTGAATGTGACCTGGTGCATCAAGTGCCGTTTCCGTGGAGGTGAAGTAGAGCCTGCAGTCTAGGTGTGGTGAGCGCAGTGTTTCTGAGCCAAAGAGATGATAATCATTGAGCTGAAACACTCCGGGTGGAGAGGTGTACTTTTCCTTGCTCCAGTCCTTGATCATTACTTCCAGTGGCGAGGCCGCCTGCGGACCAAAAATCGCGGTGAGCTGCGCGATCGCCGTGACTTCATTCACCGGTTCGCGACTGAACCCGAAGAGTGCGCCAAAATTCGTGTTCGGGTCACTGAGGTCATGGATCTCACGCATTGGGCCCACGTGACTCATCGCGCTTCCCGCCAGGGAGTCATTTCGCCAAAATGGTTCCTGATAAACCGCAACGACTTTTGTTACCGCTCCCATCCAGACCGGTGTCTTTCGAGCGACACTGACAAGGTGATCTGGCAGCTCGGGTGTTATCTCTATCAAATTCAGTGCCGTTGCAGGAGGTAACGCAAACACAACCCTGTTAGCGCGCCAGGCCTCACCTTCGGTGCTGACCGTCACCCCATGCTCATCAAAGTCAATTGCGCCCACCGGGGTTGACACATGAACCACGCCGGCAGGGAGCCTGCGAAAAATACCCTGCGCCAACGTCTGCATTCCACCCACAATTCGCTTTGAGGGAACCCCAATCGGATTGCCATCAAGACGTTCAATTCGACCGGGTACTTGGAACATCATGTTGCCATCGATGTACTGATCAAATGCTTCAGCGGCGTTCTGTCGGTTGACAGCGATTACGTCAGGTTCGTTGTCCCAGAACCATGACGCACCGAGATCAATGCCTTGGTCTGTTGAAAAAAGTCGCCCACCAACCCGATCACGAGCCTCCAAGACAACGCAGTCGACCTGTGACTCGCAAAGAAGTTCGGCAACCCGCAATCCGGACACGCCCGCGCCAACAATTACAACGTCGGTCGTTTGCGTCACCTCGAAACAGTAACGCATTGTCTGCCGCGGACGATTTAACAAACGAGTCAGTGAATCCATTCAAGTGACCAGACCCGCATTCGCCAGTAACGTCCTACTCAACACGCCAACCGGGGATTGCCACACACAAAAGGGCACAAATGATACAAAGGTTCAATCCATCGCCTTGAATCCTTCGAATGTCGATAAATCAAGGAAACTCACCCAAAGGATCCCGCGAAGCCCCTAGCCGTACTATTCATACGGGGTTACGCACACCGTTCCGCACCAGGTTTTGCACCCGCCCCGTGGCCCCGTAGCTCAGGGGATAGAGCGTCGGTTTCCTAAACCGTGCGTCGCATGTTCGAATCATGCCGGGGCCACTTCGGTAGATCTCAATAATGACATGCAATGAAAGACGCTACGAAGTTTCACCTAGAAGGCGCGCATGGGGAGAACGAAACCCTTACTAAGGGTGCCATATTCCCACCAACTTCCGTTTCTGCTTTGCAGCATCCAAACCATTCCGCGTCCAGTTTCAGGTGACGTCGATGTCCAGTAATAAGTTGACCGCCCATTTCCGAGATTCGGAAAGCCTCTTTCTTTGTACGTAGAATAAGCCAATTGCATTTCGGCCTTAGTCGGGACATACCAGTCGGTGACTCCACCACTAACAAGTGCTTTTGTCTGTGCCAATAGCGCAGCGGAGCATTTAAAACCATCTGTTCCCATGTCATAAGTAGCTTGGGCACCCATCCCAATCTCATTGAGTTCAGTCATTGCGCTGAAGTCTTCACTACAAAGTGAGCTTTCCCCCAATCTGTCTGTGACTTCCAAATTATTGCAACTTGCATTGCCCAAACATCCGAACCCGACGGCATCCACATAGATGATTGTGCCTCCACCGGGACCGATGTCACCAACGGCACAAGCACCGCCGTCAGCACAGGTCGCTACCGCGACTGTTGCGGTAGCACTAGAAGTAGGACTGGGATCCGTTGTCGGGTCTTCGGTTGGATCATCTGTCGCAGTAGAACTAGGACTGACACTGGGGTCCGTTGTCGGGTCAGGAGATTGCTCCTCTGTTGCAGAAGTACTAGCACTGACACTGGCAGAGGGGCTGGCACTGACACTGGAATCCGTTGTGGTGGTTCCCGCGCGATCACCGGTGGGGATCACTCCGGCAAGGATCACACCAGCGACCAACACCAGTGCTAGTCCACCCAGGATGACCATGTTGCGGCTGTGGTGACCTGAACGTGACGAACCAACAGGCTCATCGAGGCCCATACCCGTATTTGACGATGATTCATTCACGAAAGCCTCTAGTCCAAACGTAGTAGTTACGCTGAGACTAGCCCCCCACTCATCACAACACCACCGTGTTTCCACGGTACTTTCCCAAACGGGAACCCATTCCAAGGAAATATCACCCACAACCTGAACCGCCATACATATATCGGCTCAATCCCGATTGCCAGCATTCATCGTGCTGGAGTGTGTTTTGGAACTTTGACACACACACCCGTTGGGGGCGTTGGAGAGCGTGAACGGCAAGGGGCGACCTCGAATGCCGTTCGTCGGAATACTGCAGTGAATCAGTTGTGAAAAAACCGAACATCGTGGCGACGCCTCAATTGCTCGCTTCTTCCTGCGCTCCTAGACTCTTAATTAAATCAATGCTGAGACTAGGAGTATAAGGTGAACAAGCTCATACGTGTTTCTGCTCTAGCAGCGGGAATTGCACTTTCGGTGGCGGTTCTGCCCACGGCAGGCGCAGGAGCAGCTGAGAACTCCTCGATCCCTGAATGGCTATTCGCGGCGGATGCTCCCGACATGAAGGTGTACAAGTCTGGTTCGAGTACCCGAGTAAGCCTATCCGCAGCCGAGCGCGTTACGGGTTTCACGGATCGTCCCAACCGCAACACCGAAGCAATGACCATGAGGCAGTTTGTGAGGAATTGGAAAGAGTACGGTTTTACTGCCGATCCTCCCAACGCAGCAGTTATCCTTGAGCAAGATGGGAAAACTCGGACGCACGTCGTTGAGTTGACGAGCCCACGAATTTCCCGTGGACAGGTGTCTTTCAAAATGGAAGTTGTGGAAAACCTTCTCGCGGCCGGCAAGTCACATGGTCAATCCATTAAAGCCGGTATCTATGACCACGGTGCGCTCTTTATCGATTCTGTCGGCTCACTGCCCACAGTTTCCGGAGGCAACGCAGGAAGCCCTAGCGATTGCTCCAGCAATGTTTCTTCAGCAACTACCTGCAGCCTTGGCCTGAACAACGTAATAACAATTAGCGGTGCTGCAACCACCGACTATGACATTTATATGTGCGACAGGGAGGGCAGTACCGCCAACGACAAAATCTCCGCAACGTGGGCTGACGGAAGCTCAAACACTCCGAAAATTGCGCTGTGTAAAGACGATTACGCCTCCTCGCTCGCCGGGTGGTCAAGATTCTGGCAGGGGACGGCATCCAACACGGTTGCCACGACACCCAGCAGCCTGGAGAATAAAAATGGGTCTGCTTTCGTTTTGAAAATCGTTGCTTCGGGCACCACCCCTTGATCCGTTAGCGATACAACAGCCCGGAGATGTTGATACTCAGACGACGTGACCGACGAAGATCTAGACAATGTCGTGGGTGGTGATTACTCACAAAATCATGGAACGTGCACTGGGGGTTGTTAACAACCGATCCAGTGGGCGTGCGTCCTCATGCGTCTTCATCATCATCGCGAGGACACATTGTCCACAGTTCCAATCGGTAGTAGTGCAACTAACTCCAATGAAACAAGCGAACCGAATAGCCTCAGCCTCGCGCAGGAACAGCACCTGAAATGGCGATTACGGCTCCTGAAATATTGGGAAGACCGAAGGTTGTCGTGCCGTTCCCACCAAAATTGTTTCCTATGATCGAGAAAAGAACTGTATATTGCTTGATATTCACCAGTGAGCCATCACAAAAGGCCCAGCCTGCGCTTGGGTAAGTCTCTGTGGTGTAGTCAACTTCACCCAAATATGGCTCAGTCACAACGCTGTAGTAGGGACGGTCATAAGGTGCTGGCGGAAACGTGCCAGTTGTCACCATGTAGGGCGTTAGGCCTTCGGGAGCTGACCCCGTGAGGTCCGGGGTCGCGAAAGTCGTGACTGCCGGGTCATCTGATACCTGACCTCGGTATTCCAATACGGCGTAAAGTTTGGGGTCTTCATCAATGTCATAAATTGAACCGTCGCACGGAATGCCAACTTGGATTCCTGATTTATCCCATGTCGAAGTCCACAAAAATACATCGCCAACGTAATGGCTCATGCGTCCACTCCCGACATCTGCTCACGATTAACCGTGGCGCTATAAAGGTTGGGGCCAAGTTGCACAAGATGCATTGGTATTGATATGCCATCTGGGCCTGTCATCGTGACCGTGCCATGACCTGGATGCCTACCTGATCTCTTTGTAAACAAAACGTCGAAGGAGTTTCGGTCAAATCGAGTTCCGCCATCCACAGAGCGAATGGCCCTGCGTCGCTTCACCAGCAATGAGCCGCCCGGGATTGTCCAAACCTGGCCACGGCGGAATCTCACGCGGCGAAAGCGTGAATCGTTTGCGTCTCGAACCGGTGCTTCTACCGTGCTGGCTTGTGCACTGACAGCAGATCGAAGCACTAGCGCTGCTCCCGCAGTAAGACCCATAGCAGCAAGGAAACCGCGTCGATGAACGCGTACTTCTTCTCCCATGATGTCATTACCTTCCTGTGATTATGAGACACGCAATTGAGATGAACGAAGTTGGTTCAAGGTTCTACCGGTCAAACTTCTCTACACCGTGCGGCTGCCACCACCATGCACGCCTCCAAGGTCTTCATCCAAGATGTCCTCTACCTCTGACAGGCTCGCCTCTGTGTTGTCATTTGCGGGATTCTGCTGTTCGGTCATGGTCACAATCCTTTCACCTGTGGTGTTCCCGTGCGTAAGTTTTGTGACTTCACACGCGGACGACAATATGACGATAGGACACCAAAAATTTGCTGACTACCGTGGAAACACGGTAATCAAGAGTCCATTTGGAAGCGTGACCCATGCCCGAAAAACATCTGCCAAGATAGAGGCATGGGCGAACATAATCAACAACACGAAGAATCCGTCATGGTCAACGCGTCAGCGCAGGGCTTGTACGACCTCGTCTCTGACATCACTCGCACTGGGGAGTGGAGCCCAGTCTGCACTTCATGTTGGTGGGATGATGATGCGATTGCTGGCACCGTGGGCGCATGGTTCACCGGACGTAATGAGACTCCCGACCGAACTTGGGAGACTCGATCGCAAGTTGTTGCAGCGGAACCTGGGCGAGAGTTCGCCTGGGTAGTCGGTGGAAAATTTGTTCGGTGGGGATACACACTCACGCCCGTTGATGGCGGAACGGTTCTGACCGAGACATGGAAATTCCTCGACGAGGGAATCGAAATGTTTCATGAGAAGTACGGGGACCAGGCAGCCGCGCAGATCACCGATCGAACCAAGCAGGCACTTGAAGGCATTCCAAAAACACTCTCAGCGATTAAACGGATTGCTGAGTCAACCCTTTATGGATCATCATGAGCCATGAATTCTTGGAGTTATGAGTTATCCAGGCCTCACCCTCGCTAGTGGGGTGTCCTTTTTCGATGCCGGGCGTATCGTCCTGGGCGGGACTCCTCGGCGTCTTTCCCGGATCAACAAGCCAACCCAAGAGCTCATGTCCCGACTTCGTCTTGCGGGAACAGGCGGAGTGGAGCTGAGCACCGAGGACGAGAAATCTGTGGCGAAGGTTCTGATAGACCGCGGACTCGCGCACCCACTTCCCGCTGCCTCATTGCCCAAGATCAACACGACAGATGTCGAAATAGTCATTCCCTGCTTGATGCGCTGGAACAGGCCGCTGTCGGGACGGGAGTAGCGGTGAGTTTGGCGCGATCACGTCGCCTCGGTGCTCTGCTGCCACGTGTGCGCATGCCAAAGGCCATAACCCAGAGGTTGTCACCGCACAGAAGGTTTCACCGTTGACCTATCGTCTTTGTTGAAACTTAGTAATTCCAAGTTCAACGTTTGGCAAAGTAGGTTTCAAGGCCAGATAGCAACCCAGTCGCGTACTTGCGCTGACCCGTCACAGATGTCATGCGCCTTGCATCAGAGGCGTTGCGCATATTGCCAAGTTCCACGGTCACGGTGGGAACGTCACTGAAGTTCAAGCCGGTGGTGTTCGTGGAGATCATGAGTTGGTTCGAAATGTAGTTTGAGGGAGGAGCTCCAGCCGTGGTCATTCCCTCAATCATTGCGCGTGCGAGTTTGCGCCCGGGTCTCACAACATCCTCCGTCCAGCCTTTAACCAAACCAGGTGCGAGAACAAAGAAGCCACGACCTTTTGACGGAGCGCCATCGGCGTGGATGCTGATCATTGCATCAGCGCCCATGCGGTTGGCCTGCTTTGCGCGATCCCAAACACAGGGTCCCCACTTTTCGCGGGAGTTGCTATTGCGCGTCAATTCAACCCGAGCACCTTTTTCCTCCAACATGCGCTTGAGTTGGCGCGCCACTTTCCAGTTGAATGTTGCCTCAGGGTAACCAGAGTTGGTCGCGGTGCCCGTCGTATTGCAACCCTTGACCGTGGTCCCATTGAATTTCTTTTGACTCATTTGTTGAGAAAACCGCGGATTGGAATTGCCCAACTGATGACCCGGGTCAAGCAGGATGACTTTTCCGGATAGCGGTCCATCATCGCTTCGTTGACCTGTTGTGTTTGCCGCGGTCCCCGTAAATACTGTCGCCATTAAAGCCAGACTTACAAGGAGAAATACGTAAAACAGCCTGCTGATGGCGCAGGAAAAAAATGGATGGGCTTGGGTGGGATACCGAGAACCCGCTCGAGCCGTGTTGCTCTCCACCCTTTTGCCCCTCACTCAGCGGAACCGCTATTGACGACCAATATAGGCCCATGATGGCGCCAAAAGCCCAAAAGCACTGAAGTTACATCTGGTTGACAACTGGTTGAAACTGTCCTAAAGTTGCATTATGACCACTACAGTTGGTGCTTTCGAAGCTAAGACCCACTTGTCCGAGCTCCTTCAAAGGGTCGAGCACGGGGAACACATCACCATTACAAAGCATGGTCGAGTCGTAGCCCGCTTGATTCCTGGCATCGAACAGGAACCTGAGACCAACTGGTCCGAATTCTGGGAACGTGCAGACTCACGCCTCGTGACACTCGGTCATGGATCATCAATAAAGGCGGACATTGAATTCGGGCGAAATTGAAGTCCTTCGTCCTTGATGCGTCACTTGCTCTTGAGTGGTTCACCACGGGAGCCCAGCCCAGTGCACTCGCAAAACGCTCACTCTTTGAAGATCACGTTGCGATCGTTCCTCATCTATGGCGCTTTGAGGTGACCAATGTTCTCACCACCTGGCGGCGTCGCGGTGACATCACGGACGCCGAGTCCGCCGTCCTTATGCGCGACCTCATGAAGTTGCCTTTCGCTACAGTCGATGAAGGCGATCCTGAAATGATCGTGGCAACTGCTCTGACTCATGGGCTTTCGGCCTATGACGCTACGTATCTGCGAATTGCGATGCTTACCGGCTCGCCAATCGCCACCTTGGATAAAGCGCTCATTAAAGCTGCAACAGAAATGGGCATTACCCTCGCATAGAAAATGTGATCGTTTAGATGGTGATCAGATAATCCCGTTGCATGATTACGCTGGGCCAATGAGTGATGCACAGCAAGTGAACTCCGCGGCTCCTGCCGCCGATAAGCCACCCAAGAGTGCCTTTGTGTTACTGGCGCTGGTTACCGGCGCCATTGTTTCGAATATCTCGCTCTCTGTTGCCAACGTCGCATTGCCATCGATTGGTCGCGACCTCAATGCATCCCAAGCTGATCTCACCCAGATTGCAAATGCTTTCGCACTGGGTTTGGCATCCACCGTTCTCTACTTCGGAGCACTTGCAGACCGTTATGGTCGCAAGTTGATGTTTGTTCTTGGCGCAGTTCTTACTGTCCCTACCGCATTCATCTCGGCCCTCGCGCCCAATCCCGAAATCCTCGTTCTCGGTCGGTTCACGTCAGGACTTGCCGCAGCATTACTGTTCCCCACCACGCTCTCATTGATTTCAAGTTTGTATCGAAATCATGCCAAGGTCACCGCGATCGCTCTTTGGTCAGGAGTTGGAGGTGGTGTTGCCGCACTTGGACCCGTCATGGGCGGGTGGCTCCTCGAATACTTTTGGTGGGGTTCGGTATTCCTCATCGCCGTCCCAATCGTGCTCATAGCCCTTGTCATTGGACTCTTTGTTCTCCCATGGAAATGCGATGAAGACTCCCGGCCCGTGGATCACATTGGTGGAGTGCTTTCGATCATTGGCGTACTTCTACTGGTGTTGACCATTGAACAAGTTGCTAATGGCCTGGAATGGACTTTGCTCTGGACTTTCCTGATTTCTCTGGTATTTCTCGGACTATTCTTCTGGCGCCAAACTCGGGCGGGGAATCCGCTGATTTATCTCCCGCTCCTCAAGGGTCGCACCCTGTGGGTCGCCTTTGTTGCCGGGGCGATCACATTTGGTTCTTTGATCGGCACCATGTTCATTGGACAGCAGTTCTCCCAAAATGTTTTGGGCTACTCAGCATTGCTCGCAGCGGTCGTTGTTCTGCCAACGGCAATTGGAACAATGATCTTTGGCCAGGTGGCAGGCAAGTTGGTTGTTAAGAAAGGCAGCAAACTCAGCTTTTCCCTCGGGCTCAGTTCGGTGGCCATTGCCTTCGCCATCATGTTGGTGATGTGGACAAAAGACGTCAGCATGGGATGGGTCTTGGCCGGCTATGCATTCGTTGGAATTGGCGTTGGCCTTTCAGTGACACCAGCATCTCGCGCACTCATGGGATCGGTTCCCCCTGCTCGCGCAGGCATGGGTTCAGCATTCCTCGACTTAACCCGTGACCTCGGTGGCGCGATCATCCAAGCCGTGATGGGAACATTCCTCGCTGCTACATATGCAATTTCTGTTCGAGCCCAGCTGACCGATCTCCCCGAGTCAGACGCGTCAAAAGTAACCTCAACGGTGTCAACTGAACTTGCATCGTCTTATTCATCCGCCGCTGAAGTCGCATCAAAGTACTCCGGGAAAACCTCAGAGGCGATTCTGACTGGCGCCGCAGATGCCTTCACACAAGGCAAAACACTGGCAATCGGTGTCGCGCTCACTCTGACACTCATTGGCCTTGTCACTGTATTGATTGCTTTCCCCAATAAAGATCAAGAGACTGAGTATTACCAAAAAGTACTTACTGACAAAAACTAATGCTCGGTATCGAAATCTCCGTAGTTTGTCTCTTCAATCACCTTTGACCATGTCGCCTCAGCACCCGTGTCACCTGTCATGAATGTGAAATAAGAAATTCCAATTGAGAGCGCAATGAGAACCGCTCCAAATATTTTGAGCCAGAGAGGTCTATTCCTGTTCAAGGGAACTCCACGAGCATAAAGCCAAAAAACAGTGAGAACTACAAAATAGATCAATGCAAGGATCGGAAGTGAGTCGCCGAAATTCGCGTGCTCTTCGGGCAAACCAACTCGCGAGGCCAAACTGTGCCCGGACTCCTTTGCAATAAAGGCGGCAACAGTGCCAAGACCCGCACCCAGAATGGTGGCTGCACCCAAAAGTCTCAGGGCTTTTGGTCTCACTGCGATCAGGATTGCGCCAATGGCTGAGAGTGGAATCAGAACAACCACGATATGGATGACAAGCGAATGGACCGGCAAGCCTCCAATGGTGTCAAACATGCCCTGAGCGTAGCGAGGCTAAGCGAGCCCCTTGGGCTTTAGATACCGCTGAGCTAGACCACCCAGAAAATCGAGGGCCAATGCGATGAGGGCAACTAGAACAGCTCCAACAAAAATTGCGGTTGGCCTTCCATTCTTGAGCCCTGCAGCAATAGTCTCACCAAGACCACCACCGCCGATGAGATAAGCGAGCGTTGCCATGCCAACGTTGATGACCGTGGCTGTTCTAATGCCCGCCATGATCACGGGAACCGCCAAGGGTAGTTCGATCTTGCGCAACCTTTGCACGCTGGTCAGGCCCATTCCCTTGCCCGCCTCAATGACTGACTGGTCCACCTGCTCCAACCCCACAATTGTGTTTCGCAGCACGGGCAAAAGCGCGAACGTGGCAAGGGCCAAAATCACAGTGAAGGAACCTTGACCGAAAGCAACAAAAAACAAAACGATCAAGCCATAGGCCGGGATGGCTTGGCCTAGACCAAGTAAACTCACAAGGTTGTTCTTGAGCCGTGGAGCGCCCTCGCGAGTCACCAAAATTCCCAGTGGGATCGCCAGGACAATGACGAGTGCCGTTGACCACAACGCGAGGTAAATCTGTTGCTTGAACTGTGTCCACAGTCGGCTTGGTTCCAGGATGCTTGTTGTCGTTCGATCAAAGTCGGAATATACCCAAACCACGGCAAGAAGAAGTGCCAGAAGCACAAAGAAGATCGGGGTAACAATCAAATCCAATTGCGTCATTTTCAGATTACGCCTGGATGGCAGCGAAGCCGCCGACCCTTGTTGCGGGGTAACTACAGCGGTGCTCATGCCGATGCACCATTAGGTTGAGCGATCAGCATCGATGCAAGCGACTCAATCGTGCAAGTACCTAGGTACTGACCACGACCATTCACCACGGCAGACATGCCCGCTGCAGTCTGCAACATTCCGCTGAGTGCGTCCTGCAGTGTGTCTTCGGGTTGCAACTGAACGGTGATGCTGGCACCGGAGCGGTCAAGGGAATCAGAGCGATTAAGGGCACGCTCATCAACCCACGCAATGGGATGGTCATGATCGTCGAGCAAAACGGCGTAAGGGAAATATGAATCATGCAACGCGAGAATTGCATCAGACCGATTCGTTGAGCGCTTAATGATCACCGGTTGGGAAAGTTCAATGTCCCGAACACGCCTCAAAGTGAGCGTCTTAAGAATCGCACCAGATCCAAGGAAGTTCTCCACAAATGAATCCGCCGGATCTGTGAGAATGACTTCTGGTTTATCCAGCTGAGCGATCTCTGACTGATCCCGCAGGATCGCGATCCGATCACCCATTTTTACTGCCTCATCAATGTCATGCGTAACAAAAACGATTGTCTTTTTAAGTTCTTCCTGCAATCGGAGAAACTCGTTTTGCAGTCTGTCCCGAGTGATGGGGTCAATGGCACCGAATGGCTCGTCCATCAGCAGAACATCAGGATCAGCTCCGAGAGCTCTTGCCACACCCACACGTTGGGCTTGCCCACCCGAGAGCTCTTTGGGATAACGGTCACGGTAGATCGATGGATCCATCGAGACCATTTCCAGGAGTTCATCTACTCTGGCGTTGACTTTGGCCTTGGGCCATTTCAGGAGCTTGGGAACCGTTGCAATATTTTCAGCGATTGTTCTGTGTGGAAAAAGCCCAACCTGCTGGATCACATAACCCATGCGCCGCCGCAACTCATTGGGATCACCTTTGGTCACATCTTCGCCTTCATAGATGATCCGGCCCGACGTCGGTTCAATCATTCGGTTTATTAAACGCAGAGTCGTACTTTTCCCACAGCCCGAAGGCCCAACAAGGACCATGATTTCACCTTGGGCGACTTCAAGCGAAAGATCTTTGACTGCAGGGGCACTGACACCCGAATATGTCTTGTTAACGTTTTCAAGTTTGATACATGGTTCTGAAATCTCTGACACTGCTGTCTCCTGTGGGTTCATGAGCGCACTCCGCTCGGAGTCGTGACTCGACCAACGCCACGAAGAAATAGGTCAATGGCAAGCGCTAGGGCAAGCGAAAGGATCACACCTGTCCAGATCGCTTCGAGTGAATTGGGAAGTGGAAGGCGCGCAAGGCCACTCTTGATGAAATCTCCGAGCCCTCCACCGGCCACGAGTGTGGCAATTGCTGAAATCCCCACGGTGAGCAATGCCGAAACGCGAATACCCGCGAGCATGATCGGCCAAGCAAGTGGCAGCTGTACTTTCAAGAGAATTTGCGTTGATGTCAGGCCCATTCCTTTGGCCGACTCCAGCACGCTGGAATCCACCGAATCGAGCCCAGCCGTCGTGTTTCGCATAATTGGTAATAGTGCATACAAGAAGAGCGCTATGAAGGACGGCTTGAAGCCCAGTCCGACTATTGGAATGAAAATGGTAAAGAGCGCGAGACTGGGAATGGTGAGAAATACGCTGGCAATGGACATGGACAACTCTTTGGCAAAAGGACGATTGCGGGTTGCCACACCGAGTACGACAGCAAAAATACTGGCAGAAATTGTAACCAGGACAACGTACGTCAAGGTTTGAAACAACGTCTCGGTGACCAAATCACCTCGCGTTGACAGGTAGGTGAACCAACTGAAAATTCCATCCATGAATATTCCACTTGTCTTTTGACTCTGCTACGGAAATGCAAGAAGGGCGTGAGAGCGGGAGTCCACTCTCACGCCCTTGGAAACTAACCTGCAATGATTCCGTTCGAGACCAAGAAGTCCTTTGCAACAACTGAGGCTTCTTCACCGTCAGCGGACACTCGCTTGTTCAACTCGGCCATCGTGTCGTTGTCCAATGGCTGCAAGATGGCAGCGACAATTGCCTCGAATTGATCCGGAGCCTGATCATATGTTTCGCTGCGCATGGTCGCTGAAACGTTGTAAACAATGTTCACACCTGGATCCTCAACCAAAGTCAGGCTGAGAGCCGGAATACGGCCATCGGTGGTGTAAACCTCACCAAACGTGCAGTTATTGTTTGCGGTTTCGGTGTAGATCACGCCGGTATCAAGAATGCTGACCTGACCGTCAGGCATTTGAATGCCTGTTGCTTCTTCGGTCAAAATCAGGCCATCGGGACGGTCGGGGTATTCGGTTTCCATGCACACTGTTGCGTCGGGATTGTCCCGGACATATTCCATGAAGGTTTGTGTGGTGAAAGCGCCACCGTTTGCCTCTGTAACCTCAGGGCTTGAAACAAAACCATAGGTGTTGTTGAACGGCGAACGCCCAATCCACACAATATTGTTCTTTTCCAGGTCCATTTCCTTTGTGTTTGCCGTCAGCTCTGCTGAGTCGAAACTTGGATCTTCCTGCTCGAGGTGAACAGCCCATCCGGTGCCGTTGTACTCAGGGTAAACATCAATTTCACCTGAGGTGAGCGCGGTGCGCGCAACACTTGTGCCTCCGAGCCCCACCTGATTACCAACATCCGCGCCAGCAGCGCCAAAGGCCTGAACCAGCATCTCGCCGAGGACGAGTGCCTCATCAAAATCCTTGGAACCCACCGTGAGGGAAACCCCGCTAAGGCTGTTTTGGGCTGCGATCGTGTCACCTTGATCGGTGCCACCAGCATCTGAATCACTAGAGCAAGCGGTCAAGGTAAGTGCTGACGCTGCTGCAAGGACCGCAAATTTCTTTGCGAATTTTTTCATTGTCTAACTCCACTCCATAGATTGACGGCGATCTGATCAATTCAGATCAATTACTTCAAACCAACAACCTATGTGCAATTTCGACGGTGCGACACGTTCGCGACAGTGTTGAGACTCAATTAACGCGTGAGATGAGTGATATGTCACTTGCAGTAGTGATTCATGTCCGTTTAATGTGATGAATGCTTCGCTTTAGCGATATTTACGAGACAAAGCTTGCTCCCGTGCATCCAGATCGCGCAGGATTGGTCGAGCAATTGCATCAGGCAATCCCTCGTCATCTCGCAACCGGATCAATTCCTCTTGCTCCGCGTGCACAATAGATGCCGCAACATTCAGCATTTTGTTCATTTGTATTTCCTGCGTGAGCATGGGTTCATGTGATTGCACGCTCTGGGCCCTATCAATGCGTCGATCTATTTCCCTGCGAAGGGATTCGATTGCCTCGGGACTTAAGGGCTCTCCCCGCGCTGCTAATTCCTCGGCCGCGGAATCGAGTCGAAGCAGTGCGGCCCGCGCCAATGCAGCCTCGACACGAGCAACTTCCGCTGTGTCATCGTCTTTGGGAATTCTGAGCATTCGTGCGACCGGAGCCAATGTCTGGGCCAAGAGCAGAGTTATCACGATAACAATGAAACTGGTGGCCAAAACAATGTCACGGTGAGGGAAATCATTGCCGGCGGACGTGGCCAACGGAATCGAAAATGCTGCAAGCCCCGAAATGGGTCCCCTCGCGCCCGCCCAAGCAACAATTGCAGCTTCTCGCCCAAATGTTGACCGCTGTGCCGCGGGAGCCTTAGCGATTCTGGTGAAAAACACCATGGCAAACACGAATAGAGATCGTGCCACGATCAAAGTGATTACGGTTGCCAACACCAACCAGAGAACTGTTCCAAATTCCTCGGGCGCAAGTCTTCTCAGCGTCTCAGGGATTTCTAAACCAATGAGGAAGAACGCAAGGGCTTGCAAAATGAACGTGATGTGTTTCCATACAACGGCACTTTGTACTCGTCCTGAGGCACCTGGGTCCGCGTGCTGCTGATGGGCGACATAGAGACCTGCCACGACTATGGCAAGAATTCCCGAGCCCTGTGCTTTCTCAGCTGCGAGGTAAATAAGGAATGGTGCAACGATTACTAATGAGTTCGCGGGCACTAGGTCTTTGCTGTAGCGCAGAGTCACTGACAAGGCGTACCCACTGATTAAACCCACCCCAACTCCAACAACGACTGCGAGTGAGAAATCAATGGCAACGTCCGCGAGGGTGATGGAACCGGCGATAGCGGCAACGGTGGCAACTTTGAGTGCAGTGAGTCCAGTTCCATCATTGACCAGGCTTTCACCCTCAAGAATTGAAACTAGCCTGCGCGGTAGTGACGCCCTTCGTGCAACGGCGCTCACCGAAACGGCATCAGTTGGGGCGAGAATGGCCCCCAATGCCATGGCAACCGCAAGTGGTAATGCCGCGACTAATGCACCGACAACTCCAACAGCGAGAGTTGTAACAATGACTAGGCCAATGGCCAAAATCAACACGGGCCTGGCAACTTTGCGCAGATCCAAATATGACGAACCGAGTGCCTCGCCGAATACAAGTGGGGCAAGTACAACGATCAAAATAATTTCTGGCTGAGGGAGTTCATCTGGACCAAACGGAGCGATACTGAGCAGAATTCCCGAGGCAATGAGCGGGAGAGCCATGGAAAATCCGAGTGCTCGCAGCACTGTGGCAATGATTACCGCGAGTACCCCGCAAATTGCCAATGTTGCAAATGCTCCACCCACGGCACGACCCTAGCCCAATTAAACGGCCTTTCTACTTGCCTCCCCGATGTATTTCCTGCACGCTCTGACCATGGATCAGGACATGTTGCAGTCAGAGCACGCTTCGAAGTCAGGTTTGAAACGGGCGCGAACCGCTACGTGGATAGCTGTAGGCGTGGCCATCCTCTGGTTAGCAGTGGGGAGTTGGGCCGGACCGTTAGCTGGAAGTCTGTCTCAGGTCCAAGAAAATGACAATGCGGCATTCCTGCCCGCATCGGCGGAATCCACCGTGGTCAATGATGAACAGGCAACATTTTCTGACAGCAAAGCCCTCCCCATTCTTGTAGTGATCACCAAACCCGATGGGGCTACTTTCAGCCAAGATGACCAATCGGTCGTCGGCGAATTCATCACGGGAATTGCTCAACTGACACTCAGTGATGGGTCAACCGTTGAGTCCTATCTCGAGCCGACTCCCATGTTCCCCATTCCATCCGAAGACCGAGAAGCTCTCTTGGTCTCCGTCAATGTCATTGGCGAGTTGGGCGCGAAACAACTCGATTCGGGCGATCTGGCATTCGCCGAGATCACTAAGGCAATACGTGACTACTCAACTCAATTTGAGACTCTGCAGATAAATGTCACCGGCCCCGGTGGATTTCTCGCTGACTTGATCGAAGTGTTCGGGGCCATTGATGGAGCGCTACTGATCGCTACGGCGCTTGTCGTCGCAATCATTCTGATTCTTGTCTATCGCTCGCCAGTTCTCTGGTTAATCCCACTCGTCGCTGCAGGTTTTGCGCTCGCCGTTGCCAGTGGGATTGTCTATGTCCTGGCTGATAGTGATGTGCTAGTTCTTAATGGTCAGAGCCAAGGAATCCTGACGGTATTAGTCTTTGGCGCTGGAACGGACTACTCCCTGCTTTTTATCAGTAGATACAGGGAAGAACTCCATAAACATGCGATTCATACCGATGCAATCTGGGCGGCCTTCAAGGGAGTTCGAGCACCAATCATTGCCTCATCCGCCACCACGTCAATCGGGCTGATGTGTTTACTTCTCAGTGAGCTAAATTCAAATAAGTCGACCGGCCCCGTGTCCGCAGTGGGTGTAGTTGCGGCAATGCTCATCATGTTGACCTTCCTGCCCGCCCTGCTCACGGTCCCGAGCTTCACGCTACCTATTTTGGCTTTCCTCGTACCTGCAGTCATTGGCTTTGCGCTCGGGTTTGTGACCGATATTGCTTTCGGTCCATTTGCAGCCGTCGGTGGCATTGCCGCATTGGTCACGATCGTGCTGTGGATCGTGTTTGGCCTGATGCGAGTCTTTAGTGCAACGGGTGGACCGTTTAGCAGGGCGAAATACCCGTCAGGTCGCTGGGCGTTCTGGCCGAAGGTGCCTGAGGTGGGAGTAGAAGACAGTAAGTTGTCTGGGATTTGGGCGCGACTTTCTTCACTTGTCGGTCACAAGCCCCGCGTCACCTGGGTAGCCACGGCACTTGTCCTCCTAGTTTTTGCCGGTTTCAGCACGACCTTGAAAGCCGACGGTGTGGCAACTTCAGAGTCCTTTACAAATGCGTCCGAGGTGGACTCGGTGATTGGACAGGACGTCTTGGTGCAACATTTTGCGGCGGGCCTTGGTAGCGAGACGATTGTGACCGCCAGTGCGGATGCCCGCGATCAAGTCGCTTCTGTCATTGCCGCCACCCCAGGAGTTGCAGATGTTCAACCGCTGGTAAACCCAACATCAGGCGAAGTTATGGTCGTGGATTCACGGGTTCTGTTCAATGTGACTCTCGCCTACCCCTCCGATTCCACGGATGCCGAGTCCGTCATCGGCGCACTTCGAGTCGAATTCACTGATCTATCGGGCGCTGATGCACTCGTTGGTGGGCCAACGGCTGTGGCGTATGACATCAATGAAGCAAACCTGCGAGATCGGAATGTGATCATTCCCCTTGTGTTGATCGTCATTTTGATTATCCTGATAATTCTCTTGCGAGCATTCAACGCACCAATCCTGCTCATTGGAACCGTATTGCTTTCTTATTTTGCAACCCTCGGTGCTTGTGCGCTCGCTTTCAATTACATCTTCGATTTCCCCGGCGCAGACCCGTCCTTCCCTCTCTTCGCGTTCGTGTTCTTGGTCGCACTCGGTGTCGACTACAACATATTCCTCATGACACGAGTGAGAGAGGAGACAGTTCACCTCGGAACTCGAGCAGGTGTGCTCAAAGGACTGACGGTGACAGGAGGTGTCATCACCAGTGCCGGAATTGTGCTTGCCGCAACATTCCTCGTTTTGGGAGTGCTTCCACTTGTTGCATTGCGCCAAGTTGGTTTCGCGGTCGCACTGGGCGTATTGATCGATGCTTTCATCGTGCGAACAACATTGGTGCCCGCATTGGCTTACGACATTGGCCCCAAGATTTGGTGGCCAAGCAAATTGGCCAAGGAAAAGATTCCTCAATAATCACGGTTAGATAATGGGACCGCCCGAAGTTGTTGAGTCTTCGACGTAAAGATCCTGGACGCGAATATCCAGATCATAGAGAGCTGGGTTGGGAACCGCGTTCTCTAGTGGAGCCTGGGAGTCTTCAAATGTTTGATTCACAAGTGGCTGCGGTGTCGTGAACGCGACGGGGTCTTCTTGAGCGGAGAGCATGTAGGCCTGCCAGGCGTAGTTGTGCAAGAGGTAGGCATCCTGAGCCGCTTTGATGTCAGTGTGCCACGGCAGTACATTTACGCGTTCAATCGCGCGGCCTGCGTCACCGATGGCTGCCTCGCCATCAACTGCAATCGCCGCAAGTTCGGCAACCGCAGCTGCCGTCTGCGCTTGCGTTTCGGGCGAACTGGGAAGCTCACCATCTAATTGATCGAAAACAATGGACACGCGATCCTGAACTTGCCCCATGGCACCTTCAGATTGCTCAATGGCGTTCATCAGCTTATTCATCTCAATATTCCGAGTGAGCCAGTCGGTCGCGGCAGCCGCACCCACGGTCAAAGTGAGCAGAAAGGCGGCGGCACCAGCCACGAGCGGGATCCAAGAATTGCGCTTCACGGCCCAAGTGTCTCCCATGGACCCAGACACTCACATATATAGGTGTCTACGACTATAGGAATTAGGTATCTCGGCATAAAAAACCTGCATCCATTACCGTTGGGTGGTGACTTTCAGCCCAGCCTCAGCCGAAACCGGGTCAGATCCAGCCCCGGACTGGGTATCGCCCTACCTAGAGTCCGTGCGCCGGCTCAGCGCTCAACTCAAGTCAATTCCAGCTGGGAGTCCCGTGCGCTT
>JALRGY010000011.1:0-7398 GCA_023253325.1 Candidatus Nanopelagicales bacterium | reverse complement strand
AAGAAAACCAGCAATCTCTTTCGTGGCCGCAGCCAGACGCAAACTCCCGGGCTTGATGTCAGCGCTTTTGGTGGTGTTTTCGAGGTAGACCCCATTAGGAAAACTGCCCAAGTTGGGGGCATGACCACCTATGAGGATCTTGTGGCCGCGACGCTGCCCTACGGACTCATGCCCATGTGTGTGCCGCAACTACGAACCATCACACTCGGTGGAGCTGTCACGGGTCTCGGAATTGAAAGTGCAAGTTTTCGAAATGGCACTCCACATGAATCAGTCATCGAGATGGACATCCTGACCGGTGATGGCGAAGTCCTTACAGTTAGTGGAAACGCTGATGATCCGCATCGTGATTTGTTTTATTCATTCCCCAATTCATATGGGTCATTGGGGTACGCACTCAAACTCACCATCGAGTTAGAACCGACCAAACCTTTTGTGCACCTTCAACACGTCAAATTTGACAGCGCGCATGCCCTCACGGTTGCCATGGAAGAAATTGTTAAGGACGGTGAGTTCAATGATTCGCGCGTTGACTTTCTTGATGGCACAGTTTTCTCCGCATCGGAGCAGTACCTGACAATTGGCACAATGGTTGGCCAGTTGCCGCGCGATCGCTCGGTGAGCGATTACACCGGAATGGCCATTTATTATCGTTCTATTCAATCGCTCACTGATGACTATTTGACCATCCATGACTATCTCTGGCGCTGGGATACTGACTGGTTCTGGTGCTCACGCGCATTCGGAGCTCAACTTCCCTCTATTCGATCACTGTGGCCCAAATCGAAATTGCGCAGCGATGTGTACTGGAAGATCATTGCTGCCAACCGCAAGTTTAAATTTGCTGAGCGGCTTGACGCCATCAAAGGTAAACCGCCTCGCGAGTCAGTGGTTCAGGACATTGAGATCCCGATTGATCGACTCCCCGAATTTCTCGACTTCTTTCACCAGGAAATTGGGATCGAACCGATCTGGCTGTGTCCACTCAAGCAGCGCGATCCAGATGCGCGCTGGCCACTTTATGAATTTGATCCCGAAAAGCTCTACGTCAATGTCGGGTTTTGGTCTACGGTTCCACTGATAAATGGTGAGAAACCCGAAGATGGAGTAAAAAATCGTCGGATCGAGTCAATTGTGACAGCGATGGACGGGCGCAAATCCCTTTACTCCACTGCTTTTTACTCGCCAAATGAATTCTGGGATATTTATGGCGGAAATGAATATGAAAAAGTGAAAGGTAAATATGACCCGCAGGGACGCCTGCTGGGGCTGTACGAGAAAGTAGTAGGAGAAGCATGAAACTGGCAGAAGCCTTTGGAATGATCGCCGGATCAGAGCGCAATGTTTCATTTCGCGCCTACGACGGTTCCACATTCGGGCCCCAAGATAATGACGTCATTCTTGAGGTAACCTCACCTCGTGGTGTTGCATTCCTCGCCGGAGCCCCGAGTCAACTTGGCCTGGCTCGCGCCTATGTCAGTGGCGACCTAGAAATTATCGGTGACGCTCACACGGCTCTGTCGCGCCTCTACCCACTCGATACCTCACATTTGACCGTCTCAGACAAGTTGGCGCTTGCCAAGGCTTTTGGTCCGCATGCCCTCAAGCGACCAACCCCACCCCCACAGGAGCGCAAGCTTTCGGGTAGCCGCCATTCAAAGAAGCGTGATGCAGAGGCCATTCACCACCATTACGACGTGTCCAACACTTTCTATCGCTGGGTCCTTGGTCCCTCCATGGCCTACACCTGCGCGGTTTTCCCCAACGCAGAAGCGTCACTCGAAACAGCCCAGGAAGCCAAGTTTGATCTGGTGGCACGAAAGTTGGGGCTTGCTCCCGGCATGACGTTGCTGGACGTTGGTTGCGGTTGGGGTGGCATGGTGCTGCACGCTGTCCGCAACTATGGAGTGAAGGCAATTGGCGTGACCCTGTCGCAGCAGCAAGCTGAGTGGGGACAAAAAGCCATTGTGGACGCTGGTCTTTCTGAGAGCGCCGAGATTCGTTTCAGCGACTATCGCGATGTCGCTGAAGGCAACTTTGACGCGATTTCCTCGATCGGCCTCACCGAACACATTGGCCGAGCCAACTACTCTTCTTACTTCGGTTTCCTTTACGGCAAACTCAAGCCCGAGGGTCGCATGCTCAATCACACAATTACTCGTCCGGATGACTCCGAGCCGACCCACTACCGGACATCATTCATCAATCGCTATGTATTCCCTGACGGTGAACTCTCCGGTCCCGGCATGATCATGTCCTCATTCAATGACGCTGGCTTTGAAATACGTCATGAGGAAAATCTTCGCGAGCACTACGCCCTCACGTTGAAGCATTGGTGTGAGAATCTTGAGAATCACTGGAATGAAGCGGTTGCGGAGGCAGGGCTAGGTACCGCACGCGTATGGCGTTTGTACATGGCAGCTTCACGCATGGGCTTTGATCTCAACACAATCCAGTTGCACCAGATGCTTGGAGTCAAACTTGGACCTCGCGGCAAGTCCGGGATGCCATTACGCCCCAATTTCACGTAACTAGTTCGCTGAACTAACAAAAATGTGTACAGCCACATGTTCTGGAACTTCCGTGTATTCACCGGCGCTGCCAACAAACACTCCTGTTCCCACCCTGTAAGCCTTAACCCTCGCCCCGGGCAATGCTCCGACGCGACGCAAACGAGCCATGACTTCTTCGTCGAGTTGGATCGTTTCGGCTAACCGGCGAATAGTGACGCCACTGGGTTCCTCCCCAACGATCTCCGTGATGGTCACCAAGTTCTTGGCAGCAACCGGTTCGATCTCCAGCGTCGAGTCAATCTCTGCCAAGCCGGGGATCGGATTGCCGAAGGGAGAAACAGTTGGGTGATCCAGGATTTCCATGAGTCTGCGTTCAACCGAATCGCTCATGACATGTTCCCAGCGGCACGCTTCCGCGTGTACTTCCTCCCACGGCATTTTCAGCATTTCCACCAACATGCATTCGGCCAAGCGATGCTTGCGCATCACCCTCGTGGCCTGGTTGCGACCCTCTTCCGTCAACTCCAAATGGCGCTCTTTGTCCAAATTCAACAAGCCATCACGTTCCATGCGGGCGACGGTCTGGGAAACAGTTGGACCACTCTGACCCAAGCGTTCTGCGATGCGAGCGCGCATGGGTGGGATGCCTTCTTCTTCCAACTCAAAAATTGTCCTCAGATACATCTCGGTGGTATCAATCAGGTCACTCACGGGAGTAAATGTACCTTGATTCCCAACCACGGCTAATTACGATGGAAAACGTGGGTAAACCGTGGGACACAACTGAAATTGCTGGGTGCTGAGTGACACACAAGGCCATCGCGCGACCGCAGGTGATTCAGCCTATGGTTTCCCCGTGACAAGCATCATGTGGTTTCGCCGCGACCTTCGAGTTCGCGATAACCCAGCCCTGCTTGCAGCGGGTGAGCAAGTGCTCCCTGTTTTTGTTTTCGATCCAGTTTTGTGGGACGCATCCAGTGACACCCGCCGCGCATATTTGGTGGCGAGTTTGACCTCATTGAATGAATCACTGGGAGGGGACTTGGTAATTCGCACAGGGGATCCGACCGAGGTGATTCCCGCGCTAGTGAATGAAGTGAACGCTGACTCGGTGCACATTGCTGCCGACTTTGGACCATACGGCATTGCTCGAGATGCCAACGTCGAGAAAGCTCTCGGTGTTCCGTTGGTACGTACCGGCTCTGCCTATGCCGTGGCACCTGGTCGAGTGGTTAAAGGAGATGAAACCCCCTACCGCGTTTTCACACCGTTTTATAAAGCGTGGGCAGCACATGGGTGGCGAGCACCTGCAACAGGTCCACTCCCCACTTTTGTCACTGCGCCCTCCGATCCAATGCCCATTGTGACCAGCCCTGTTCCTCTGCCGACTGCCGGTGAAGCTGCAGCATGGGATCGTTGGAATAGTTTCGCGAGCGCGGGTCTCACTGACTATGACGAGAATCGCAATCGACCAGACTTGGACGGCACCAGCGTGCTTTCACATCATTTGAAGTATGGCGAGATTCATCCTCGCTCGCTCTTGGCTGAGTTAAAGCCCGAAAACATTGTTTATGCCAAAGAGATTTGCTGGCGTGAGTTTTATGCCGACATCCTGTTTCACAACCCTAGGAGTTCATCACAATCTCTTGATGCGCGTTATGACTCGATCATGCCGTGGGCAAGCGGTGCCGAAGCCGATAATCTTTTTGACTCCTGGTGTCACGGGCGCACCGGATATCCAATTGTCGATGCCGGAATGCGGCAACTCACAACAACCGGCTGGATGCACAACCGAGTACGCATGATTGTGGCGAGTTTCCTAGTGAAGGATCTGCACATTCCTTGGCAGCGTGGTGCCAAGTTCTTTATGCAGCACCTGCGCGATGGCGATATCGCCAGCAACTCGCACGGATGGCAATGGACTGCCGGATGCGGCACTGATGCATCACCGTTCTACCGAGTGTTTAACCCGATCACCCAAGGGATCAAATTCGACCCCGATGGCACCTATGTCCGAACCTACGTCCCCGAGCTGGCCGAGCTCCCTGGAGCGAGCATTCATGAACCATGGCTCTCATCGCTCGGGCTCCCGCAGGGCTACCCCGAGCGGATAGTTGATCACAAACAGGAGCGTGAAGTGGCTCTCGCCGACTTTGCCTCAATTAAAGGGCGCACCTAACCTTCGGCCTTGCATTCCAGCCTCATAGAGTTGGCCCATGCAAACCGTGGCAGTGCTCTCCATGAAGGGTGGAGTGGGCAAAACAACGGTCACACTTGGTCTTGCCAGCGCAGCCTGGAAACGCGGACAACGCGTACTCGTCGTCGACCTAGACCCACAGGGCAATGCCAGCATGGGTTTGGGTGCCCAAGGTGCTCCCTTCACCATGAATGACGTCTTGGCTGACCCCCAACCAGGCATCGCGGCACAGGCACTAGTTGACTCCACGTGGGGTAATCGAGTGCAGGTGCTGGCGGCCGACCGCAACCTCGAACACCGCAACACGATTGAGGGTCCACTGTCCTCACAGCGCCTTCGCATTGCGCTGGGAAATCTGCCCCGCCAATTTGATCTTGTTTTGATCGACTGCCCACCGTCACTGGGCGAGATGACCCGCAATGCATTGCATGCCGCCACTGACGCGCTTGTTGTTACCGAACCCAGTTACTTTGCATTGGCAGGTGCCGAACAAGCAGTCGAAGCCGTTGATGTCATTCGCTTGGCTTCTAATCCCATGCTGAACCCCGCACGCATTGTGCTGAACCGCAGCCGACCTACCGTGGCCGAGCACCGCAATCGCATTCAAGAGTTACGCGGAGCTTTCGGTCCCGTCGTAATGGACATTGAAATCCCTGAACGCAATGCAATTACTCAGGCTGAAGCTGCGGGCATGCCCATTCATGCTTGGGACTCACCCGCGGGTGATCAACTGGCCACTGTTTTTGATCAAGTTCTTGATACCGTCTCGCCCAAGAAAAGGTTGTGGGGTTAACTCATGTCAGATACACAGTCGTTCGACCCAACTCCGCGCCCTTCGCTGCGCAAAGCCGCCGACTCGGGGATCCACCCTGTTACCAACTCTGAGCCGCGTTCACTTGCGTCATCCAATTCGGATCTTGGCCAAACTGGAAGCACGTCTGACTCGGTTAAAGTGCCGCGAAAAGACAAGTTGGTTGAGATCTCTATTGAACTGCCCAAGTCACTCATCAAGGCTCTCAAGAAAGAAGCCAAGGGCAATAAGCAGTCCATTGATCAGCTCATTGCCGCACGTTTGAAAAATTAAGACAACAAACAGGAAAATTTTCTATGGCACTGGGTCGTGACTGTCATAACTCAAGAAAGTCTTGAACTTGAGCGCCAATGCAACAGATAGCGTCATGCAGGCGACACCGCCACTGATCACTGAGAATGCCTCACCACCCAAACTTGCCACTACGCCCGCTTCCACGTCACCGATTCTTGGACCGCCTGCCACGACTACGGTGTGAACACCCTGCAATCGTCCGCGATATTGATCAGGAGTTGCTGCCTGCAAAATGGTCATGCGGAAAGTCGCGGAAACATTGTCTGCCGCACCTGCGATTGCGAGGAATATGAGAGAAATGATGAGGGTGCGGGAAAAACCAAAAATCGTGATGGCACCACCCCACACGAGAATGGCGATCACGATCGCCCTGCCTTGATACCGAACCCGGCCCAATGGCCCTGATAAGACTCCCGAGATGATTGCTCCCGCTGCCGGCGCGGCGCTGAGCAGACCGAGTGTCAGTGCTATCTCCTGAGTTGTTCCCCCAAACCACAGAGCAGCAATTGCCGGAAATAATGCGCGCGGCATGCCAAATATCATGGCAATTAGGTCTTCAAAGAATGTCATTTGCAAATTGATTTTGCCCCGCATAAACGCAAAACCCTCGCGGACCGATTTCCAGCCACGGGCAGCGGATTTATCCTGTGTTGGCGGGAGTTTTGGCAGCCGCCACATGGCGTAAATGACAGCTCCAAACGCTACTACGTCAACAAGATACGGAGTGCTCACGGTTCCGGTGAGCGCAACTAGCGCGCCACCAATTAACGGTCCGAGAGTAAACCCGAGGTTGAACGTAATAATGCTTAATGCATTGGCAGCGGGTAGCAGATCAGGTGACACGATTCGGGGGATGATTGCGTGGCGCGCCGGGTTTCCCACCGCAAAGAAGCTCGCCTGCATGGCGACCACGAGATAAAGAAATCCCACGGAATCAAATTCGGCAAGTGCTTGGGTGAGCAGCAGCAGGGAGGTGAACCACAGGCCGACTGCAGTGACAATTCCAACAGTCCTACGATCAAAAGTGTCACTAAGCGTTCCACCATAGAGACCGAAGCCAATGAGTGGAATGAGTTGCGCCAGGCCCACCAGTCCGACCATCAAACTTGAATTGGTGAGTTCCCAGATTTGCAGGCCAACGGCGACGCTGGCCATCTGCTGACCAATATTGCTCACGCCTAATGCGACCCAAATGCGGCGATACGGAGCGCTCACCCGTAACGGGGTTATGTCCGCGAGGATTCGTGCCACAGGCGAAACTTACGCTCCCTACGGAGAAAGACGTTCGACTCTCCAGTTTTCCGCGGCCTCAAGGTCCGTGCTGTTGCTCACACACGTGAATTGAAGTCTGTCGTGGAGACGTGACTCACGTCCCTGCCAGAACTCAATGCGAGTTGCTCGGACCAAAAAGCCACCCCAAAAATCCGGTACTGGAATTGGATCCGTGTCATTAAAGCGGTTGGTGACTTCTTCATATTGTTTTTCAATCTGTTGCCGACCGGCCAAAGTTTGCGACTGGCGACTTGCCCAGGCCCCCAACTGAGATCCGCGCGGGCGAGAATGGAAATACTCGGTCACCGAAT
>JALRGY010000119.1 GCA_023253325.1 Candidatus Nanopelagicales bacterium | reverse complement strand
CCAAGGACTCCTATTTCAAAACATGATCACCTTGACCCGCAGGCGTCCAGAGCACGGGTAATTGCGTTCGATACAGAGCCCAATTGGGGATTCCAACACGGGCGTTTTAAATGAGGTTCTTCACCCAAGCAATGGAATTTGCATTCACCGATCGGGTAGGTTCGACCGGTGAACACCTTCAATCGCTCGATAAATGCGCAAACAGACCCGCTCAATGAGAAGGCACGGCAGTCGGCAGACGCCATCGAGCGACTCTCTGGTGTCCCCCATCACGACGTCGCCGTCATCCTCGGGTCCGGATGGGTGCCCGCAGCTGATCTGATTGGCACCACCGTCAGTGAATTCAGCGTCACCGAGATTCCGCACTTCTCCGCTCCTGCTGTGGATGGACATGCGGGTGTTATTCGCAGCGTAGATGCTGACGGAATCAAGGTTCTCGTTTTTCTCGGGCGCACCCACTTCTATGAAGGCAAAGGTGTCGATGCAGTCACGCATGCCGTACGCACAGCGGCGGCCGCGGGTTGTCACTCCATTGTGTTGACCAACGGTTGCGGCGGGCTCAACCCCGACTGGACCCCGGGAACGCCTGTTCTGATCAAGGACCACATCAACTTCACCGGGCACTCACCATTGCATGGCGCCCACTTTGTTGATCTCACCGACTTGTATTCCTCGCGACTGCGGGCGTTATGCCATGAGGTGGAGCCCGATCTGCCCGAAGGTGTGTACGTTCAATTCCCTGGACCGATGTATGAAACCCCTGCGGAAATCACCATGGTGCGGAACATAGGTGGAACATTGGTTGGAATGAGCACAACCCTCGAAGCCATTGTCGCCCGCTCATTGGGCATGGAAATCCTTGGTCTCTCCCTCGTGACCAATGCTGCAGCGGGCATGTCGGGCCATCCCCTCAATCACGAAGAAGTATTGCAAGCGGGCAGGGATGCTGCAACGAAAATGGGTGCGCTGCTGAATCACGTGATTAGAAAGTTCAAGTAGGGCCACTCCCGTGAACCTGATTGCCACGGCCCGCGATTGGTTGGCCAACGATCCGCATGAAGAAACCCAGCATCAACTGCGCATGCTCATTGAGCAGGCGGGCAAGGCTGACCCGCAAGCCCTGAAGGAATTGCATGACAGCTTTGATGGCACCTTGCAATTTGGCACCGCGGGATTGAGAGGGACCCTCGGACCGGGTCCCAACCGCATGAATCTCGTTGTTGTTGCGCGCGCCGCTGCGGGCCTAGCCCAGTATCTCCTCGACCAAAGAATTTCCAGTCCCAGTGTTGTCATCGGCTTTGATGCCCGGCATAACTCTGAACTCTTTGCCAACGTCAGTGCGCAGATTTTTAGCGGCTACGGCATCGCGGCGAAACTTTTTCCGCATGCAACGCCAACGCCCGTTGTTGCTTTTGCAATTCGACACCTCAATGCAAGCGCCGGCGTGGTTGTTACCGCCAGTCACAACCCACCACAGGACAACGGCTACAAGGTTTACCTCGGCTCGGGCAGTCAAATTATTCCCCCTGCAGACACCGAGATCAGCGAGTGCATTGCTCGCGCAACGGCGAGCGGCCCTGTGCGCGAACTGCCCCACGGCACCCAGTGGGAAATCATAGGACCCGAAGTGGAAGCCGCATATGTTCAGCGAACAGCGAGCGTTGCCACCGCGGCTCCGGGCACGGATCTAGTTACCGTCTACACCGCGATGCACGGTGTTGGTGGGCAGCTTTTTCTTGACATCGCAAAGGCTGCAGGTTTCCCTGCGCCTGTCCCCGTTTCCGCGCAATTTGAACCGAATGCAGCCTTTCCCACCGTGGCCTTTCCCAACCCTGAGGAGCCAGGAGCAATCGATCTCGCGGTTGAAACAGCCAAAGCCCATAAAGCTGATTTAATAATTGCCAATGATCCAGATGCTGACCGTTGTGCGGTGGCCATTCCCATGAATAGAGACAGGTCCGAGTGGCGAATGCTGCACGGCGACGAAGTTGGATCACTGTTAGCAGCCCACATTGCCCAGAAAAATGTCACGGGTGTTTTCGCGCAGTCAATTGTCTCGAGCACCCAACTCAATGCAATCGCCGAACTTCATGGATTTGATTACCAGCAAACTTTGACCGGCTTTAAGTGGATCGGCCCAATTCCCAACTTGGTGTTCGGGTACGAGGAAGCATTGGGCTATTGCGTTGACCCTGAATTTGTCAAAGACAAAGATGGACTCTCTGCGGCAGTGACAGTCATGGAACTCGCTTCCCAACTGAAATCCGCCGGCAAAACTCTCCAGGACGAATTGGATCGAATTGCCATCGAAGTGGGCGTCTATGCAACCGACCAAGTTTCCGTTCGCGTGAGTGATCTCTCGCGCATACCCGAGATCATGGAACACCTGCGCACTCACCCGCCAACCGAAATTGCAGGTTCAGCGGTGACCGAGTTCATTGACCTAGCCCAAGGATCCGACCAACTACCACCCACCGATGGCCTCCTTTTCACCCTCGATGGTGGGAGTCGAATCATTGTTCGGCCCAGCGGTACTGAACCCAAGGTGAAGGTCTATCTGCAGAGCGTGGTTCCCGTTCCCGCACCAGATCAACTCGCGGCCTCTCGAACACAAGCGATTGGTCGCATCGCGGCCATGGCCGAAGTCGCGAAAACGTGGTTGGACTAGAGGAATAGGTCTGGCTTTCCCCATTGGAGTGCGAAGACAGCGTGGCAACCGTCACTCAGCCTTCAGTTTTCTGCCAAGGACTAGGCTTGGTGCATGTCTTCCCTTGACGCCCAAGCGCCTGCGACCCATAAGGGTTTGCATGCATTTTTGGCCGGACTTCCTGGCATAGATCAAGTGGGCGCCGAGGCCAGGGCTGCTGCGTTAGGCACCCGCTCCATCAAAAAGGATTCTAAACTCTGGGCGATCAATACAGCGATCAGCATGGTGGATCTCACCACCCTCGAAGGCGCAGACACCCGCGGCAAAGTGAAAGCGATGTGCACAAAGGCATTGCACCCTGATCCCATGGATATGACAACGCCCAGTGTTGCCGCAGTGTGTGTCTACGGCGACCTTGTTGAGACGGCACGTAGCGTGGTGGGCGATCGCATTCATGTTGCGGCCGTGGCCACCGCATTCCCCAGTGGCCGGGCCAGTTTGGCGGTTAAGTTGCTCGACACCGCCGAAGCCGTTACCGATGGAGCAGATGAAATCGATATGGTGATTGATCGCGGAGCATTTCTCTCCGGGAATTTCAGCAAAGTCTTTGATGAGATTGTTGCGGTGAAGCAGGCGTGTGGCACCGCTCACCTGAAAGTGATCTTGGAAACTGGCGAACTCAAAACACTGGACAATGTGCGCAAAGCAAGCTGGATGGCCATGAAGGCTGGCGCAGACTTCATCAAAACGAGCACGGGCAAGGTCAACCCCGCGGCCACCCTGCCCGTCACCCTGGTGATGCTCGAGGCCGTGCGGGACTACTACCAGGAGACTGGAATGAAAATCGGTGTGAAAGCCGCCGGCGGTATCCGCACCAGCAAGGACGCCATCAAGTACCTGGTGATGGTCAATGAGACCGTGGGCGAGGAATGGCTCACTCCTGACCTATTCCGCTTCGGTGCATCGACCCTGCTCAATGACCTGCTGCTTCAACGCCAACGCATGCT
>JALRGY010000118.1 GCA_023253325.1 Candidatus Nanopelagicales bacterium | reverse complement strand
GGGAAGGTCTATTCGAATTACCTTCGCCGAGATCGAACACTTTGCGCCAGTCTTTGAATCCGGACGAGCGATCGGCAGATTACGGCTAAAGGTGGCAGACTTAAGTTGGTCAGCAAGATGAATCACACCGAGAAAGGCAACTGAGGCAAGACAATGAAGAGAATATTTCCCATTGCATTACTTGTTGCCGTCGCCTTGGTTATGCCTGGGATGGCAACACCTGCGTGGGCTCACACACCGGTGAATTTGCTCGATAGCGACACGACTCCTAGTGCGGGTCCTTTGTTGGTCGATGGGACGGTCTCGTTCGCCATCCGAGCGTCCTTTTCCAAATCTGGTCAGAAGAGAGCTTTCCGCGCAGGACTCAAAAAGGGCGAGGAATTAGTCGTGGAATATTTGATCGTGGATAAGAAGCCAGAGAATGCACTCAAGAAAAGACAGCTTCCTCGGTTGGCGGTTACCTCGCCCTCAGGAAAGAAAATACCCATTAAATTCACTGAGAGAACCGATTTCTACTACTCATCTCTCAACACTAAATTTATTTATCTCGCTCGTTATCGGGCACCTGCCGAAACGGGTGTCTATCAATTCGTGGCGAAATCTCGCGCACCGGCCTCCGTTGTTTTGGTGGTGGGCGAGAAGGAAATTCCGGGTGAAGTGAGGCGTTAACGCTGACGCACCCGCGATAAATGAGTCAGCACGGTCGTTGTTGGTGGATAGGTACAGTAAGCGTGCCGTTACCAGAAGACGCCGTAAATGATGGAGCCGGTGACCAGAACTGTGATAACAAGGACCAGGACGCGGTACATCGCCCAGGGTGCTTTGACAAACTTTTGGCCGATCGCAGTCTCAAGATCTGCACCTGCAATATCTTTGCTACTAGCCTGGACATCCACAATAGCCGAGTCATTCCAAATCCACAGCATGAGATTTATTGCGACAGCAATGATGCCGAAGCCAACTTTCGCATCGTGAGACCCGTCGTGACCGAGGACATCGCTGCCCAGAACTATCAGTGCAAGTAGCGCAGTGTTGAAGAAGACAAAGAAGCCAATGCCGGCGACTACATCCCTTTGGCGCGTGGTCCCCCAGTGAACCGAATTTGCGTTAGTCATTATCTTTTACCCTCTCGTTGTTTTCTTGGTGGTTGTTCTATTTACATATTCTGAGCAAAAATTTGTCCGCGAACCTCAGAGAGAAAAGTGACAGGCACCTCGACCGACGCCTGAGCACGCACGGCCTCCTGTTTGTCACGGGCACTATTAGCAGTTTGCTCATCCGGATAAATGGTAACCACTTGAATGGAATTTGGTCCGGTTTCCACGAAATGGACACTTTGAGCGCCTAAAGCCATGACGGCTGGCACGAAAGTTGACTGCGTCAGTGAAATTAACTGATCATCGACTTCAGCGCTGGATGACCACTGGCTTATTACACAAAACATGTTGCTAATTCCTCTCGCTATTTGAGTGCGTCCGACTCTAACGAGAGCACCTTGCATTCACCTTGCAGTTTCGGTGGGCCTGAACTGAAAATAACTGGATGCTTGCCAAATGTTTACGAAGAACAGCCAATGTCACCGTTGAGCATGACTCGGCCCTTGTTGGTGCGCGATATTGGACCTTTCGCACCCGTGGGAGTTGGCTGCGCCCAAGCAAGGATTGCTTTCGTGGGCCCTCCTGTCATGGCAGTGTCGGTCACCGTGCTGAGTCGCACCCTGAGTGACTGTTGAGTTTCGGTGCCGGTCCAGCAGATATATGCACGCTTGGAGTCAATTGCCTGCGTTCGAGAGATTTTTTGGCCTGGAATTTTTCCTTTGTATTGCAGTGTGATTGCTGTTGCCGCGTCGATGAAAGCAAACTTAGGGTTATTGATCAAGAAATAGCCTGCCTGCAGGGGGCCATTAGCCGAGGAGAAAGTCACTGAACTATTTTTGATCTTTTCCATCTGGCTATCCGCGTTGGCGGGTTGGTAGGTAACCGTGCAACCTTCACACGCCACTCCAACAAAATTGATGGTTAACTCGGCGTCAGCATTTGCTGCATGAGCCGATGGGGCAATGCCAAGTAATCCGACAGCAAGCACGGCGGCAGATATCAAGGATACAAATTTACTCGTGAAGTTTTTCATCAGTGAATTCCCTAACGGTTGACTGCATTTGTGTGTTGCCGGAGCCAATAGATTTATGTTTAGGCTCAGTAGAGCGCAAATACGCGCGAGGGTCAAGCATCACTAACGAATTTGAGGCAAGTCCTGCCCATCAATGTTTCGGGTGATGATTCGCTCATCGAGTGGTTGGGTGAGGGTGAGGTCGAGCCAGATTTCATCGGTCAATTCATCTGCCGGGCAACTGTTACTGCGTGGTCTGATCAGGTTCACTTCGGTAGTGATCATTTCGGGGGTTTCCGTTGCGGTGATGTCGAAGGTGTTGGTAGGGCAAGCGCCTTCTTTGGGTAGCGCGACGAGTACTTGAATGACATTTGGCTCGACGGTTGGCCGATAGCCCGTCGGTTGGAGTTGTTCTTCAACTTCACCGAGGAACTCGAAGGGTCCGCCGCCGGCAACAAATCCCCAGAGGGTGAGAAGTCCTAAGCTGATTACGGTCAGGGACAGGAACACTCCGAGCCAGCGTGGAATTCCCTTTTTGGGGCGGTCGAATTCATTGACTCCGGGAATGAGAGGGCCCTTAGCCATGGGGAACGCACGCTCTCATGTGACAAGCGTAACTGCTCGCGAGCGATTACTCGCATGCATTGAAAAGACCGACCCGGGTGTTGTCCGAGTCGGTCCTCTCAATGATTCGAGTTGTTGTTGGCAGTTGCTAACTCAACTGTTCGCCTGCCGCCTCAACGGGAGGGGCGTCTGGCAGTTCCACTCGTGGTGTTGCGGTGAAGGTGAACTCGCGCTCGTCACCCTGGCCTTCAACTCCGACAACAACAATGCTGCCTGGGTTGAGGTCACCGAAGAGCAGTTTCTCCGAGAGTGGGTCCTCCAGGTCGCGCTGAATGGTTCGGCGCAACGGGCGAGCTCCCAATGTTGGGTCATAACCGCGCTCAGCCAAAAGGGCCTTGGCCTCCGTGGTGAGCTCGATGTCCATGTCCATTTCCTGCAGACGCTTTTCCAACCCGGCAATCATGAGATCAACGATTTCAATGATCTCCTTCTGGCTGAGTTGGTGGAAGACGATTACATCGTCAATACGGTTCAGGAACTCAGGGCGGAAATGCTGCTTGAGTTCGGTCTGAACTTTGCCCTTCATCTGCTCATAGGCATTGCCCTCATTGTCATCAGGTGCAAAACCAAGGTTTTGGCCCTTGGACACATCTCGGCTGCCCAGGTTGGTGGTCATGATGATCACGGTGTTCTTGAAGTCAACAACGCGACCTTGGGAGTCGGTCAAGCGACCCTCTTCAAGAACCTGCAGCAGCGAGTTGAAAATATCCGGGTGGGCTTTTTCGACTTCGTCGAATAACACAACACTGAACGGCTTGCGGCGCACCTTTTCGGTGAGTTGGCCGCCTTCTTCGTAGCCCACGTAACCGGGAGGCGAACCAAACAGACGCGATGCCGTGTGACGCTCGCTGTATTCGGACATGTCGAGCGCAATGAGTGCGTCTTCATCGCCAAACAAGAACTCGGCGAGGGTCTTGGACAACTCAGTCTTTCCAACACCCGATGGTCCAGCGAAAATGAATGAACCGCTGGGACGCTTGGGATCCTTGAGCCCGGCGCGCGTGCGACGGATCGACTTGGACAGTGCCTTGATCG
>JALRGY010000117.1 GCA_023253325.1 Candidatus Nanopelagicales bacterium | reverse complement strand
GACGTCGGCACCCGAGTACCACATGCTCGAGCGTCTGCCCACCTGAATAACCTCTGCGCCGGTCCCAACGTTGACAGCATCGGCATAACGTTCCGGGAAGGTTGCACCGGGATCATCTCGAGCAAATCCATCCGCATCACTTCGATCCATTACGGCAAATACAAGGTCGCTTTCCAGCCACTTTTGGGGATCACGAACAAATTCGGGGTATATGGTCAGGCGAGGAACCAGCGTGCGACCAAACTCCGCGGCCTGACTCCTGAGTTTGTCGATTGAAGGCCAAGGCATTTCTGGGTTAACAAAGTCCGCGGTTACCGGTGAGATCCCCCCGAAATCGTCGATCCCTGCATTGAGCAAAGCACCAATATCTGTTGATAGATTCGGTGGAGCTTGGAGATGAATACCTGTGGGCAAAGTCTCTCGAGCGATGACCAGGGTCTCAACGAGTTCCTCCAGGCTGCATGCTGGCCAGTTACGCATTTCCGTGTCCGCCTTGGGCACAAAGTTTTGAACAATAACCTCTTGGACGTGACCATATTTTTCATGGGACTGCGCAATTGCCTCCAATGCAATGACTCGATCCGCGCGAGATTCTCCGATGCCAATCAAAATGCCCGTGGTAAACGGAATGGCTAGTTCACCCGCTAGGTTGAGGGTTTCGAGCCTTCGCTCTGGGGTCTTGTCCGGTGCGCCGCGGTGTGCTGCGAGATTTGGATTGAGACTCTCAATCATCATGCCTTGACTTGGTGACACCGTTCGTAACAAGGACAGGTCCTCGCTATCAAGGGCTCCCGCATTCGCATGGGGCAAAAGCCCAGTTTCATCAAGAACCGCGCGAGCCGCATGGGCTAGGTAATCAACGGTGCTGCTAAAACCATGATCATCTAGCCAAGCGCGAGCTTCTGGGTAACGCGCCTCGGGATATTCCCCCAAGGTGAAAAGAGCTTCATGGCAGCCCGCAGCGGCTCCCTTTCGGGCTACTTCAAGGATCGAATCGATGGACATGTACGCCGAATCAACTCGGTGCGGACTTTTGGCAAATGTGCAGTAACCACACCTGTCTCGACACAAAGATGTCAAGGGGATAAAAACCTTTGGTGAGTAGGTAACTATCTGCGTCATCACTACTCCTTTTCGGCCTACTGATCCATCCCACTGTTCGGTTGAATCGACTATTCGCAAATTAATCAGACCCCCGAGTGTTCCATAACGCCTGCCAGCCTGCTCGCCAACGGTCTGAAACTCTCGAGGGTCTATAAAGATCGACCGATTGTGAACTCCTGTTACGAGTTGCTCAATGCCCTAAATGCCGCTGGATCAAACTCGCGAACGTTGGCACGTGACGCAATCCAGGTCCAGCCTGGCTCACGGCTGACCGGTGCCTCTGGCACCACAGTGAGTCCCGCAACTGAAGCGTTGGCAAAGTTATCATCAACATGAATGACATTGTCGTAGCCCAAGTTGGCCAACATGGAAACCACCGCAGAGGCTCTATAGCCAGAACCGCAGTAGACGTAGACCACTTCAGTGCGTGGAATGTCCTTTAAACGATCGAGGACTTCATAGAAAGGAATGAATACAGCACCTTCAACGTGCCCCGCATCCCATTCTTTGATCTGTCGGGTGTCGATCACCATGGCTGCTGGATTGGCTTCCCATTCAGACTTGACAGTGTCAAAGGTGACGCGGCGAATTGTTGCTGGAGTTTCACCATCGGACAACCAGAATGTGGGGTCTCCAACGGCTTGCATCTTCGGAGTATCGATACCAACGGCGACAAGTTCCCGAATCGCAGCTTCAACTTGCTCAGTAGTCGCTCCCACAAGCGTGACGGGCGTGCCCCACGGCATCATCCACGCGAGGTAGTTAATGAACGCTCCATCAAGGTCAAAGTTCAGGGCGCCCGCGATGTGACCTTGGCTGAAAACCTCGCGTGAGCGAAGGTCAACGACCCACTCGCCCGCATCGATTGCAGCACGCAGTGCCTCTGGGCTTGCGGGCTTGGGATACTCAAGATCGACATCAGCAGGACCGGCAGCATTTGCCGGACCCATATGGGCGTAGTAGGCAGGGAATACATCGAGACCCTCCAGGAGCACCTGAACGAATTCCTGCTCGGCTTGGGTCAGCGCTGGGTTCGTTGTCTTCTCCTTGGCGATGGTTGATTCATAGCCGCCTGCTGCTTGTGTTGCCGAGCAGAATGAACCAAAACCATGTGTTGGAAATACCCCTGTCTCGCCATCAAGATCAGCGGCCAGCCGCTGCACCGAGTTCCATTGGTCATGAGCTTGCTTCTCGGTCACATCCGGTGCCACCAAGTCAGGACGCCCGACACTGCCAAAGAGCATCGAACCGCCGGTAAAGACCGCACCTGCGTGACCAGCTTTCTGAGCAGAATAGGAGATGTGATGTGGGGTGTGACCTGGTGTGTGAATGGCGCTAACTTCAAATGCGCCGACGGTAAAGGTGTCTCCATCGTTGACTGCAACAACATTGGGCTCATTGAGATATGCCAAGTCCACATTTCCGGGCACCACATAGGTCGCACCATGCTTCTTGGCTAGTTCGTAGCCACCGGTGACGTAGTCGTTGTGAATATGAGTCTCGGCAACGTGAGTCACAGTGACTCCATGCTCTGCGAGAACTTTCTCTACTCGATCAAAGTCGCGCTGTGGGTCAACGACGAGTGCGCTAACTCCATCGTGGACCACATAGCTGCGATCTCCCAATCCGATTGAATCAATCACTACAACGTGTGGTGCGGCTGTGAATGTCATGAGTACTTCCCTTCAAATTTGCTCTAATTATGCTTGATAACGATTAAAACTTTGTGATTTTCTCGGTGTTAATTAACAGAAACGTAAATCTCGGTGTCAGACAAATTCCAATGGGTGACCACTGGCCTTCCACGCTGACGTTCCACCCTCTACGTTGATCACCGAAACACCCTGGCGCGTGAGATAATCGGACACCCGCCAAGAACGAGCACCCGACTCGCAAATAATCCAGACTGGCTCACCACTTTGCTCACCTTTGATGTCTTGGATCCGGAGCGGAACAATGCTCATGGGAATGTGCATCGCATTGGGCACATGCCCCCGGTCGTACTCATGCTTTTCACGAACATCGACAACTCGCTCTCCACGAACCAATGCTGCTTGCAAATCTGTGACTGTTGCGCTTGTGACCACGGTCATTTTTCCCTTCGGACTTGTCCATTCTGGGGCGTGTTGACCAGCATAGCCTATACCCCCTGGGGTATGTCAATCCCAGGTTCACCAACAGCTATTCAAATCTGACGGTCAGCGGTGCGTGATCACTCCACCTCTCTGCGTAGGTGGGTGCCTTCCCCACAACGGCTTCCCGCGCCTTGTCAGCGAGCCCCTCGGTCGCGATTTGGTAATCAATGCGCCAGCCACCGTCAGTGTCGAACCCCCGACCCCGCCAGGACCACCAGGTGTAGGGACCGGGACCTTCACCACCGAGTTCACGCCCCAGATCAGTCCAGCCATTTGCAAACCAGGAATCCAAATGCGCCCGCTCCTGCTCCAAGAACCCTGACTTGCCCCGATTTCCCTTCCAGTTCTTAATGTCTACTTCCCTGTGTCCAATGTTGAAATCCCCACATACGAGGACCTCGTTCCCATTCTTCTTGGCAGATCGAGCCAATTTGGCCAGATACTTATCCATACCTGAGAGGAAAGCGAATTTTGCAACCTGCTTGGGGGTATCTACTTCACCTGAATGGATGTACGTCGACACAACCGTGACCGGGCCCACGGCCGTGGTGAAATCGCACTCCAGCCATCGACCTTGCCCATCCATCTCCGGCACCTTGGTGGTGAGCCGAACATCCTGTGGTTCCAACTGACTGAGAACGGCCACACCCGCACGTCCCA
>JALRGY010000116.1 GCA_023253325.1 Candidatus Nanopelagicales bacterium | reverse complement strand
CAAGTGACCATGCCACCAATCAAATTTTGATTAGTTGCAATAGGTGTCATGCTTTTCACCACTCGTTCGAGCTTGGCAGCACTCATCGGCTTGGCGCCACCTGCCATGACGACCGCGAATGTCTTTTTCAAATTCCCCTGCGCCGGCAGAGTCACAGAAACGTAACCACCAACGGATGCAATATCACTCTTGTCACAAGATGCGTAGCCATTGTTACCCGGGTAGCAATTGGCAATCATTGTTGCAGTCGCACCTTGCACTTTGAATTTCTTTACCACCTTGCCAGCACCACCTCGATCCCCGCACAATGGATTGCCCTCAATAACGGTGAGAAGTGACTTTTTGGCGTTGCCATATTCAGCAAGCACATTCTCTTCGGTGCCTTTGGGGCACGGATAGGTTGCTCCGTTATGACGCTCCATTAATCCGGCTGTGTAATTAGGTTCGTACACCGCATAACTCACGCCAACCTGAAGGTCCTCATAGATATTGCCTGAACCCATGGCCTGCGCTGAGGGTCCAGCAAATGCAAAGGCGAAGGCAAAAGTGGCGGCGGAGACCAGGGAACGCTTCAGCAGATTCACGAGAAATCCTTAGGTAGATGTATCAACATGGCTATGGCTGAGGATAACCCTGACAACAACTAGAGTCGGTCCTCAGACACAAAATATTTGGTCATTTGAACTGAGAATAGGGAATCATGGAGCATCACAAGAGCGGGGAACACGAAGCTCAAGAGGAAAAGTCACATGACGGGCTATCACAAGATGAGGCCCGCCATGATGAAGACATCAAGCACCACCCATTCGGCCGCGAAGCTGAAGAAGAAAAATAAATAGCAACAACACAGATTTAAGGATTCAATTTCAACATGCGCATGGTGGGGACGGCAACAGAGCCGGAGCTGGCATTTCTTCCGTGGGATACCCCATTGGAGGAATGGCCTAATGATCTTGTTGTCGCCCTACCTCGCGGTATTTCCCGACACATCGTTCGATTTGTTCGCATCAATGGGATTGTCTATGCAATCAAAGAGGCTGAACTCGAACTCGTTGATCGTGAGTATTACCTGCTCAATGAACTGCAGCGCCGCGCTGTTCCCAGTGTCGAACCAGTGGGCACCGTCAGTGATCGTGTAGATATCAATGGTGAGGCGCTGCCCGCCGCACTTATCACTAAACATCTCCCCTTCTCTCTGCCTTATCGCGCACTGTTTTCATCGAGTTTGCGCGCTGAGACAGCCGATCGATTACTCGATGCACTAGCTCTGCTGCTCGTACAACTACATGTCATTGGATTTTCATGGAATGACGTTTCACTGTCGAACACACTCTTCTTGCGTGATGCGGGCTCATTCGCGGCATATTTGGTTGATGCAGAAACAGGTGAGCTTCATCCCACTCTCTCCAATGGGCAACGCGAGTATGACTTGGAAACGGCAGCGACCAACGTCGCCGGCGAACTCATGGACCTAGCCGCAGGAGGTCGCCTGCAAGAAGGAATTGACCCGATTGTTACTGGCGTTGGTTTACGCACCCGCTACGACGCATTGTGGAATGCGATTACCGCTCCAATCGAATTCAGTCGTGACAACCGCTTGGCTCTTGAAAAGCAAATTCGAAAACTGAATGAATTGGGCTTTGACGTTGCCGAACTCCAAGTTGATACCTCCGGTGAAGGCGAAAAAATTCGAGTTGCGCCCAAAGTCGTTGACTCCGGCCACCATTCCCGGCGCTTAATTCGCCTGACCGGGCTCGACGTTGGTGAAAACCAGGCGCGCAGACTCCTCAACGACCTGGACTCATACCGCGTGAAACTGGGTTACGGCAAAGAAGATGAAGAATTGGCCGCGCACCGTTGGGTGAGCGATCGTTTCGAATTGGTCATGGAATCAATTCCCCACAACCTTCGTGGCCGCCTCGAACCCGCTGAAATTTTCCATGAAGTCCTCGAACACAGGTGGTTCATGTCAGAGGAAGCAGGTCACAGCGTTGCCTTTGCAGAGGTCGTTGATGACTATGTCAACAACGTCCTGAGGAAAAAGCCCGAAGAAAAAGCAGTACTAGGTTCTCGCAGTGGCACACCCAGTGATGCAACCGCCGAACTGCGAATTGTGATCCCTGATGAAGACCCGCGCCTTGACGCCTGAGTCCTAACAAACGCGCTAGTTGCGGGCCCTATACATATCCTGCAGAACGATGGATGCGGCCACGGATGCATTGAGGGACTCGTTACCACCAGCCATCGGGATATTGACCAGCCAATCACAATTCTCTTTGACCAAACGTGAGAGCCCAGCACCTTCGGCACCAATGACAATGACGAGCTTGCCTTTGAGAACATCCTTATCAATCTTGTGCAGTGGAGTTGCACCATCAGCGGCGAGACCAATCACCGTGAACCCTGCTTTTTGCAGTGTGATGAGCGAGCGGTTGAGGTTCGTGACCTGCGCAACGCGAATGCGCGAGAGTGCCCCAGCCGACGACTTCCACGCGGAAGCCGTAACACCAACGCTACGGCGATCTGGGAGCACAATTGCCTCCGCACCGAATGCCGCGGCAGATCGTGCGATTGCGCCAAGGTTGCGCGGGTCTGTCAATCCATCGCAAGCAATGATGCATTGGGACTTTTCAATTTCCTTGATGTCCGCGTACTTATATTCAGGGACAGTCAGAACGAGGCCTTGGTGCACACCGCCATCGGTCATGCGGTCGAGTTCCGTGCGAGGGACCTCCATTAGCGGAATGCCTGCGGCAATGGCAATTTTCAAGGACTCACGCCAACGATCATCGGCATCGGCCTTGGACTGAACATAGAGTGCGTTAGCGGGCACCTTGGCACGCAATGCTTCTACGACCGAGTTGCGTCCCATGAGCTGACCAGCAGCACGAGATTTGGTGCGCTCGGCACGGCGAGCACCACTTCCTGCGGGCAGTTTGGCGCTTCGCTTCTCAGCGGCCTTCTTGCGCTTGGCTTTGGGGTGATGCGGACGTTCCTCAGCCTTCGGTGTTGGACCGCGACCGCCTAATTTGGCGCGGCGTTGCCCACCTGATCCAACCTGAGGACCCTTCTTTGTTCCCGTGTTGCGCATTGCGCCCTTGCGTTGGGAATTACCAGCCATGGGAAAACATCCGCCTTAATGTGTTGTTTCGGTGTGCGAGGGCTTGCGAATCGACCATCGCACGCCCTCTTTTGAATCTTCCAGCGCGATTCCGATTCGTTCAAGATCTGATCGAATTGCGTCGGCTGCTTCAAAGTCTTTGCGCTCGCGCGCTTCCTTGCGTTGATTAATGGCCACCTGTACGAGCTCACCAATAATGTGTTGATTATCCCCTGACTCAATAACCCACTGGTCATCCAGGGGGTTCATGCCCAATGCGTCGAGCATTGAAACAACAGAAACTACATTCACAGCAAGTGCCTCTAATTCACCATTTGTCAGGTTTGTGTTGCCTTCACGGACTACCTCATGAATCACCGCAATTGCATTGGGCACCGCAAAATCATTATTCATTTCAGCATCAAACTTTTCGTGCCGTGATTCCGGGTCAATGGTGACCTCAGAGATCTTGAGGGTTTCCATGGCTCGTTCAATAAATCCTGACAGACGCGTGAATCCCTGACCCGCTTCTAATACCGATGCATCCGAGTATTCCAACATGGAGCGGTAGTGAGAACCCGCCAAGTAGTAGCGCAGGTGGATCGCCGGAATGCGCTTCAAAACTTCACTGACCAACAGTGAGTTACCTAACGACTTACTCATTTTCTCGCCTGCGGTTGTCACCCATGCGTTATGCATCCAATACCGCGCGAAACCATCGCCTGCCGCTTTGGATTGTGCAATTTCATTTTCATGGTGCGGGAAAATCAAATCCAATCCGCCACCATGGATATCAAAACTTTCTCCCAAATATGTTTGTGCCA
>JALRGY010000115.1 GCA_023253325.1 Candidatus Nanopelagicales bacterium | reverse complement strand
CCACACAATTCACAGGCATAGAATTCAAAGTTGCATCTCTTGCTACGGCGGACAAGTTGAATAAAGTTCTCTCAACCTCAGTGTTCACCACGAGTGTTGTCATTGCTGTTGGTGACCTCACCGTGACCTGGGGAACTTCGAACTCATAGCTAATTTGGTTTATCTTTCTTTCCACGCAGTCCAGACAAACTTCCCTTTGCTTTTGCCCATCGATTCTCGCCCGTGATTGCCCCAAGAGTTGAGTTCACGGTTACGCGGCGCAAAGTGCGGAATGCATGTTTGGGTGATTGCTTGAATTCAGCGGGAGCAAGGCGCAAACGGTTGCGAACCATGGTCGCTCGACGTGCAGGCGAATGATTTGTCACCATGACCGATCGACCAAAAAGATTCATCTGACGTGAATCACCGAGGTTATGTTCAAGGGATACATTGGGCGCGAGTGCAATGAGATAGCCAGCCACACGCAATCGCAAACAAGCGGCCGCATCAACTGCATCAATACCTAGGGATTCATCAAACCCACCGATTTTCACAAGGGCAGGCACCATCCAGAGTGCTCCACTTTGAATAACTTCTTCGGTGACCAGCACTCCGCCTTCCTGTCGTGTTGGGTATCGCATGTCGCCACTCGCGTCATTCACAACCGCAGGAGCGATCACTCCAATGGATGCGTTATCAGACCACAGAGACTCATGGCTCTCCAATTGCGCAATCAATGCAGAGAGGTATCCCGCAGGCACTCTTGAATCTTGATCGAAAGTCAGCAGGATGGAATCCGCGTGCTCAAGTGCACCAGCAAGGCCATCGTTTAAGCCACGGGCGATTCCAGCATTCTTGTTATGGCGAATGACCTCAACACCTTCAAGTTGGGCCGCCGCCCTCAGCACCGGATCAGCGGTGACCGGGCTTGCGTCATCCGAAATTATTATGCGAGTAACTCCAGGCTCAAGGGAAATCTCAGCGATTAAGTTCAAAAGTCCGTCACTGGGGGAATAGGTGGGAATGACAACCGTTACTCCGGGGCCCACACGCGGCCCTTGCGACTTGGACCCATTTTCGCTTGACACAGTTCAGACTCTAATCCCCCGCGGGGTGAGCGGGAATACACTCAACCCATGACCACGGCCGGCATCCCAGAAACCAATTCGGGCACCGATCTGTGGGCGCGAGCCAAGAAATTGATCCCCGGTGGCTCCATGTTGCTCAGCAAGCGGGCTGAAATGTACCTACCCCAGGGCTGGCCCGCCTATTTTTCCCGCACCGAAGGGTGCAGTGTGTGGGATCTTGATGGCCGCGAATTCAAGGATCTTGGCCTGATGGGTATTGGCACAAACATTCTTGGCTACTCCCGCCCAGAAGTTGATGCTGCAGTGCATGAAACCGTCAACAAAGGGAATCTTTCGACACTTAACGCACCGGAAGAGGTGTATCTCGCCGAGAAATTAATCGAACTTCACCCATGGGCAGACATGGTGCGTTATGCCCGCAGCGGTGGTGAAGCGTGCGCAATCGCTGTTCGCATTGCCCGAGCCGCCAGCGGCAAGGACAAAGTTGCATTCTGTGGCTATCACGGGTGGCATGACTGGTATTTGGCCGCGAACTTGAGTGACGATGACTCACTGACCGGGCATTTGCTTCCTGGACTTGAACCCAATGGAGTGCCCAAAGCCCTCACCGGCACCTCAATTCCATTTCAGTTCAATGATCTTGATCAAATCACCGCGATAATGGACGCCGACGACCAAATTGGCGTTATTTACATGGAAGTTCAGCGCAGTGATCCCCCTGCGCCTGGATTCCTCGAAGGTGTTCGCGCCCTCGCAACAAAACACAATGCAGTTCTAATTTTCGATGAATGCACCAGCGGATTCCGACGTGAGCTCGGTGGACTCCACCTGCACTCCAACGTTGAACCCGACCTAGCAACGTTTGGCAAAACCCTGGGCAATGGTTATGCAATCACTGCCGTTATTGGGCGCGCCTCCGTGATGGAAGCCGCGCAAACAAGTTTTATTTCCAGTACTTTTTGGACCGAGCGCATTGGACCAACAGCAGCGCTGGCCACCCTTGATGTCATGGAAAAAGAGAACGCGACCCAACGCGTGCACGATATTGGCACCAAAGTTCAAGCTGCCTGGGAACAGGTCGGCACAGATGCTGGCCTAACTGTTACCACCGGCGGGCTCCCCGCACTGGCCAACTTCACCATCGCAGGTCTCGATCCCCTCGCTGTCAAGACTTACATCACAGCGCGCATGCTGGACCAGGGTTATCTCTCCGGGAATTCACTTTATGTCTCGATCGCACACACGGATGAAATTCTTGCTGAGTACTACCAAGCGTTAAGCATCGTCTTTGCCGAACTTGCCGCAATGGATGACGCACAACTTGCTGCAGCGCTACCGCACGGGCTGGCTCAGTCTGGGTTTAGGCGACTAACTTAATTAGCTCTTGCACAACCGAGCGACGGTCTCAACAAATTGCTTCCACCGTGGCATCCCCGTGAAATCAATCTCCGCAGTTAAATGCTGCAAAGCGGCAGGCCGCGAATAATCATGGAACATTTCGACGAGTTCGTCATGCGAGTGTCCCGATAGTTTCTTAGCGCCTGCTGACTCCATGATTTCTGCAGCGGGTTGGTCTCCCGAGTACAACACCGGAGTTCCCAGCGCGATTGCTTCCAACACAGGGATACCAAACCCTTCAGTACCAATCGCTAGGAATACATCGCCCGAAGCAATGGCGTCGCGGACTTCCGTGTCACTTGCTCCTTGAATCCAAGTGACCGCTGCGTTGCTTTGAGCGGCGACCCGAACGGTCGTGTTAATCGATTCATCTGAAGACGAGGCGCCACCAATAAAAATTAGTTCTGCGTTTGGTGCTTGGGCCTCGAGGAATGCATTAAGAATTTCCACTGGCATTTTTCGCGCTTCAAGAGTTCCCAGGCGGACGAATTTTATTGACGCTGTATTTTCCTGCGGTGAAGCGGAGGCGGGTACCCGTGCATCAACATGGTCACCGCCCGGGTGAGCAACTTCAGTGATCATGTTCATGGGGCGACGCAGCGCCGACCAAATCTCTTCACGTGCATGCTCAGAAATACACACGACACGATCCGCCGAAGCAAGTTGCCTGAAATAGTCGCTCACATATGGAGCCATGCCTGGTGGGAACCTGTAGTTGCGCGGTTGTGTCATTGGCAGGGCATCGAATCCGATCATTACCGTGATCATGCTGGCGTTAAAGACCCTGAATCGATTCAGCACCTCGGGTGAATAACTGACTTCGGGCAACAGCCACGCGGTGTAGAGGGACAGCAGGTCTGCCTCACGAACCCTTGGGGCTGTCGCACCGGTTATGGCTTGGCCAATCAGTTGACGTAGGTCTGAATCTGCAGGCTGATCCTGAAAAGGAATGGACAACACCTCAAATGCTTGGGCAGGTGTCAAGAGCGCATAAAGCCCACGATCGGGAAAGATGAAATCTGCCTCGATCTCCGAGGTTGGCCATTCGCGTGCCAAGTATTGAAGAACTCGTTGAATTCCAGAGCCATAAGGGTCACGGGCGAATTGCTCGAGGTCGATTCCAACGCGCATAGTTATTTCACACCCACATTCGCTGTGCGCCCGACTTCAGCGCGCAGCACTTCGAGGAATTGAGCAGCGTAAAGCTGGGGCGAATGAGCTTTCAAGTAGTCGACCCGCATGCGCTCGCGCCCAGAATCAGAGACCGGCTCGTGCAAGCACTGCTCAATGCGCTGGGCAACCATTACCGGGCTGACATATTCGGGCAACGAATGAACAAATTCTGGGGCATCAACATCTCGCACCAATCCACTGCTCGCGACCGACGTCACCCCGTAACCCGCAAGATCACCCAATGGCCCACTCACACCAAGCAAGGAACTGATGCGAAGTTGAATACCGATATCGGTTGCAAGGAGGTAGTCGCGGAAAGAATCTTCACTTAAGAAGCCTGTAATTTCAAAATCAGTCAAACCCGCATTCTGTGCTTGGGTGAGTAGTGCGGCTTCCTCATCGGCTGATGCCGAACCTGCAAGGTGCAGGCTCACCGGGTGTCCCCACTGCTGCAGCCAAGCTGCAGTCTCAATCACTACATCTGACATCTTGGTCCGAATGTCAATGAAACCGAGACTGGTCAAATGAATGCGATC
>JALRGY010000114.1 GCA_023253325.1 Candidatus Nanopelagicales bacterium | reverse complement strand
CACCCGTGAGTTGATACAAGAGGCCGCCATGGCGGTGCACGGCTCTCTGCAGGTCACGCATTTTGACGGCAGTGTTCATGATCTCTCAGGAGTTTGGCCCCAAATTGATCTCTTTGGTGAACTTTCCACGGCGGTTGGTCAAGAAATAACTCCCCAAACATCACGCGAGACCCTCGAGGCGTTGTGCCAAAGCGCAGGAATTAAATATGCCCCGAGCTCGGTCAACGGGAAACTCGTTGAGGAACTCTTTGAGCACCATGTAATTTCTACTTTTACCGGCCCCACATTTGTCATGCATTTTCCTGTTGACACGTCACCTCTAACGCGCGATCACCGCGATCGCGAGGGTGTTGTTGAAAAGTGGGATCTGTACGTGGATGGTTTTGAACTTGCTACCGGGTACTCAGAACTCGTTGACCCGGTGATCCAGCGCGAGCGTTTGATCGAGCAGGCAAAACTTGGTGCTAAGGGTGACAAAGAAGCCATGACACTTGATGAGGATTTCTTGCGTGCACTTGAGCATGGAATGCCACCATCAGGTGGTGTGGGCATGGGCCTGGATCGCATGCTCATGGCTCTCACAGGTCTTGGAATCAGGGAAACAATTCTGTTCCCATTGGTCAAACCCGAGCGAGACCAGTGATGGCAAGTTCATCAGTCATCATCCGACCAGCTAAAACCACTGATGTTCGCGCTATCCGATCGTTGGTTGATGCCTACACCAATGATGGAAGCTTGCTGTCCAAGGCAACGGTGACAATCTTCGAGGACATTCAAGAGTTCCTTGTTGCTGAAGTTGACGGAAATGTTGTCGGCTGCGGCGCCCTGCACGTCATGTGGGAGGACCTCGCCGAGGTTCGAACATTGGCGGTCAAACCTGACAATGCACGCCACGGAATTGGTTCACAATTGCTGGAACAACTCCTGAACAAGGCCCGAGCAATCGGGGTCAAGAGAGTCTTTTGTCTCACGTTCATGAAAGACTTTTTTGGTCGTCATGGCTTTGAAGAAATCGATGACACTCCCGTGGGCCACGACGTCTATGAACAAATGCTGCAGTCCTACGACGAAGGCGTTGCCGAGTTCCTCGGACTTGAGCGGGTTAAGCCCAACACGTTGGGTAACTTTCGCATGCTGAATCAAAATATTTGATTCTTTGTCGCATTCAGGGTTGGCGATAGATTCTGTGAGAGCCGATCCGACGCCAGATCACCATGGGTTCACCGCCTTGATGGCTAAAATGAAAAGTTGCTCGACCATCCGGGGCAGAAAAGGACCAGGTCATTTCCCAAATGCCTGCTGCGCCAATCATGGGACGCACTCGAAGGCTCTGTCGCCAGCTCGTTTGCCCGGACGTTAAGAAGTAGCGTCCACAACCCTCATTGAATTCAGGAATTGTCTGACGAAACATTTGTTGGTGTTCACGTCGCATTGCGCGAAAGTCCTTGTCGAACTTAGGCGTCCTGGCGTACTTCACTCACCTTGTGTATCGGTTTCTGGAAGTTCTGCCAAAAAGTTATCCACACCTTCGGACACTTCTATTTCACCAGCTTCCAGATGGGCATCCACTTCTCGCTCACCATGTTGCCACTCTGGATCCCAAAACCACGCCTGAGTCGCGGGAATTGCTGCAGCCGGTCTGAGTTCGAGGACACCGTCGGTCCGCTCAGTTATTTCCACCTGCGCCCCGGGCTCGTCCAAGTGATAACGGTCGCGAACCGACTTGGGAAGTGCAATCAAACCTCGGGAGGATAGGCTCACAAAGCCGTGAAAGGGCTTATTAGCTTTCATGTGGAAAATCTAACTTTATGCTGCTTTTCTGTCAATCAGCTTTAATGCTTAACCGTAAACCCGCCAATCGCCTCTTGCTAGGCCATAGGTCCTAGTCTGCTGACTCTGGGCAAACCGGCGGCCCGTTCATCTGCGATATCTCGCGGGGTGCACGGGGCTTTTCATCATGCGCATGCTCCTTCGTGATAGTCCTGATAGTCAACGAGCTCGATATCGCTCTCGATGAATCAAAAAGTGACGCGCCAGTTGCCGGTAACCCAGATGGACCAATGGTTCGCAAGTTTGCCTGTGAGCTTGTGCGTGCGATGCCGTAATGCAAGACCGTCAGCCGGTATTGCGCAACCCCGTGGCAATCCCATTGATGGTCAAGGACAACGCTCGGGTGAGGTCTTCGGAAGGTGAGCCGGTGCGTGCGCGAGCAAGTAATGAAATTTGCAGGTTGTGCAGCGGCAATAAATAGGTGTCGCGCGTTTCAAGTGTGCGAGCCAGGGATGGATTACCCGTGAGCAGTCCGCTCTCTCCCGTGATGGACAAAATTCGAGCAACGGTCAGATCGTGCTCGGCGCGAATCATGTCAAAGAGGTAATGCAGGTCGGTGGGGACAAGGTTGGACACGTATTGCTCGGCAACACTGAGGTCAGTTTTCGCCAGTGTCATTTCAACATTGGACACAAAGTTGCGAAAGAAGTCCCACGATTCATACATCGCTGCAAGTTCACTTTCGAGGCCGGCATCGACAACAGCCTGCAGGCCGCTACCAACACCGAACCAGCCGGGGACAACCTGTCGGGATTGAGTCCAGCCGAACACCCAAGGGATTGCTCGCAAGCCTTCAATGCCTGCGGCCGTGTCTGGTCTGCGTGATGGTCGGGAACCAAAATGCATTGCACCGAATTCCTCAACGGGTGTTGACAGGGTGAAATAGCGCGGCAACTGGGGGTCATTGACCAGAGAGCGGTAGCTCGACTGCCCAACGGCTGATGCAATGTCCATCACTTTGTCCCACCGTTCCAGCTCAGCGGCTGAGCGACGCGGAGTCTGGTGCAATAGCGATGCATCAAGGGTTGCAGCCACCATTTGTTCAAGGTTGTCCCGCGCGAGTACGGGCAGCAGGTACTTGTCAGAGATAACCTCACCTTGTTCCGTGATCTTGATCTGTCCGTCAAGGACACCCCATGGTTGGGACATGATCGCGTTATAGGTCGGACCGCCGCCCCGGCCCACGGTCCCCCCGCGACCGTGGAACAGGCGCAGGGCAACACCGTGTTTGGCGCACACATCACGCAACCTGCGCTGGGCCAAGTGAATCTCCCATTGCGATGTTGTGATCCCCGCATCTTTATTCGAATCCGAATAGCCCAACATGACCTCTTGGGTGTCACCGCGGGAGGAAACAATCTGCCGATAGGCAGGTAGAGATAGCAGCGCATCCACTAGGTCGCCGGCGGCGCGGAGTTCGTCCACGGTTTCTAACAGCGGCACGAAACCGACAAGGGATGATCCCGCATCAGTGTTTACAAGGCCGGCTTCGCGGCCAAGGACCACTGCTGCCAATACATCGTCTGCACCCTTGGTCATGGAAATGATGACTGACTCCAAAGCGCGCGGCCCAAATTCGGTGACAATGTCCCGGGCTGCGATCAAGGTTTCCAGGGTGGTCAACCCTGCCTCGTCCAGTGGCGGCGGTGTTGGCGCCAGTGGTCGTTGAGAGTCCAACTCGGTTGCTAAAAGTTCAAATCGCTCACTGGAAGAAAGGTTGAGATACGCCTCAACACTGGACCCGTCAAGGCGTGCAAAGAGTTGACCGACGGCATCCTGGAATTTCTCTGAGTGCTCTCGAATATCGAGGGTGGCAAGGGGTAATCCAACACTGGCAACAACGCGAATGGCGCGATCAAGAACGCCATATGCTGCAAGTTCGCCATTGTGTGACAGCAAATATTCGCGAATCATGAACAGGTCAGCAAGAATTTCACGTGTGCTGGAGTAATCACGCCCTGCCTGATGCGGGGAGCCCGCAACCAGTCGATCGTGCGTTAAATGCAACCGCAATCTGATGATGGTCAACTTAATTCGAATGGGCTCTTCGGTGTTAAGTCGCAAGAGTCTTTTGTCAAACTCAGGCAAGCGCTCCAAGTCTGCATTTATTGATTCCCAGAGCTCTGTTGATGTGCCGACAATGCGCTGCGAAATGGATAGGTCTTCGATCAACCGATCAATGTGCGGCAAGAGATCCGTGAGCGCGTTTTCGCGCAGGAAAGTAACTACCTCGCGAGTGAGTTGTGGTGTCACAAACGGGTTGCCATCGCGGTCTCCACCAATCCAGGAACCAAAACTGACCGGCCGTGAATCTGCGGGTGTGCTCACTCCAAGTGCATCGAATGTGTGAGCCAAGTCAGTGAGAACCTGACCGAGTGGTCCGCGCGTCAGGTCGTTGACGTAATAGAGCGCATTGCGGGCTTCATCGAGAACTTGTGGTTTTTCCAAACGTAATTCATCTGTCTG
>JALRGY010000113.1 GCA_023253325.1 Candidatus Nanopelagicales bacterium | reverse complement strand
ATAACAAGAAATTGCGGCTATCAACGCGGCAATGCCTAAGACATCGTTGCTGCCGTCCATGTGCCACACACCCACAACAACCAAGACCCCAATGAAACCCAAACCAAGACCCAGGATGCGCTGGCGTGTTGGTTTTTCTTCAGGGAAAGCAATCAGAATGGCAAGCAATGTCATAAGTGGAGTGGCACCATTGATCACGCCTGCGAGCGCCGAGGAAACCCGTGTTTCAGCAAACCCAAAAAGCATCCAAGGAATAGACACCCAAAGAAGAGAAACAGCAAAAAGGTACTTCCATGACCACCGCGGCGGTAATGGAGTCTTAGTAACAACACTGACAATTGCTAACGTCACGGCACCGAATGCAATTCGGCTGAATGCCACGCCCACCGGGGTGAACATCTCTAATCCAATTTTTATGAAATAAAAAGAGCAACCCCAAATGAGTGCCAGTAGCAAGTAATACGGGAGCCAGGCTCGTGTGTTTCGCACCCTTGCTCCAGTCACCATGCGCTAGTTGAAATGTGTGGCTCGTTGCAAACCCACACCCGTATCCAGCAAGTGTTTCATCACAGGGAAGGCATGAAGATTCAGGGTTGTTCCCGCAGCGCACAAGTACTACGGTGCGCATGTGACTCCGGAAGACTCAGTACTTGCCGCATGTGATGCTGCATTAGCTGACGGAGATGTTGTCACTGATCCCGATCGACTTCCCAGTTACCAGCGCGACCGATCAACGGGAACTCCGGCCGGTCAACCCATTGGCGTGGTTTTCCCAAGGACAACGGAACAAGTCGCGGCAGTGATGAAAGCCGCGCACGAACACCGGGTCCCTGTCGTTCCGCGCGGAGCAGGCTCTGGACTTTCTGGCGGCAGCAATGCAACTGATGGGTCGCTGATTCTGTGCGTGGAAAAAATGCGTGAGGTTCTGTCGGTTGATGAAATAAACGGATTCGTGGAAACCCAGCCGGGGATTTTTAACACCGAATTGCGAGAACATGTTGCCAAACATGGACTCTGGTATGCCCCGGATCCAGCAAGCAAGGATTTTTGTTCCATCGGAGGCAATGTCAATACCAACGCCGGTGGCCTCTGCTGCGTCAAATACGGCGTGACCCGTGACGCGGTTCTCGGACTTGAGGTTGTCCTCGCTGATGGTCGCATCACTCAATTGGGTCGTCGAACTATTAAAGGAGTTGCAGGTTACGACCTCACGGCATTGATGGTGGGCAGTGAAGGCACACTTGGAATTGTTACCAAGGCGCGCCTTCGACTTCGTCCGATTCCCGCGCCAGCCGCAACAGCAGTGGCCGTCTTTGCTGATATTTCACAGGCAGGTCAAGCGGCCGCCGACATCATGCGGGTGCTCACCCCGAGCATGCTCGAGGTCATGGACCGCGTATCGATTACAGCCGTGGAGCAATGGCGGCCCATGGGTCTCGACACCACTGCCGAGGCGATTCTGTTGGCTCAGGTTGATACCCCGGGTGATGCAGGGCGCAAGGAAGTTGAGTCATTGCTCGAAATGTGCTCCCGAGCAGGCGCGGTTGAGGTGTATCAATCCGAGGATCCAGCCGAGGCGGAGATGCTCCTGGGCGCTCGTCGCATGATTATTCCGGCCCTCGAGGCCCAAGGTGACTGGTTGTTAGACGACGTCGCGGTACCGCGATCTGAATTGGCGCGCGCCATGCGTGAATTTGCCGAGATCGCGCAGCGCAATGACGTACTCATTGCAACATTCGGTCATGCGGGGGATGGAAACCTGCATCCGACAATTGTCACTCCCCGTGGTGATTCAGCTGCCGCCGAACGGGCCATGAAAGCGTTCACGGAGATCCTTGATGTCAGTCTCGCCTGCGGCGGCACGGTCACGGGAGAGCACGGGGTTGGTTCCCTCAAACAGCATGAACTGTTCAGGGAGCTCGACGAGCCCGCGCGGGATTTGCACGTTCGCATAAAAGAGGCCTGGGATCCCCTCGGTATTCTCAACCCAGGGAAATCCCTGCCGCGCTGGTGATGAGTACGCAAGATCACCACGTCGAGGTCAAACAACATATACCCCCTAGGGTATACTTTAAAATCTTGTCGGTAGCAATTAAGGAGTAAAAATGTGCAGTCCCGCCCCCTGTAACGCGTGCGGCAAAGTCACCTGGACCGGATGCGGTGAACACGCCAGCCAAGTGATGGCCAGCATCCCTGAGCCACAACGCTGCACCTGCAACTAATTAGTGCATCGTTAAGTAATACTTGCCCACATGATGGGTGATCCTGGGCCATGCCCCGCATGTGAACAAAATGACCTCGAACGACGCGGTGGCAAGGATTTTTGCACCAAGTGCTACTACATCCAGCCATGCTGTGATGGAGGAATTTGTGAGTAACCGAGGGCAGATTCTCGTGTACGGCGCTGATTGGTGTGGTGACTGCCTGCGAACCAAAACTCAGCTCACCGACCTTGGTATTGACTTTGATTACCTCGACACGAGTACAGATGTTGGATTGCGGGAAAAGGCCATTGAAATTAGCGGCAAACCTTCAATTCCTGTTGTGGTTTTCCCCGACGAGACCTATTTTGTTGAGCCAACAAATGCTGAAGTGGAAACCAAATTACGTTCCCTGCAATTGATTAATTAATCCACATATGATTGAGTCCCATCATGCAAAGGGTAAGAATCAAAGTACTGTCAATTTTTACAATCCTTCTCCTCGGAATAGGTTTCACACCTGCATCTGCCGGTGACACCGATCTCATGAGTGGAGGAAATCCTCCTGGCGGGTGGACCGTTGCACCCGAGTATTACTTTGACATGTTTGGTTCTCTCGGCACGGATTCACCGCAAGGAAATGTTGTTTCGGATTCAGGGTTTCGCCCCTACCCGCATGGCTTTCCCATTCCTAACTGGGGTGATAGACAAAGTTTCATCGAATACCAACTGATCTATGGAACGCCCAGTCGCCTGTCACTCCAAAGCATTCGATCCGGCAAAGTTCAGCCACCGGCGACACTCAACTCATTGAGTCTGCGTCGCATGTTCGGTGATGGCGTATGCCGAGATGCCAAAGCTATTGACCCAAAAACAGGATCATGTGAATTGATTTTTGGGGCTGAACTCCTCGCAGACATGATCGAAACCTCCGCTGAGGGCGGGCACTGCTTTGGCATGGCGATTGTCGCTGCCGCCCTCTATAACGGGCAACTACCCGCCAATCAAGTTGGTGCTTCAGGGTTGGGGCTGAATGCGACCAACCCGATGCTCCAGCCAGCGGTCCAATCAATTACTCGACTTTATGGAACTCAACTTTTTGACCCCGCAATCAAGAGTGCTTTCGAGGCGGACAGAGCGCCCTCAGAGATTGTGCAGACTCTCATCGCAGACCTGCAAGGTGGGACGGTTCCCTATGTTCTCTCGTTCATGGGTAACGACGGAGGGCACGCGGTCACACCCTTTGCGGTCTTGGATCGTGGTAACGGTTTGTACGACATTGCGGTCTACGACAACAACTTCCCCATGAGGGCACGCGCTGTCACCGTTGACACAGTTGCGGAGACATTCACATACTCGTCTTCTTTGAATCCAAGTACGCCAGGGATTGACTGGAATACGCAAAACGACAGTGTCCTTGGACTGGCTCCCATTGATCTCACCCTTGAAACTCAACCCTGTCCCGTGTGTCTTGGGCCCGATCAAGGAACACTTGTGGCGCTGACATCCATCAATGAGGACAACGATGAACAAATCGGTTTGAGGCTCGTCGGCCAAGATGGTCAACCACTTGATTCAAGTCTTTATTCGGTCTACAACCCATTGAATCCCCCCGGCGCGGACCAAGTGTCCCAGCCCATCATCATGGTAAAACCTGGTGTCGAATTTGGTGTTGTACTCGTAGTGGGCAAACTCGCCAGTGCGCAGCCGATGGAGATTTACGCTATTTCTAATGGACAGTCGCAATACACATTGATTGATGAGTTGAAAAGCAACAGCATCAACACCTTGGGTGTTGGAAAGGATGGCACAACACTCTTTCAGTCGAGCAAGGTTTCCTCGCCCCGCATCCTTCAACTCTCGGATCAACCAAAGGCAAGTTTCGATGTCAACGGTCATCCACTACTGCTCCCACCCGACGTTACCGCTTTCCAGGAATGGGATTACAAGAAAGACAGGGTCGAGTATTCGTCCACAGCGAGAAAGACTTTGCGTTGGAACATTCAAATTGGTGGGCTCAACAGGAACGGAACAAGTGATTTTGTGGGCCTGAATCTCAAGGTACCTGCTGGCGGAAAACTCGTTGTGGATTATTCCAATGTTTCCGGGTCCTCCCTGCCGCGGGCTTGGGTGCAATCCTCCTCAGGCCAACGGGTGAATGTCGCGCTGGAGGCGGTAACAGAGCAACTCATCGACACCTACCGCGATCAGGTCTTTGCACCCGTCGGACCGAACTAGATCAGCAGAGATTGAGTTCGCTGACTCTCGCCAAAAATCCAACACCACCCGTGGTCAGTTAGGTATAGCCTTCGGCCAAGTGGACCGTCAACTGACCCGAGTCCTTCGGTGTGACCACCGGACAACGAGAAGGCTCCCCTTCACATTGCTGTGAGGGGGAGCCTTCTCATTCTGTGCGCGAGGGGGGAGTTGAACCCCC
>JALRGY010000112.1 GCA_023253325.1 Candidatus Nanopelagicales bacterium | reverse complement strand
ACCACGGAAGGCTCATTAAGAACAATTCCGCGACCCCGTACGTAGACCAAAGTGTTTGCCGTTCCAAGGTCAACCGCCATATCGCGGCCCACAAATGAGGAACTTGAAGCAAAACTCACTCTGGGACCTCCAATCGGCCGGGGAAGGGACACGAACTCCGCGCAGGCTTACGCCCAGCGGACTGCGCCCAATGGTAGCCCTCAGGCAGGGGGTTCAATCCTTTGGGCGCGCGCGACCTCAGTATGACGCAATTGGACCTCGAGCAGGTGCGCCTGGTCAGGTGTGGGGTTGAAGCCGAATGCACGTGTGGCCACAACACCCAAATCGGCTCGGTAATCATGGCCCAAACTCTGAAAATCACCAGGTTTCACGTCGGTGGCAAAGATCGTGTCCACGAGAACCGTAGCCCAGGTTACCCCTGGCAACCAGGTCATGGATTCAGGAATATTGCGACCCCGGGGCACCGTGGTTAACCAGTGCGGTTTACTCCATGCGATCTCTGACCGAAAGCGAACAACCGGATCTCCATCGTGTTCAAGGAACCATACGCGTGAATTCGCACCCTCGGGGATGAGATCGGGTCGATCGATGGTGATGGAGTCGTCGGAGCAGAGCAGGTGAAACGCATCCGAAACTTTGCCTCCCGGTGTTCCCACCCACAACGCCCGATCAATGCCATATCGATCAAGATCAACGCTGCCGAGTGGCACCGCATACTGCTGGACCTTGGCGCCAAGACTCTCGCCGTAAAGTAAGAGCCGCGGGAAAGACTTGCCTGCCCGTTCACGCGCGAGTCTTTGCTCGGCGATTGCGTCAAGGAGCGCGCGCTGTGTTTGCCCAGCAAGTTGGACTTTGGTGAGTGAAAGAAAACTCGGCATGAACCCATAGGAGATTGCAACGCTGGCGCAGTTTCCACCGGAGAGTATTTCTAGGACATCTATCGGAGTTGAGTTTGCATATCCTGATCCAGCCGGTGCTTGAATGAGTAAGTATTCGCGGTCAAAGGCTTCTGTGCGTACTAGCTCTTTCAGCGCGAGGTCCACGCGCGCGGCAATGGACTGAGCATTGGCCACACTGACATAGGCCCGAATCGGGTCCATTGTGCGATCAATCCCCACAGCCAATGAGTCGCCTGCCGTGGTCACACTGTGAACAAATCTGGCACCCTCTCTGCCGATTTGCAGGTAATCCACCAATGAATCGGCACTGCCGCTCACCTGGGGATGAACGGGAGCCTCTATCAATGCAAGATCTAATTGCGCACCTTCACGGGCAATGGATGCAAGTTGTTTGCGCGCGAAAAAGTAGCCTGCCGTACCTGCGACCGCTAAACCCGCTGTTACATAGGTAACGTGTCTTGCCCGCAGGCGCGGAGCCACGGCAACGGCGGCCGTTGTCGCACCCGAGATCGACCCAATAACCGCTGGAAATGCTGTGCGCACCAAATCTGGCCAAGGCACCAGACTGTGCCCCTTGGATGTGATCGCGGTCGTAGCACCTGCGGTCAGTGCACTGGTGAGCCCAGCGATCCACGGCGAGGTGCGCAAATTACTTGCTCAGGTTGGGAAAGAACAAAGCGATTTCGCGCGCTGCTGACTCGGGTGAGTCTGAACCATGCGTCACATTGTTTTGCATCTCTGTTGCGAGATCCCCACGAATAGTGCCCGGGGTTGCAGCAACTGGATTTGTGGCACCCATCATGGTGCGCCACTGCGCAATGGCATCAGGACCTTCAATGACTGCCGCTACAAGTGGTCCGCCAGTAATGAACTCAACGAGATCCTTGAAAAATGGCTTGTCCGCGTGCTCCCCATAATGGGTTTCAGCAACCTCAACGGAAACGTTCATGAGTTCAAGCGCGGCAAATGTGAATCCTTTGCGCTCGATCCGAGCAACGACCTCACCGATCAATCCGCGGGCAACGCCGTCTGGCTTGATCAATACGAGGGTGCGTTCAGACATGGGGACTCCTTATTTGAATGTGATTGCGAAGTGTGTTAATGCGTGCCACTTCTTGCTATGTGCCCTCAGATGGTAGGGGCTCACCCTTCTGCAGCTTCACCCAACTCCCGCGCCCTGTCCACGCGAGTGCCATTTTTAACGGCGAAGTACCAGAGAATTGCAAATATCCCTCCCACCACGAACATGGTCGGGACGATGAACCCCGATGCGATCGCCGCTCCCTGAACAATCCAGCCCAATGGGATCGCAATTGGTTTCGTGATTATCCCGATGATGACGAACATGAACAACGCGACGCCGAAGCCAACTCCGAGGGCTAGTCCGGCATTCACATCGGCGTTATTAATTGCTATCGGGATGGCTAACAAAATCACAATTGCCTCAAGCGCCAGCACGCTCGAACCAAGGACTCTCATGACTGGATTTTCTTATCGATGGCCCTGAGTACGTCACCAACAAGCACTACAGAACCTGTTACAACGACTCCCATGCCTGAGTATTCACCAGACTGATCTGCCAAATTAATGGCAAGGTCTAAGGCATGTGGAGCAGATTCGGCTTCACTGACTTTCTGGTCGCCCAGAATTTCCCGGGCAATGCGGGCAAGATCCCGGACAGGCAGCGCCCTGGGTGATTGTGGTTGCGTGACAATCGCGTGACTGATTACGGGCGCCAGGCTCTCAACGAAACCGACAGCATCCTTGTCACCCAAAAGGCCGATCACGGCGATCACTCCGACAAAGTCAAAGGAACTTTCCAGCGCCGCACGTAGCGCACGAGCACCATGTGGGTTGTGGGCAACGTCAACCAGCACGGTTGGGCCCGATCGAATAATTTCCAGTCGCCCTGCGGATGTCACCGAGGCAAAACCTTCTCGCACCGCGTAGATGTCCAAAGGTTCAGATGAGGATGCGCCCAAGAAAGACTCGCATGCAGCCAGAGCCATGGCGGCATTAACTCCTTGATGCTCGCCAAAGAGTGGCAAGAAAATGTCGTTATAGGTTCCGCGCAGACCGTGCAGGGTGAGAAGCTGCCCGCCAACGGCCAAGTTCTGCGCATCAATCCCGAACTCCACTGCAAATCGGGATGGAATGATTCCTGCAGACACGCATTCAGCCATCAGAATCGATGCCGCCGCGGGCATTTGGGGGCCAAGTACCGCAGCACTTGAGTTCTGAATAATCCCCGCTTTTTCAGCAGCGATGAGCTCAATCGTGTCCCCGAGGTATTCCTGGTGATCCAGATCAATCGGCGTCACCACGGCCACTGCAGGCTGGCAGATACTCGTGGCATCCCACGTTCCGCCCAAGCCGACCTCAATAATCGCGACATCGACGGGTGCATCGGCAAACACAGAGTAGGCCAATGTCGTGAGTGTTTCGAAATACGACATTCTGGGTCCACCGTCTGCGACCGAGTTGGAATCGACCACATCTATATATGGTGCAATTTCATTCCATATTTCAACGGCACGCTCCGCCGCTATTGGCTCACCACTGATTTGGATGCGCTCTGTGGGATCCACCAAATGCGGAGAGGTGAAAAGCCCAGTGCGTAGTCCAAATGAACGCAGGACTGATTCGACCATGCGTGCCGTGGAGCTCTTGCCATTGGTTCCAGCAATCTGAATCACCGGATAGGTCAATTGCGGGTCATTGAGAAGCGCGGCAGCCGAGGCCATTCGAGTCAGCGACGGCTCAATAATGTTCTCCGGCCACCGGGAATCAAGTTCGCTCCACAGGTCCTCGGGGGTTAGGGCAACGGGCATGCTGGCAGTCTAAGGCGATCGGCTCAATGTGGCCTCAATAGACTTCGTGACCATGTCCACCAGTCACAAGTCCACCGCTCCCATTAGCGTCCCCGACAAGCCCAGTCTTGACGGAATTGAAGTCAAATGGGCCTCTGCCTGGAATGAACAGGGTCTTTACAACTTTGACCGCACCAAGACGCGGGATCAAGTCTTTTCAATTGATACCCCGCCCCCGACCGTGAGTGGCTCATTGCACGTGGGACATGTTTTCAGTTACACCCACACCGATTGCATTGCCCGTTACAAGCGGATGCGCGGATTTGAAGTGTTCTATCCCATGGGCTGGGATGACAATGGACTTCCCACGGAGCGTCGGGTGCAGAACTACTTCGGTGTTCGCTGTGATCCAAGTTTGCCCTACAACCCCGATTTCACTCCCCCCGCAAATCCTGATCCCAAAAAGCAGGAACCCATCTCGCGCCGCAACTTCATTGAACTGTGCGAGAAACTCACGGTCGAGGATGAAGTTGTCTTTGAAGACCTGTGGCGGCGCATGGGTCTGTCTATCGATTGGAACCAGACCTACCAAACCATTGATGGCAATGCCCAGCGGGTTAGTCAACTCGCTTTCCTTCGTAACCTTGCCCGCGGTGAGGCGTATCAATCTGAAGCACCCACTCTCTGGGATGTCACATTCCGCACCGCAGTGGCTCAAGCAGAACTCGAAGACCGCGAGCGCCCCGGCGCATACCACCGAATTGCATTCAAACGAGCTGACGCTCCAAGTGAAAAAATCTTCATTGAAACAACGCGTCCGGAACTTCTTGCAGCCTGCGTAGCGCTCGTTGCCCACCCAGATGATGAGCGCTACCAGCACCTTTTTGGACAGGCTGCGAAGACGCCCATCTTTGGCGTCGAGGTTCCGATCGTCGCCCACCGCCTTGCTCAGATAGACAAGGGTTCAGGAATTG
>JALRGY010000111.1:4442-4741 GCA_023253325.1 Candidatus Nanopelagicales bacterium | reverse complement strand
CTGAGAATGATGTACCAACGTTCCCCGTAACGGTAGTTGGCGAACTTTCTAACTTTTTTGTATTGGAAGTATTGAATGAGCGCAAAAGAGTTGAAGAAAATAAAGAGTGAAACGATGATGCCGTAGACGAATGCAGGTGGCTCGGCTCCGGAAGTGTTGCCTGGAGAGAGCACGTAAACGAGAATTGCTATCCACGGAACAATGCCGGCAACGCAGCCAAAAACAAATGGGAGCATGCCCCCGCCGGGCTGCTCATATTTCTCCTGCAGCCATCCAAAGAGACTCATTGAGGCGTTAAC
>JALRGY010000111.1:0-4432 GCA_023253325.1 Candidatus Nanopelagicales bacterium | reverse complement strand
AAGATTCCAATCAGCGCAGCGATATCAGAGATGCCTACGATCTCAGCAATGAGCACGATCATGACGGATGAACTGATGGAGTACTCAACCCAGCGGAAATAGTTGTGTTGCATGTTGATACCCGCGATGTACTTCTTGAAATAAAGGGGACTTGCCACCAAAAAATGGAAAAACGCTGAGAGGGCGAAAAAGAGTGCCACACCAATGGCAAGTGGTGAATCAAAGAGTGTGACCTGATCGCCGGGGAAGGTTCCGGGAGGGCCTTCGAGGTAGCTGGCGGTGATGGGTAATGAGAAGTCATTGGCCAGAATCAGGATGAGGATTAACTGGATGAGGTGGGCAAAGCCAGCGACAATATTCCAGCGACGCAAACTCGTGTCAGTGATGTTCATTCTGATTCCTTTTCGATGGGGGTTTCAACAACTAATGGGACAGGTTCAACAACCTCGTACCGCAATTGCCAACTGTCGACCAAACTCATGATCATTGCGGCAACAGGTATAGCGAGGAGCGCTCCGGCAACGCCGAATAGTGCGGCACCGAGCATGACTGATGCGAACGCCACGGCCGGATGCACGTCCACTGCTCGAGCGCTGATTCGAGGCTCAAGAGTGAGATTTTCAACCTGCTGGTAGAGCACCGCCCAAATTAGTGCGAGAACACCGACCCAGGGGTTGTCGCTGAGAAGGCCAACCAGCACGGGAAGCGCAATCGCAATATAAGTGCCGATCGTAGGTACAAATTGCGCGACGAGGCCAGTCCAAATACCGAGGGCCAGCCAGGAAGGCATCCCAATTATCCAGAAGACGAATGCACTAGTCGTGCCATTGATCGTTGCAAGGATGACTCGGGCAGCAACATAGTTTCCTGTTTTGAGAGCCGTGATATCCCAGACTTGGGTTACTCGGGGCTGAAACTTAGGAGCAAAGAGCGATGCCATGTAACGTCGGAATCGGGGTGCATCGGCTGAAAGGTAAAACGCAAAAAGGCCAAATGTGAACAAGCCAAAGAAACTGATGGCGAGCGACCCGATAATTCCAATAACTCCCGAGAGAACTTCGGTAGCGTATTGCGCTGATTGCGCGGGAGTGATGTTGAGTTGATTCCAAAGATCGTTTATTTCATAGTTGGAATTGGTCTGCTGGTTCACCCAGGCAAGTGCACTGTCCAATAACCCAGGTAACGCCTGAAGGAGTTCTGCGATTTGTTTTACAAGCAGATTGCCAAATGCAGCACCAAAGAGAATCAAGAAAAGCGCGATCGACACCATAACGATGGCAGTCGCGAATCCGCGCTTCATCCGACGAGCGAGTCGAGAGACGGCTGGTTCCATGGCGATGGATGCAAACCAAGCCATGAGGATAATGAAGAAAACCCCACCACCGTCCTCTACGAGGAAACTGATGAGCAGCCCGATTGCGACTATTGAAAGTGCGATGAAACCGATTCGCCATACGTTCCGGGTGTCAAACCGAATTGTTTGCTCGCCAACAGCTGATCTCACTGGGTCACTAGTTGGATCATTGTGACGGGACATAGTTGAAGAGTAGTGGAGGTGAGCCATGGAGCCAAGCAACGGAATCAGCTGGATTCTTGTTGGACCGTCTCGAGCAGAGTTTGAAGCCGAAGGACATTCTTGCTCCAGTTGGCACTCTCCTGAACGTGAATTCGTGCTCGTTCAGTCATGTCCAGCGTTTGCTCTGGATGTGAGAGGCACGCAATAATTTCTTGAACGAGCGAATTCGCATTGCCGGTCTCAAAAGTTCTACCGAGCGGACCAGCAGGGCCGTCGAGCAATGCGACATTGCCGGGGGAGTTTGAGACAACAACGGGAACCGACATGGCCATGGCCTGCAGTAACGTGACCGAGGTTCCATCAGTGGTAGCTGCCGACAAATAAATATCGCTCTCGCTGAGAAATTGGGGGAGACTCATTTCATCAACCCTGCCAATGAATTGACAGTGTTTGAGCTGAAGTTCATCGGCGAGATTTTTTAGGTTGTCGCTCAGATTTCCGGTGTTCCCGACTTGCAGCTGGCAGGATTGCCCACTTTCTTGCAAGAGTGCGACGGCTCGGAGAATCACGTCCACTTGGTAAAGGTCTTCATGGGCCCGCAGAGTCACAAGGCGAACGGGTGAATGCATATCCCGCGATGATGTACTGAAAAAAGTGTCTAGGTCAATGCCCCATGGAATAACGGTGATGCCTGACTCAGGGATTCCCGATTCACGAGCAATTAATCGCGTGGGCTCTGAATCGACAATGATCCCATCAAGATGAGCGAGCCAAGCGGTATCGCCGGCTTCCGCGAGTTGATGTAAATCAAAACCCCATGACAAACCGATAACGGGGTTTGCTCGGTTGAGCAGCCCGCGATCCATGTCTGTCAGGGGGCCAACAACGAGTGGAACACGCGGAGGTGTTGCTGGTGAGATTTCAGTTGTGACCGCGTAACCCAAACTCTTGAGTGCTTGAATCCACCGCTGGTCATGAATTCCATCTGTCGGGCTCAGGTAAATAACCTGTTGAGGAGAGATAGTGCCCATTTAGACCAAGTCAGACCACGAGATGAAATCCCCAGCAACAATGGCCCGAGTAGAGGTGTTGCCTGGAACTCGAGTTACGTCATGGGCAGGTATGGCCTCGCTCGGCGCCGGGCGAAGGACCTCCAGATCCTCACGAGTAAACATGTGGCCTGAGGGAATATCCCGTGCGGCACGAACACAACGTCTTTGCAGCACAATCGTTTCAGTTTCGTTGCCTTCGATTCCTTTGGTTCCTGTTCCCAACGCGGCTTCAAGTTTTCTGGTGTCGTCGACCATGGCACGCCAGGTTGTTGGGTCCATGGAGAAACCGTGATCAGGCCCCGGAAGGCTTGTATCGTCGGTGAAATGTTTTTCAACGACTCGAGCACCAAGTGCCACAGCTCCCAAGACCGTGATGTGACCTGGTGTGTGATCAGATAGGCCGAGAGTGACGCCGGGGAATAACTCAGCGTACTGATTGAGAACTCGCAAATTAACGTGATGAATGTTTTCGAGGCTGCCTTCGTAGTTGGTGTTGCACTGCATGAGAACGAGTGGCACACCTGTTTCGATCAGCAGTTCCATGGCCCGAGTTACGTCTTCCAGATCAGCTGCACCCGTTGCGAGGATTACGGGTTTGCCCAGGGCAGCTATGGCCGCGAGTTCCTCGAGCCAGTTGACATCGCCGGATCCCACTTTGAATGCATTGACATAGGGATCAAGGTGAGCAACTGCTTCGAGGTCATAAGGGGCTGACATGAATTCAATGCCGATATTCCGAGCGTGCTCGGCTAGCGGCTCGGTCCAACTCCACGGCAGGCTTGCGGCCTGATAAACCTCGAAAACTGATTTGTCCCAGGTTGCCTGGTGCGACTGTTGTGTTCCGAGTGCTTTGAATCCGTAGTCGCTGACAATGTGTTCGGCGCGGAAGTGTTGAAATTTCGCGCACTCCGCGCCCGCATCACGGGCCATGGTCATCAGGTTTTTTGCACGCTCGAGGTCACCATCGTGGTTTGCCGCGATGTCAGCAATGAAATATGTTGGTTCAGATGGACCGATTTTTCGGCTTCCAATGGTGAAATAACTCACGCCCTGACTCTATCGGGTCGAGGGAGACCCCCGACACGCATGCGCACACTTGTGCAATTAGGGATTCACGTTTACCGTACTTGAGTGAGATTCCCCACGTTGCTCATTGTTTGGGCACTCATAGTGAGCGTCGTTCCAGCAACAGCGTCACACGCGGTGAGCCAGTCCGTTGAAGCCAACAGTTCAGTGGCCGCAAAAAAGAATCGCTGGAAGGCATGTCCGACCAAGAATTTTTGGCTGGGTGCGGGTTGGGGTGTTGACAGAGGTCGCCGCTCACATGCTGGCATGGATATGGGTGGAAAACGTGGCACGCCAATTTTTGCCATCGAAACCGGACGCATTAATCGCACCAAGCGCCAATCAAACGGGGCTCTTCAAATTGTGATGAAGGGCAGAAGTGGATCGATGTATTACTACGGCCACATGGACAAGGTTCTTGTTAAGGGTGGTCAGCGAGTCACAAAGGGCCAGGTAATTGGAAAGATGGGTGACTCTGGTTCTAAAGGGCAGGTTCACTTGCATTTTGAGTATTGGAAGAGTGGACGTGAGTCTGATGCAGTCAACCCCATCAAATTGCTCAAAAGAATTTGTCCGAGTATTTAACTTTGAACTATTGATTCCAAGTTCGTGGATCAATCAGTGACATGTCCTCGGAGGCGAGCGCCTCAAAATTAATCTCCGGCATCGATTCCACTCGATTTAATGAGTCAAGGATTTGTTGCAGTTCCTGAGAACTTGTCGGTGCCACAAGAATTGAATTGAGCCAATTTAACTGGTGAATGAAGAGCAACGCGAGATCCAAAAGAGGGATTTCAAG
>JALRGY010000110.1 GCA_023253325.1 Candidatus Nanopelagicales bacterium | reverse complement strand
CGCTTGATGCCGGTGCCCTCGCCGGACTCCTCCCCGGCGGCCGTCCGCTGGAGGACCCGCAAGCACGCGAGCAGGTCGCCGCGGCCTGGGGGACCACCCCCGCGGACCTCCCGGCGGAGAACGGTCGCAGCGGCGACGCGATCCTCCGTGCCGCTCGTGACGGCGAGCTCGCCGCACTCGTGGTCGGAGGCGTCGAGCTGACCGACTACGCCGATCCGACCCTGGCTGAGCAGGCCATCGACAACGTTGGCTTCGTGGTCTCTCTGGAGAACCACCATTCCGCCGTGACCGAGCGCGCCGATGTCGTGCTCCCGGTGGCCGTCGTCACGGAGAAGGCCGGGACCTTCCTCAACTGGGAAGGCCGACCACGCCCCTTCGGACAGGTCCTCCGCGATGCGCTGACCATGGGTGATGCCAAGGTCCTGTCGATGGTCGCCGACGCCATGGGCGTCGCGCTGCCGGGTGATGTGCGCGCGATCCGCATGGAACTCGGCTCCCTCGGCCCCTGGGACGGCAGCCGATTCCAGGCGCCGGCCGTGGCCAGTGCTCCCGGCACTACCGGCACGGTGCTCGCGTCGTGGCGCCTGCTGCTCGACTCCGGACTCATGCAGGAGGACGAGCCCCATCTCGCCGCCACGGCACGTCCGACCGTCGCGATGGCCTCGGCCACGGCGGCGGCAGCCCTCGGCGACACCGTCACGGTGACCGGCCCCTCCGGCTCGGTGACGCTGCCCCTGCAGGTCGCCGACATCGTCGACGGCGTCGTCTGGGTGCCGATGAACTCACCCGGGTGCCACATCCACACCGACCTCGGCGCGACGCCCGGCGCGTCCGTCCGACTCACGGCGGGAGGCGCTGCATGACCGGCTCGCAGTTCGGCCTGTTCGGCCAGGACCCCTGGTGGCTCGTCCTGCTCAAGGTCGTCGCCATCTTCGGCCTGCTGGTGCTGCTCACCCTCTTCACCATCTGGTGGGAGCGTCGGGTGGTCTCGCGCATGCAGAACCGCATTGGCCCCAACCGAGTTGGGCCACAGGGTTTGCTGCAGTCCCTCATGGATGGTTTCAAACTCGCATTCAAAGAGGAAATAATTCCCAAGTCCGCACACGTCGCGGTTTTCTGGATAGCTCCCGTCATTTCCGCGACAGCAGCGTTCCTTGCATTTGCCGTGATTCCATTTGGGCCAACGGTGTCGATTTTTGGTGTCGAAACACCACTGCAACTCACTGACTTCCCCGTCTCTGTTCTCTACGTGCTGGCCATTGCCTCCATCGGTGTCTACGGCCTTGTTCTGGCAGGCTGGTCCTCCGGATCCACCTATCCACTCTTGGGTGGGCTTCGCTCCACCGCACAAGTGATTTCCTATGAAATCGCCATGGGCCTGTCATTTGTTGCGGTGTTCTTGTTCGCGGGCTCCATGTCGACCTCAGAGATAATCGTGAAACAGGAACCCATTTGGTTCGCAGTGATTTTGTTGCCGTCGTTCCTTATTTATGTCACATCAATGGTGGGCGAGACCAACCGTGCTCCATTCGACCTGCCTGAGGCAGAAGGCGAACTCGTCGGCGGATTCCACACCGAGTACTCCTCGTTGAAGTTCGCCATGTTCTTCTTGGCCGAGTACATCAACATGGTTACCGTTTCTGCCTTGGCAACCACTCTCTTCCTTGGTGGATGGCTTGCACCATGGCCCATTTCGCTGTGGGATTCAGCCAATACCGGTTGGTGGCCAATCTTGTGGTGGCTCATCAAGGTGCAACTCTTCATCTTCATGTTTATTTGGTTGCGGGCAACACTTCCGCGTTTGCGTTATGACCAGTTTATGAAGTTTGGTTGGAAAGTTCTCATTCCTGCTTCGATTCTCTGGATCATGATTGTGGCGACTGCTCGGGTCTTCCGCGATGACGTCAGTGTCACCAATCAACAGTTGCTCATCGGCGGGGCCATCATCATCGCGGTTCTGCTCGTTGGCTCATGGCTGCTTCAGGTTCGCGCAGACAAGAAGCAAGCGCGCATTGACGCAGAGCAAGCTGCACGCGAAGCGGTGCCATTTGATTCGACCTCAGGCGGCCACCCGGTTCCACCAATGCCCGGTCAACGCTTTGAGTTCACTCCACGCAGGGTCATGGCTGCTGCCGGAGCACCGGCAATCGAATCCAATGCGGGCGTCGCTGCGCCAGCAATTGATCAGCAGGAAGAGGAGCAGAACAATGGCTGAGCTGCCCCAAGTTGTTCGCGGTTTCGGAGTCACCTTCGGCACGATTTTCAAGAAGGTTGTCACCGAGCAATACCCCGAGGATGCAACCAAGTACCCACCCAAACCACGTTTCCATGGCCGCCATCAACTCAACCGTTGGGCCGATGGCCTGGAAAAATGCATTGGCTGCGAATTGTGTGCTTGGGCCTGCCCCGCGGACGCAATCTTCGTTGAAGGCGCGGACAACTCAGATGAAGAACGCTTCTCGCCGGGCGAGCGCTACGGTCGCGTGTACCAAATCAATTATCTTCGATGCATTTTCTGCGGCCTCTGCATTGAGGCCTGCCCTACCCGCGCATTGACCATGACCAACGAATTCGAGTTGGCCGACAACAATCGCACTGACTTAATCTATGAAAAGCAAGACCTGCTTGCCCCCATGCTGCCTGGCATGATTGCCCCGCCACACGACATGGTCCCTGGCACCACTGACCGCGACTACTACGCAAACAAGATCACTGGTTCAGTTCCCGAGCAGGAGGGGTCGCAGTCGTGAACAATCTGGGCGAAACCCTCGTCTTCTGGATTTGCGGTGGCCTTGCGGTCATCGGTGCAATCGGAATGTTGGTATCCCGCAAAGCAGTGCATAGCGCACTTTTCATTGCCATGACCATGATCAACCTTGCGGTGCTCTACATTGCAAACTCGGCGCCATTCCTCGGCATGGTGCAAATCATTGTCTACACAGGCGCAGTCATGATGCTCTTCCTCTTTGTTCTCATGGTTGTTGGTGTGGACTCTTCAGACTCTCTCATTGAAACGATTCGCGGGCAGCGCGTTGCCGGAATTTTGTTCGGACTGGCGTTGGGTGTGCTCCTCGTCGCGTTCCTTGGCACGGCGATCTCAGGAATGCCTGATGTCGGCCTTGAAGCCGCAAACTCCGAATACGGTGGCAACGTCGAAGGTATTGCGCACCTCATTTTTGGTCCGTATCTCATTGCGTTTGAGGCAACGGCCGCTCTGTTGATCACTGCGGGTCTTGGCGCCATGGTGCTGACCCATCGCGATCTGTGGAAGCCCAAGAAATCGCAGCGTGAGCTCTCTGAAGAGCGCTTCATGGTGGGTGCCGGGCATCCGGGCAACAAGCCCAGCCCGGGTGTTTACGCCCGCCACAATGCGGTCAACACCCCGGCGATTTTGCCCGATGGCTCCTTGGCCCTAGATAGCGTTCCCGAACCTGTTCGCGGTCGTGATGATTCACTTACTGTCGATCACCGCGAGGTCTCAGAGGTCCTTGAACTCTCTGAAGGCGATTCATTTGACGGCAATGCACATGAAGGCGGCGCGAAGTGAATCCAACAAACTACGTGATTCTCGCGTCGGTGCTGTTCTCCATTGGAGCAATTGGAGTGTTGGTTCGACGCAACGCGATCATTGTCTTCATGTCGGTTGAGTTAATGCTCAACGCTGCAAACCTTGCTTTTGTGGCATTCGCACGCATGAACGGAAATCTTGATGGTCAGACCGTCGCCTTCTTTGTCATGGTTGTTGCTGCGGCAGAAGTTGTGGTGGGACTTGCCATCATCGTGACGGTGTTCCGCACGCGCCAGAGTGCATCCATCGATGAACCCAATCTGTTGAAATATTAATAAGAACTCACAAACAAGGAATAGGACAAGCACGTGACCGTAATGCCTGCCGAGGGGATCTTCTCCCTCATGTGGCTGCTCATTGCATTGCCTTTGGCTGGAGCGGCGATCCTGCTGTTCACCGGCCGGAGATCCAATTCATGGGGCCCATACCTTGGAGTTCTCACCGTGACAGCTTCGGCCGTGCTCGGTGTGCTCATGCTTATCAACATGATGGACCTCCCCGCTGAGGAGCGGACCATCTCCCAAGTTGCCTACCAGTGGGTATTCGTTGGTGACTTCAGTGTCGACCTCGCATTCCAACTTGATCAACTGTCCATGGTCTTTGTTCTACTGATCACCATCGTTGGTGCTTTGATTCATATCTACTCATTGGGCTACATGTCCCATGATCCAGACCGGCGCAAGTTCTTTGGTTACTTGAATCTTTTCGTTGCCGCCATGCTGTTGCTCGTTCTGGCCAATAACTACCTTTTGCTCTATGTCGGCTGGGAGGGCGTTGGCCTTGCCAGTTACCTGCTCATCAGCTTCTGGCAATACAAACCATCAGCCGCTGCGGCAGGTAAAAAGGCTTTTATCATCAACCGTGTTGGTGACGTAGGTCTGAGCTTGGCCATCATGCTCATGTTCGTCACATTTGGTTCAGTGAACTTCTCCGACGTATTCGGTTCGGCCACGAATGCCAGCGAAGGCACACTGACCGCACTAGGCCTGCTTCTTCTCCTTGCCGCTGCGGGCAAGTCAGCCCAGTTCCCACTGCAGGCTTGGTTGCTTGACGCCATGGAAGGCCCAACCCCCGTCTCGGCGCTTATTCACGCAGCGACCATGGTTACCGCGGGCGTTTACTTGATCGCCCGAAGCAATGTGATCTACAACAATGCCGAGATTGCCGCGACGGTGGTTGTCATTG
>JALRGY010000010.1 GCA_023253325.1 Candidatus Nanopelagicales bacterium | reverse complement strand
AGTAGTCAACAATTGACCCCTGTGTGACATTGTCCAATGCACTCGTTGCTTCATCGAGCACGAGCATGCGAGGGTTGCAAGCCAAAGCACGAGCAAGCAAAATTCTTTGACGTTGCCCACCCGAAACAGTGCCACCACCGTCAACAACAGGAGTTTCCAAGCCCATTCCCATTTCGCGTACGTCATCAGCGACACAAGCCCACTCCAAAGCTTGCCAAATCTCTGACATTGTCAGGCCTCTTCCCATGTCCACGTTGTCGCGGATCGAACCCGGAAGCAGTGTTGATGATTGCAACACACTTCCCACTTGACGTCGGAAACTCGGGCGGTCGAGAACTGAAAGGTCTTGGCCATCAACTGCAATTACTCCTGACTCGGGGTCCTCCAGTCCCAGCAAGATACGCATTAGCGTGGTCTTCCCGCACCCTGATGGTCCAACAACGGCGACATGCTCACCAGGTTGAACGGTAAAAGAAACGCCGTTCAATACCGGTGCAGTCTCCGGTGAGTAGCGGAACACGATCTCAGAAAACGAAACACCACCCTGGATTCGTCCGGGGTCTGCGCCATCTTGCGTTCCTTCAGGGACGGCCTCTAGAACTGGCTTGACCGCCGAGAGAATTGCGCGGCCATTAGCCAACTGGCTGGCCGAGAATGCCGTTGTCGCCAGGGTGGTCGTTGCAATGCCGAGGGCGGTCTGGGCTGTGACAAAGTCTCCGAACGTTGCACCAGATATGCCTGAAATGAAAACGATGAGAATAAGTCCGATAACTGGCCACGCGCCTATCACCAACGTTTGAATAATGGTGATTCGACGCAAGGCTAGGTCAGCGCGGGTGAGGTCCGCCTGCAAGATGGACCACCGCCGGAACGCTCGACCTTGTGCTCCCGACACCTTGATTCGGTTGACAGCACGCAATGTTTCAACGAGTCTTCCCTGCGTGTGCGACAGTGCGGCAACACGTTTCGCTGTCAGGCGCGCACCAACACGGGTGAGCCAAAAGTTCACGGCGAATTGAATGACAAGAAATATGGTGACGGCAGTTAAGAGAGCGCCGTTGGTTGTCGCGATAGCGGCCAATCCACCGAGAACCACTGCAGTGTCAAGGAGCCCCACAATTGCGGCATCGGGCACGGCTGAGGCAGAAAGGGTTACGGCCGTTGACTGTGTCATGCGCTCGCCAAGGGAAAACTTGTCGTGCCAGGTGGAGCGCATACGCATGATTCGATCCCAGACGGCACCGCTTGTGAGTGCACTGCCTCGGACTCGAATTCGCAGGAGCGCAACGCTGCGCACATATTGCCAGGCGGTCGTCACGAGCAGTAGCAGGAATAGAGCCGTGAGTGCGGTGATCACTCCGCGGGTATCAGTGCTATCGGTAGTCGCAAAGGATCCAGCCAGTTGGCCAAAAACATAAGGGGTGAAAAAGGCCAGCACTGCGATCCCTGCTGTGAGAACCCCAATGACGGTGAGATCTCGACGTGATCGAGTAAATGCAAGTTGAATGAGTGAACGGATATTTGTGGGCTTGGGACCAAGATCAGGCAGGAATTCCCATGCTCTTCCGCTCAGTCTCGCTCGCGATTCCTCATCGACTTCCCGGGGAACGAGGAGTTCTGCTGGATCAGTGAGTGTCCACGAATGGCCAGACCACAACAGGGATACGTACGAGTCGTCGCGCGTTTGGGCAACAAGTGGAGGCCCTTCTTGTTGCCACCAGGTATCTCCAAGGTCAATTGCTCGTACTCGTGCTCCGCAGGCTTGTGCAACGGCTGCAAAAACTTGACGGCCAGAAGCAATTTGTGCATCTGCACGTTCCCGGTTTTCTTCACTGAGAATGAACCCTGCATGAGTGACCGTGATGGATGCAGCAGTGACAGCAGATGACTGGCCGTCATAATCATTGTGCGGGACCGCGATTGCACCCGTGACGGCACCGGTAAGTAGATCTATCCCTTGCATAGTTTGGTTAACAAAGCCCTCTTCAGCTAACCGTAATCTCACAATACGTGCATTCTCACTTATTTCATCCAATGCGTTGATGGAATCCAGAACACTACGTCCCATGAAGTCCAAGACTCGAACCCATTCATCGGTGGTTTGAGGTGCGGAAGCCTGATTAATCGTGCAGCGCAGGCCGCTTGTCAACCAGACGCCACGCGTCATTGGGACGACTGGGTCGCTACCGGTGATATCTACTCCCGTTAAACCGCAATAGTTAGTGGTCCCCGTGGTGACTTTGAGCCACCCGAGAATTGAGTGATCTGAGAGGGGAACCGCGTTAACTGTTGTAACGACAGACTCACCCGGTGCTAGTCGAAGTGGTTCCTCTGCTTTTGGTGCGACGACCTTATTTGCCCAACGACCATTCACGGCCGCGGACCCAATTGTGTAGATCCACGGATCAAAGGCGTGCACATCCTCTTCGAGCAAGGCCTCCACCGTTGTCACTCGAACCACAGCATCTTGTTGACCTATGACAAGTAGTGATACCTCCCCGTCAGATTTGTTAGTCCCGGCAAGAATCTCGCCAGGACCCATGGACGCGAGGGGAAGCCGGCGACCACTTGAGGTTTCTGCGAAGAGCAAGATTTCACCGGAAACAACTTCAATGGCAGTACCGTGCCCGGGGCGGAGAACATCTGAACCTGACAGGTTTTGACTCTCAGCGTTGTCGATGTTACTCATCCAGCGTCCACCAATTCGGCGTAACGGCCTTGGAGCGCCATGAGTTGGTCATGAGTGCCACGCTCAACTACAACACCAAGATTGAGCACGATGATCTCGTCACTGTCGCGGATCGTGGAGAGTCGATGTGCAATGACCAAGCACGAAATACCGCGCCGCCTGATCGCCTGATCAATCAGAGTTTCTGTCGGTGGGTCGAGCGCACTCGTTGCCTCATCGAGAACGAGTATGCGTGGATTTCGTGCGAGTGCTCGAGCAATCTCTAGACGTTGACGTTGTCCACCCGATAGGTCAGCTCCACCCTCAGCCAATAGCGCTTCGAGGCCACCAGGACGGGCTGCAATGTCATCCCACAATTGCGCATCGGTGAGCGCTCGTTGCACATCAATGTCACTGATAGTGGGATCCCATAACGTGACGTTATCGCGTACCGTTCCGCTGAAGATTGTCACTTCTTGATCAACAAGAGCGATGCCATCGGTCAACACAATTGGTGCATGTGACCGACGCGGGAGGTGATCAATAAGAATGTCGCCGCTCCAAGGTCGGTAGAGACCGGTAACGAGTTTGGAGATCGTTGACTTTCCGCAGCCTGATGGGCCTACCAGCGCGATCCTGCCTCCTGCTGGAAGATGCATATTCAGTTTCGTGATCACTGGATCAGCCAAAGTGCTGTATCCGAATGTCACGTCCACCGCTTCAAAGTCGCCTTCAATTGCATTTGGTGCACTCGGTGAACTGTGGGCTTCTTCCCCATCAGAGTCTTCCCCTTCAGAGTCATCCCATTCCTGGTCAAGGTCTGCATCCAGGATGTCGTCGATTTGATCCAAGGTTGGGCGAAGAAGTTGCGCTTGGCCGAAAAGCGCTGCGATCTGTGCTAGAGGACCAATGATGATTCCGCTCAACGCCAAAATCGCGAGGAGTTGCCCCGGGTCGAGCCGTCCGCTGATGACCTCAAGTAGGGCGATGCCGGTGATTGCGATGATGGCAAAACCGGAGATGAATGTTGGAATTGTCATGATCACCAACATGCGTAGCCCAATGCGCTGTTCGGCTTCAAGTTGACGGTTGATGGCCGCTACGCCCCGAGCAATGACGCCATCCTCGGCGCCTGCAGCTTTGATTGACTCGACTTGGGAGAGTGCCGAAGCCATGGTTGAGCCGGCTTCAATGGTGTCGATGACCACCTTGGCTGCCTCGTCTTTTGCCTTGGACAAAGTAAACCTTAAGAAAAACATTGTCGCGAGTGCGATAACCGCTGTCATGAGACCAACCACTGGATTGATCAAGATCAACACAATCATTGCAACGCTGCTGGTCAATCCAGCAACTCCAATGTTGAGGGTGATTGCTGAAACTCCGTCACTTAAGTCATCAATGAGTAGCGCACGTTGGGCAATCGATGCTGCTCCGCGTTGCGCATGAAAAGTAGCTGGGAGCCGTAGCAGTCGGTCGACAACTGTGGTCGTGAGGCGCAGTGAGATTCGAGTTGATAAGCGGATAGCTATTAAGCCTTGTATCGATTGGAGGATCGATTGGGTGACAAAGACGACGGCTAGGCCTGTCACCGTGGCGATGGCTGTGAGTCCAGCTAGCCCATTGAGTCCGTTGCCGTAGAGAGTCATGACGTTAGGGAGAACGAGGGTCGGGATTAGTAGGAGCAGTCCCACGATTAGTGCAGCAAAGATTGCAGGTGCGATCCGACCTGCCGAAGCCAATAACCGCCCTACTATGCCGGCGCGCTTTCCACCGGTTTTGAAGTCTTCGCCTGGCTCCATGAGCAATGCGACGCCAGTGAAGGATCTATCGAACTCCTGGTCGGGGCACTTTCTTGATCCACCGGCAGGGTCATTGAGGTACCACCCACCCGGGTACCAGCCTTCGACGACCAAGTAGTGGCGAAATTCCCAGTGCACAATCATGGGGAAGTGGAGTTCTTTGAGTTGCTCAGGCTCGCGCTTCATGGCTCTTGTTGTCAGTCCGTATGCGCGAGCAGCGACAATGATGTTACGTGCGGTTGCACCATCTCGTGAAACGCCGCACGCAAGGCGCAACTCATCGAGCGGCACGAATTTCCCATAACTGGCGAGGATCATTCCCAGGCTTGCCGCCCCGCATTCTGTGGCTTCCATCTGGAGGATGGAAGGGACTTGTGCTCGAAACCGCGATCGAACTCGCGGTGCCGTATCGATACTCAACCTTGACCGACAATCTTCAGCAGAAGCGACTCCTGCGATTGAATTATTTCAACGGATGCCTCTGTTCCTGGTGTGATGGCGGTTTTAGTTGTGATCGCCACGTTGATGTAAGTGGCCAACGGATCTAATGGCAGACCAGTTCGGGCCCCAAGAACGGAGCCGGGCATTGGAGCTGGAGCGATATCACTCACCACACCTTTAAATACTCCCTCACCCGTGGCGATTTCAGCCGATTGTCCTACCGAAACCACTGCGGCTTCTGATTCCAGCAGGGGAACCAGCAAAGAATTTTCACTGCCGTTGGGCAAGATGGTCACGGCGGATTCACCGCGCGGCAGGCTCACACCGGGTGCGACGAACACTTGCCATACCGTTCCGTCGATCGAGGAATAAACGCTGGCCGTCGCCCCGGCGACATCTGTCGCTGCAAGGACTTTTTGCCCTGAGTTCACGGGGGTGCCCGGTGCGACCAGTACTTGCTCAACAAGTACCTCAGTAGGACTTGTCGCATTTTCCAATCCAGGCGAAGCGATCGCTCGACCCACTGCACTCACGGACGCTGTCACGGTCGTGCCCCCCGCGTAAACCAGTCCGGCAATGATGGCAACCGCGACACCTGCAATGGCCAGCCAGAGGCGGGGGGAGGTGACGGGCAGCAGGTTGTCAATTTGTTTGGGAATGTCTAATTGAGCGAGTGCCTTTGCACGAAAGAGATGAGATCCGGTGCCTGCGCTTTCTTTGGGTGCATCCTCGACTGCGTCAAAGATGGCCTCCAGGACCTCGGACTTGTGTCGACCACCTTCTGATGTCCCATCAGTCATGTTCAAGGTCGACTCCTCCACGATTGCGACATTTCCGTGTGACCGTAAATGGCCAATTCCGCTCAGTTGATTGACGGGCCTTCAGCCTATCGGCATCACACCTGAGCCCACTGCCTGTTTCGTGCCCAGCGATTTCAGTCCCTCAACCGAGGCTTTCCCGAGGGTATCCAGGGCTGGTGCGGCCGGATACCGTGGAAACACGGTATTTGATCGTCTCGCTTATGGTGTGACTCCAGCAGGTTATCAATTGGAGACGGCCGAGTGGCTTCTCGCGGTCTTTGACCGTAGCCTGTGGGCCATCGGTTAGTACGGGAGGTTCTCCATGGTTCGGTTCGTGCTCTTGGCGGCGATGGGTGCTGTCCTACTAATGTCTGGAATCTCGGCACAGGCATTTCCTTTGCAAACTTATGACCCAAATGTTGCGGGCCAGTGGAAAACATTGTCACTCACCCAAAATCGAATTGGCTATGAACTGACGCTGAGGAAAGCTAGCGCTGGTGTGGGTCAATCCATCTATCAGGGAACGCTGCAGTTCCGTCACCGTGATGGTCGTCAGACAAAGCCGATCAAGATGCGATTGACCGTCGGTGCTGAATCCAAGGGCAGTTTTCGTCTCACGATTGTCACGCGCGGTGGCGCATTGGCCTCTGGGAAAAAGGCGGTGAGTGGTCGACTGGATAAATCTGATGGATCGATGTACTTTCCCAAGTGCTCCAAAGTTTGGCCACTTGCCATGAAAGGCGAGGAAGACACCGACTGCCTTTTCCGGGAAATGCCGAACTAGTTATCTCGGTGACGAAAGTATGCAGAATTCGTTGCCTTCAGGGTCAGTGAGCACAACCCAGGAGACCTCCCCTTGGCCGATGTCGCATCGCGATGCACCGAGGTCGAGCAGCCGATCAACTTCTGCGTTCTGATCGAGCGGCCGGGACAATTGGCGATCAGCGCAGGCGCTCGTACATATAGCCGTTGCGGATGGTGCCGAACCAACTGTTGATGGTTCGGTTTCGCCAGGGCCACATTGTGTCGGCGCCATTGAAGCCTTGCTCCCCGATTGCCTTCGGCCGATAATGGCCGCCACTAGCCAGTTCCTGAGCCGCCCAAATGCGGTCTACGTTGGCGTGGTGGAGGAAGAAGATCGGGTCGTTGGGGGAGGTGTTATAGGCCATCGTCCCTTGGACGACCTCGTCTCCTTCCTTCCAAATACCACCCGTGTAGATGTGCACGAGGTTGTGCAGATCGTGGGGTGACCCCTTGGTCTGCGTCTGCATCAGCCAACCGTCTTTGCATTCGCTGGGTGTTGCGTTCCGCCATCCCTCAAGCGTGTTGCGGAACGACTCAGATGTCTTGGACTGGGCGTTGAAGGGTGCGTGATCGTAGTGGGAGACCGCCTGAGCCTGCTTGACATCTTTCGCCGTGGGCAGGCCGGGAGACTCCTCGAAGAACACGTTGAAGCGTCGCACGATGAAGCTCTCAGGCGTGCGGACTCCGTCGAGGTAGACCGCGGGGTCCTGGATGTTGAAGGACCACGCGCCCTTGCGGAAGGGGCCGGACATCACTGCAAAGTCGTGGGCGGGGTCCCCTTCGGGCCCCATCAGGTCGTTGGAAAAGACAGCGGCTGTGGAATCAGCGTTCGTCCAGTCCCAGTACGGAAGTGTTAAGTCTGGATTTCCGCTCGTGGTCCGCAGCATCTGCTCGAACAGGATCAGGTACTGCCGATGCCACGGGAGGAAAGTCGGTGAGTTGTGTGCCGCCCCGGCCCAGTTGCCGTCCTGCTGCCATCCATGCTTGCATTTGAAGGCGGCGCGGTGCCACTGGACGAATTGGTCATAGTAGGACAGCTTGGGATCCCACGGCGAGGGCACATTCTTGGCCGTGAGCACCGCGCTGACGAACTCTGCTTTTTCGCGCTTCGTCAGGTCCTTGACGTCCTTGCGCACGCTGAGGGAAGAACCGGAACCCGCCTTCGCTAGGGCGACGGGCGTTGCGGTGAAGAGGAGAGCGCCGAGGAGGACCGTTAGGACCGACAGGGTCGCAATTTTGGCCCACAGCCGTGACCGCGGAAATGTGCGTGCTGGTGACATGGGCGCAGCGCAGCTTCGGCTCCTCCCACTCTGGGACCGTTGATGCGCGACTTCTGGCTCTGTCTCATCTCGCCTGTTGCTCATGAGGCCCTCTCTGCGGCAAGCTCACCTGCGGTTTATGGATAGCCTGTCACGCGTATCCAGATCGATTGCCCGTAACCATAGTGCCCACCACGAGGACCATTACGAGGACCGTCATGGCGATGAGCACTTTCGTGCGGTGGCGTCTGCTACTTCGGGACCGTTGATGCGCGACTTCTGGCTCTGTCTCATCTCGTATGTTGCCCATTAAGCCTCCTTGTGGCGAAAGTGTGGTGGCCAAGGCCGGGATCGAACCGTTAACTTTCCGATTTGGGCGAGCTATGAATTAAGCCATCCATTCGATGTTGTGCGTGCCGGTCCGGTGCAGATTGGGCCTAATAATCGTTGCTGCTCAGCGAAATGTTGCACTCCAGCGATCGCCGAGTTGATCCGTCAGACGATCGGTGATTCGAATTTGCTTGGCAGTTAATTTGTTCGCAGAAACCCCTTCGCTTTGCACCTGAAGGATCTGAAGGTAGGAGCCAAAGTGACGCACCGTCTTGTAATCATGCTCAACAATCCCGTCCGGACTGGCGACCGTCGTTGTTGAACGCACCCACAAGAACGAATCGCCGTCAGCAGCCTTCTTGGTGCCATTTGTCAGTCGTGTTGTCTTGCCTTCAGGTTCACTGTTGCCACTTTTTCCGCCTTCTTCAGCAGCAGGTTGGTGTTCACCTTCGCAGCGCTTGATCTTCTTAGCGATGTCGTCATACGCGCGCTTTGCTTGCTTTTCATTCGAATACACGTAAATTTCCTGAACGGCTTCACTCAGGGTTTGGCTCGTTTGAAGCCAGAATTCCATAGAAATAATGTCGTGGGCTTCTTTACCCTCTACTTCATCGGATCCTGAGAGGTCACACAACCAAGGTGAATCTGCAGGACCGGAGTTGGTGCTGAACACAGCAAACTGGCGTGACAGCTTTGGGCCCACTACGAGTGACTGGCCTTCACTGTTGGTCATCATGATGGAGTAAGCCTTCGACACACTCTGGCCGGCAAGGTTCTCCGCACTGGCAGGTGCCACAGCAGCAATTGATAGTGCACTACATGCTGCGATAATTCCAATTACGCGTCGCATTCAATTACTCCCTGTGTCGATTTAGCCGCAGAAATCTCAACATTTCCACGTCAAGCGTACTCAAAGTGTTGCGGACAGTTGACGCTGTCATGCAATTTGAGGGCTTTCCCATCAGGGAGATGTGGTGGCCAGGGACGGGATCGAACCGTCGACCTTCCGATTTTCAGTCGGACGCTCGTACCAACTGAGCTACCTGGCCAACAAGTTCGGATCTCTCCGAACTGAGCGACCCCGACCGGGCTCGAACCGGCGACCTCCGCCGTGACAGGGCGGCGCGCTAACCAACTGCGCTACGGGGCCAAACTTGTGATTCCCAACGTGCGGAAACCGTATCCCCAGCGGGGTTCGAACCCGCGTTACCGCCGTGAAAGGGCAGCGTCCTAGGCCACTAGACGATGGGGACCTATTGAACTGTGTCGTGGGCAGTCAACGCGACTGTCAGCGACTGGGAAAGTGTAGGGGAGGGGGCGGTTGTGGGTGTTACCACCCCACGATCGGGGCTTGGAGGTGCGCCTTGACCATCGGGATGTGAGGGTAGGGGCATGGTTCCACCTGAAGCCGTTCCCATGGAGAAGTTCGAAGAGCTTGTCTCAATGGGTCTCGATGCCATACCTCCCGGCCTTGCGGGCTTGATGAACAACGTTGTTGTTTTCGTTGAAGATCAAAAACCTGGTCGGCCCGGGTTGATGGGACTCTATGAGGGGATCCCCCTGACCAAACGTGGCAGCGGGTATTCAGGTGCGCTGCCTGATCGCATCACCATATATAGGAGACCAATCCTGAGACACTGTAAATCTGAAAGTGATGTGGTGCGGCAGGTTGAGGTCACCGTGGTGCATGAAGTGGCCCACCATTTCGGAATCAGTGATGCCAGACTCCATGAACTGGGTTATGCCTGAACTGAGCGGCTTCTAATCCGTGGTGCGAATAGAGTTGGACTATGCAAACAACTGACTCAGTCTTTTTTATCTCCGGTGGCGCTTCAGGTTTAGGCGAGGCCGTTGCTCGGCGAGCAATTGCAGGCGGCGCAGGCGGCGTTGTTATCGCCGACCTTAACTTGGCAGCCGCTCAAGCACTTGCCACGGAACTCGGTGACCGCGCATTTGCAGTTGAGGTCGATGTTCAAAGTACTGATGCAATTGCCGCGGGTATTGCCGCAGGGATGGAAAAGTTTGGTCGACTACACGTTGCGGTGAACTGCGCAGGCATCGGTTGGGCGGAGCGAACGCTGGATCGTGAAAGTAAAGCCGCATCAATTGATAACTATCGCCGCGTGATCAACATCAACCTGATTGGCACCTACGATGTTTCGCGGTTGGCAGCCGAGCAAATGGCAAAGAATGAACCCAATGCAGATGGTGAGCGAGGAGTTGTCGTGCTGACATCATCCCTTGCAGCTTTTGATGGCCAAATCGGCCAGGCTGCCTACAGCTCGAGCAAGGGTGGGATTGTTGGATTGACGCTCCCGCTCTCCCGTGATCTTTCCCCTGTTGGAGTTCGCGTGATGACAATTGCGCCGGGACTTTTTGATACTCCCATTTATGACACCATGCCCCCGGGTTTGAAAGAGCATCTGGCTTCGACGCCAGTGTTCCCGCGGCGGTTGGGACTGCCTGATGAATATGCGCAACTGGTTCAAACAGTGGTTGAGAATGCTTATCTCAATGGCGAAACGATTCGCCTTGATGCTGCATTGCGCATGGCGCCTAAATAATCTGCGCATGGTGTCCGAATAGATCTTTATTCACCATGTGCGGCGCGAGCAAGACGATCGCGCACGGCAGCAGCGATGCCGGGTCCTTGCGGGGCAATAACGAAGACGGTTGAACAACCAAGATCATCTGCTTGTCTGAGTGCGGAGTACAGAACTTGGGCGTACTCGGTGGCATTACCTGGAGAGGCCAGACGACTGCAGTTGTTTGGGGTTTCGAACTCGGCAAGTGCTAAGAAAGCTTCGTTTTCTTCGTTGACTTGGTCGATGGAATCGATGATGCGCACTGTGGCAGTGGGCGCATAGTGTGAAGCGAGCATGCCGGGTGCTCGCACGGCACTCTCAAATTCTGAGAGCGTTGCGATCTGCGTGACGTCTGTTTCGGTGATGGCCCCGCTGCGCAAAATGACTGGATTTGGACCGGTGCAATCAATAATGGTGGATTCAATTCCAACGTCACATTGGCCACCGTCAAGTGCGGCATCTGACTCCTGCAGATAGTCGCCGAGCTCATGGACAGCATGATCCAATGATGTTGGGCTGACTTTGCCGAATCTGTTTGCGCTCGGCGCCGCCACACCTGAGTACTGTTTGGATTTTGCCTTGGCTAGGGCATCGATAATGTGTCTGGTTGTTTCGTGTCCTGGGACTCGCAGCGCAACGGTGTTTTGGGTGCCGGTAATAAAATCTCTCGCTTTGTCGCTGCGCTGAACAACGAGTGTCATTGGTCCGGGCCAGTAAGCCGCAGCAAGGTCTCGGGCGTAGTCGAGAATATTGACGCCCCAGTAATCAAGGGAGTCAGCGCTGGAGATGTGAACAATGAGTGGGTGATCCATGGGGCGATTCTTTGTGGTGAAAATGCGTGCAACCGCGTCGGGATTTTCTGCATCAGCACCTAAGCCATAAACAGTTTCGGTGGGGATGATCACAAGGGAACCGTGAGCCAGCAGCTCCCCCGCGCGGTCAATGCGATCGGGTCCGGAGAGAAATTGCACGCCTTCAGGGTAGTGGATGCAGATTTTTGGAGTGTTTTGTAAGGGGAACGTAAAGGTTGCGTTAGCAGACGGTGATTTGCACATTTCCGGGGAGCCAATTGGAACTTTCTAGTGTCCAATGAAGACACAGCAAAGAACGCGAACCTGGAGGCATAATGACCATGACACCCCAAGCACCATTCAATGACTACCTTCCACCACAGCCCCCCGAGGCCACGCAACCCATTGTTGTGATGCAGCCGGAAGCTCCGCGCAAGTCGCGAACGGGCGCACTCATCGCTGGTGTTGCCGTTGGCGCATTATTTGTTGGGACTGTTGGTGGCGCGGTCGGTTACACACTCGCTGAAAATAATTCATCCTCCACGATCACTGTTGCATCCGCTGGAGCAGTTGCACCAGCTGCAGGAAGCATTGCCGCCGTTGCCGCTGCAGTTCAGCCATCGGTCGTGCAACTTAATGTGTCAGGCGCCGATGGCGAGGGCACGGGAACAGGCTTCGTTGTCAGTGGTGATGGCTATATCGTGACAAATAATCACGTGGCCGGTGGCGCGGGTGATGGTGGGAAAATTGATGTCACCTTCTCAGATGGCTCAACGGCGACGGGAAAACTTGTTGGCGCTGACGCCGGGTATGACCTCGCGGTTGTCAAAGTTGACCGGACTGAATTGCCTGCCCTCACGCTGGGATCCTCAGATGCAATCAATGTGGGCGACACTGCAATCGCGATTGGCTCCCCACTTGGATTGCAAGGAACGGTGACATCAGGAATTGTGAGTGCGTTGAACCGGCCTGTAACCGCAGGTGGTCAGGGTGACACCTCCTACATCAGCGCGATCCAAACCGATGCCGCGATCAACCCAGGAAACTCTGGCGGCCCACTTGTTAATGGCGCGGGCGAGGTCATTGGAGTGAACTCGGCCATTGCGACCCTAGGAATGGGAGCAGCCAGCGGCAATATTGGACTCGGTTTCGCAATTCCCATTGATACAGCAAAGCGAATTGTCGATGAAATCATTAACACGGGAACCTCACAAACCCCGATCATCGGTGTTCAGCTCGACATGAGCTTCCAAGGTCCTGGCGGCGCTGTCTCTGAGGTGACCGCGGAATCGCCAGCGGATACCGCAGGGTTGCAGAGCGGTGACGTAATCACCAAGGTCGATGGACTGGTTATCACCGACCCAACCGCGCTCATTGTCGCGATTCGCGCCAATGCACCGGGAGACACCATCGAACTCACCGTGTTGCGTAACGGGGAAACCCTGTCAGTGCCACTCACCCTGGTGGCCGCCCAGTAACGCAGCAAACACTGCAGTAACCGACTGCGGGGACCTCAAGCCCCAATGTCGGATCAAACCCCTCGGGGTTTGAAGTAGACCCACCGCGATCCTCCTCCGCGGTGGGTCTACTGGTTTCAGGGTTGCGTGACACACCTATCGCACTCAAGGTGCGGGCTGCCCTAATTTTGGGCAGAGTAGGCCCATGGCATTTGATTTCATTCGCGGTAAAGCCGCTGCAGGCTTTCGCTCGATCGTTTCGGGTGAACCTGACGGCGCACCGGAGTGGGTTCAGCAACTCGCGCACGGAACGGATGAAGGTTTCTTTGGCCCTGGTTCTGCCGCGTGGACCGTTCACGGCTCACTACCAACAATCGTTGGTGGCGTGCGCGCACTGTTGATGCAAGCGCTGCATCCAGGTGCTCTCGCAGGTGTTGATGAACACTCACGGTATGAGGAAGACCCACTGGGTCGCTTGGCTGGAACCACCCAGTGGCTCACGGTTGTGACATTTGGTGACCGAGACATGGCCGAACGTGAGTGCGCGCGTGTGCGTGGGATGCATCGAAAAGTTAAAGGTGAGTACGTAAACGTCGGTGGCGAGACCATTCCGTACTCCGCTAACGACGCTGACCTATTGCGCTGGGTGCATGTTGCATTCGCGGATTCATTTCTCGCAACACACTTGGTGTGGGGTGGGGAAATCCCTGGTGGTCCGGATCAATACGTGCGCGAATGGGCGATTGCCGGTGAGATGGTGGGCGTTGACAACCCACCGCGCTCCTACATGGAACTCCAGGATCAGCTCCGTGGGTTTCGATCAGAATTCATGGGAGGCGAGCGGGCACAGCGCACCGCGCGATTTGTGCGTAACGCTCCGGTCCCATTGGCAGCAAAGGCTCCGTACAGCATGTTGTACGCGGGAGCGGCAGCGACCATGGGCAGTTATGAACGGTCACTGCTCAATGTGCCCACGATCCCACTAGCCGTGGTGAAACCTGCCATCTCAGCACTCCTGGGGAGTTTGGGGTGGGTATTGGGGCCGACTTCGCCTTCACAACGTGCGGCTACGGAACGCATGGCAACACGCGGAGAAGACACCCCGGTTTGACACCCCCCCTGTACCTCGGGTGATGATGGTCTAGATGTTTTCGCTGCGGCCTCAGGGCCGACTTCTCCCGGCGGGCACGGTCACAACGGTGATCAGTGCCGTTGTCGTCATGTCACTGCTCGGATTCGCGCCCACATATGCCGAAGATGTCCCTGCACCAGATGCAACTATTCCTTCGGAGCAAACTGCTCCAGCCGATTCTGCTCCAGCCGATTCTGCTCCAGTCGATCCTGCTCCAGTCGATCCTGCTCCTGCACCGCCTCCGCCAGCTATGCCGGATTCACTGGGTAGTTGGTGCACCACGTTGTTCCCCATGTCGGTGAGCAAGCAGCGCACCGAAGCACGGGCATTGATGAATGGCAAAGTTGACATGGGTAAAGGCGGGACCTACACAATTAGTGAGCATCCCAACTGGAGAGCCCAATCCAGTGCTGACCTTTCGGGTAATCGTCATATCAATTCCTTGGACTGGGCGTTGCCTTTGTTGTTTCGAGGTGTGAACAAACGCAATCAAGCAATGGTCGACCGATTCCGACAGTTGATGTACTACTGGATCGATGATCACCAAGGTGCTCGCGGTGTTTGGGTCGACGGAACGATTTACGGTGGACTTCGCACGCAGACACTTGCTTGCGCTTGGCAGACTTTGCAAGATCCAAAGATTCAACAGGCCGCGGTTCGTGATGCCACCACAATGTGGAAGTCATACCGGCGCGGCAATCAAATTGCGATTGGGGCGAATAACACGGACTTGGTGCGACAGACAGGGGCCTTGGCAACATTTTGTTCAGTGGGCGATGTCAATTTGCGGGATGCCGCCTTTAACCATCTAGTCGCAATCGCCCGCGGTGTGATCAACGATGACGGCAGTGATGTTGAAGGCTCTCCCCAGTACGCGATGTATATCGAGAAACTTCTGGTTCAAATTGAGGCTGCAGCCGCGACCTGTGGCATTCCGAGTGATCCGATTCCCGAGTTACGCGGCCTGTTGTATGCCTTTGTGGCGCAAGCGGTCCGCCCAGATTTCAAGCTTGAGTCATTGGGCGACACCGCCTCGGTCACATTGCGCAATACATTCGGCATCGGGGATTGGCGTGCGGATTGGCTGCGATCCCGTGGAACCGCGGGCGCCCCACCAACACCTGTCTACACGGCCTACGACGGCGGCTACATCTTTGGCCGCTATTCATGGGCACCATCAGGATCAGGGCAACCGGACACGTACTATTCACTGCGCTTCAAGAGTTCTAGGCCAGCCACCGCACACACGCATGACGATGGTGGTTCCGTGACGTTGTATTCCAGGGGAGTTCAGTGGATCGGAGACCCAGGTCCGTACCGTTACAACTCAAGTTCACTCCGCTCATACGTCAAGACTCGAGCGGCACACTCCACTTTCACGGTGGCGAACGCGGGATATAACAGATGGAAAGGTGTGGTTAAGACCACCAGTAGGTCGGACTCAGCCACTGGGGGTAATGACTACTCATGTTTAGTGGACAAGGCTTGGACCAAAACAGAGATCACGCGCTGCACAACGTATGTCCGCTCCGCAGATGCACTTGTTGTTGTTGATTACATTGATGGACAAAAAGTGAAGGTTCCCAAGGCAAAGCGCAAGTCATATAAAAACCGTGAAGTTACACAACGCTGGCAAATTGCCCCCGGCATTGGCGTTGAGGGAACCCCCGAAGGACAGCTTTCCATGGTGGCGGGGGACCAAAAAGTCGACATTGTGCAGGCAGGTGTTGGCGCTTGGGATTTAAGGAGCGCACGTGATGGTTCCTCAGTCGGGTGGCATACCACCGACTGGGGCGTGAAAGCTCCAGGAACCGTGTTATCGCGGACGATCACCATTCCGCGCAAGGGTGAGAAGCAGGTCATGGTCACAGTTTTTGTTCCACGGTCTGCAACTGAGAGCGCTCCGGTGAACTTTGGTGAAGGCACCGTGACAATTACTCGTAATGGCAACCCAATAACGATTGGACTTCCCAACCCGAATTAGTTCCCAACGGTTGAGTGGTTAATTCGTCAGGCCGAGTAGTTCGCGAACTTCCAATTCGCTCGGAAGGGAATCGACAGCCCCAGTTCGTGTTGCGGCGAGCGCGCCCGCACCACTAGCCCAGCGCAACGCTTCAGCAAAAGTCTCGTTGTGATTTAAGGCGGCAGCAAACGTCCCACAAAATGCGTCACCCGCGGCGACGGTGTCAACGGGAACAATGCGGAATGCGGCTGCTTGCCCTGAGCCATTTGCATTTGCCCAGACTGCACCCTTTTCACCGCGCGTCACAATGACGTTCCGGACACCAAGATCAAGGATTGTGTTTGCAGCCTCAACGCAATCCAACATGGAATCAAGCTGTATTTCGGAATGTGAAACTAAATCGCGAGCTTCGAATTCATTCGGAATAAGGTAATCAACATTTCCAAGAATTTCTTTGCTGAACTCACGCATCGGTGCGGGATTAAGAATTGTTATGGCCCCGAGCTCCCGAGCGAATGCAAGCGCACTGGCCGTGGCGTCGAGGGCAATCTCACCTTGAACGAGCACTACGCCAATCTCGAACCGTTCACTCAATGCCGTGAGGGAATCGTGCACTCGACTGGGATCCACCTGCGCATTAGCCCCCGGAACAACAACGATTCGGTTCTCGCCGTTGTCGGCGAGTTCGATAACTGCTGTTCCTGTGTTGCTTCCGTCAGCGACAGCAATAGATTGCTCAATACCTTCACGTTCGAGGACGGACAGTAATTCTCTGCCGAATGCGTCATTGCCCACCGCGCCAATCATGGCAACCTTGGCGCCAACTCTCTGGGCGGCCACGGCCTGATTGAGCCCCTTGCCGCCAGGGACCTGACTCAACGAATGGCCCAGCACGGTCTCACCCGTGTCCGGCATTCGATCAAGCCCAATTACAAGATCGGTATTGAGGCTGCCGACAACGACGACGATTCGTTCGCGCTCTGCGGGTACTGAATCCACACCCCGATCCTGTCATGGTGCAAGATTGGTCGTGCAGGACGTTAGAAAGTTTGGTGGAGACATGCTCGTGACCGTGGGGCACTGTGATTGTGGAGGCACCGTGAGTATGGAGGCACTGTGATTGTGGAGGCACCGTGATTATTGCCGTCGGATCAGATCATGCCGGCTTTCAACTGAAGAGTCTGGTGAGTGCATGGCTCTTGGCCAGCGGGCACGAGGTTGTTGATGTTGGTACTTTCACGGCAGAACGAGTGGACTACCCGGAATATGGTGCAGAACTAGGACGCATGGTGTCCTCGGGGCAAGCGCAAATGGGTGTTGCGGTCTGCGGCAGCGGACAGGGAATCTGCATGGCGGCCAATAAAGTGCACGGGGTCCGTGGTGCCGTGATTCGAACAGTCGAGGATGCCCAACTTTCGCGAGCACACAATGATGCCAATGTCGCCTGTTTGGGTGAACGCGTTTCAACATTTGAAGAGATTCAGCCTGCGCTGGAGGCATTCCTCACCATGCCGTTCGAGGGCGGGCGCCATCAGGCGAGGGTTGACCAACTCGACAACTTGATCTAATTCGTTCTTCTCTCAAGTATTTCCCAATACACGGAACCAAAAGGACGTGTACGCACGTCCAACTTGCGGCTAAACAAACCGGCAGTATTCGGAGTTCAAGGAGAAATCATGATCAGCATGCGCAAGACAGCAGCATTAGGTGCCGCAGGATTACTCGGCATTGCAGTGCTCGCTGGCTGCTCCAGCAGCGACGATTCCGCAACAGATACAACCTCAGCCTCGGAGTCAACGAGTGAAGGCACACAGATGTTGCCACCGGTCATCATTACTGTTGACCAAACTGATGCCGCAGCAGTTGTTGGGGACTTTCTTGACATCGTGGTGGATGACCCCGCAAACACAACCATTTCAGTAGACAACGCAGACATTCTTGAAATCACTCAGGGCTCCGATGACGGTAGCGCTGTGATGAACCCAGGCGCCAAAGCGCTTATGGCTGGGACTGCGACCATTACCGTTGCCAACCCGGATGGTTCAACGCGCGACATCATGGTTGTCGTTTCATAGTAATTCTCACCTAGTACTTTTAGCCGGTGTCCCCTCGAATCGCGCTAGCAACCTGCAAAGACCTACCGGAGTTAGATCCGGATGATCAGCCCTTGATCAAAGCCTTTGCCGATGCCGGTGCTGAGGCGACACCGGCTATTTGGTCTGATCCCGGCGTCGACTGGGATGCCTTTGATCGAGTGATAATTCGCAACACCTGGGATTACACCGACGCCTTGCCCGAATTCCTTAGCTGGGTGAAATCCCTCGGGTCTCGAACAAGGAATTCCTTCAACACGATTCAATGGAATGCAAATAAGACCTACCTCCGTGATCTTGCAGCGGTTGATATTGAAGTGATCCCCACTCAGTTCGTTGAGCCGGGTGAACACATGTGGGAGGTCCCCGATTCTATTGACTTTGTGGTGAAACCATCGGTGTCCGCCGGCAGCCGTGATACCCGTCGATTTAGTGGCTCGGAAGCGTCGCGACCCCAAGCTCAGATGCTCATTGATGCTATTCACTCTGCGGGTAAAACAGTGATGATTCAGCCTTACCTTGATTCTGTTGACCTAGACGGCGAGACGGCTCTGCTCTACCTGAATGGGCGCTTTTCCCACGCGATCCGAAAGGGACCGCTGCTCCAAAAGGATGTGGAGGCCGAATTTGCCCATGGGCTGTTTGTTCAGGAGGTCATTGATCCCCGAGTTGCGCGGGCAGATCAACTCTTGGTGGGGAGTGCCGTACTGGATCACGTTTCCCGAGAATTCGGCACACCTCTATATGCGCGCGTTGATCTTATTGATCAAACAAACGGGAAGCCAATGCTCTTGGAGTTGGAACTGGTGGAGCCGTCAATGTTCTTCGCAACGGCCCCGGCGAGTCTCGACCGTTTTGTCGAGGCTGCATTGCCGTAACCGAATTGTTACCTGAAGATTTCAAAAAAGTATCAAAATCTATTGCCTGTTCATGCATTTCTGGCATATGTTGTCAACCACAACAATTTATTCAGAGATGAGCGAGGCGCAATCAACCCATGAATGATCGACTGACACCGGTTCCCGAAGACAAGTTCGCCTTCGGGCTGTGGACCATTGGGCACCCAGGCCGCGATCCGTTCGGTGACAGCACCCGTCCGCCCATAACCACCGCTGATTTCGTGCGTGGCTTGGCAGACATTGGGGCTTGGGGTGTTTCATTCCACGACGACGATCTCATGACGTTTGGGGCACCCGAGTCCGAGCGTCGCGCTGAACTTGATGCTTTCAAGAAAGTCCTCGACGAAACCGGTGTTGTCTGCTCAATGGCGACAACGAACCTCTTTTGGCACCCGCTATTCAAGGATGGCGCATTCACTTCAAATGATCGCGAGGTGCGCCGTTATGCAATTCAAAAGACCCTCCGCAATATTGATGTAGCTGCCGAACTGGGTGCGCCAACGTACGTTCTCTGGGGTGGCCGTGAGGGCGTTGAAAGTGCCGCTAGCAAGAACCCCGCGGATGCATTGGACCGTTACAAAGAGGCAATGGACTTCCTGTGCGGTTATGTCAAAGAAAAGAACTACAACATTCGCTTTGCCATGGAGCCCAAGCCAAATGAGCCACGCGGTGACACATTCCTGCCAACCATTGGCCACACCATGGCATTCATCAACACGCTCGAGTACCCCGACATGGTCGGACTTAACCCTGAAGTGGCTCACGAGACCATGGCGGGCCTGAGCTTTTTCCAGGGCGTTGCTCAAGCGTTATGGCAGGAAAAGTTGTACCACATTGATCTCAACGACCAAAAAATTGGCCGTTTTGATCAGGACCTACGTTTTGGCTCCGAAGGTATCAAGGATGACTTCATGCTGGTCCGCCTGCTTGAAAACTCAACTTATGACGGACCGAAGCATTTCGATGCTCGTCCGTATCGAAATGAATCGGGCGATGGCGTCTGGGACTTTGCCAGAGGGTGCATGCGCACCTATCTCGCACTCGCAGCCAAGGCACGCGAGTTCGATCAAGATCCTCGAGTAAAGGATGCACTCGCAGCTGCGAGTACTCCGGAACTCGCGGCGTCGACTGTTGGCGCTTACTCAGCTGCCTCACTCCATCAGTTGATGCAAGAACAATTCGATGTGGCTGCACTCGCAGCTCGCGGATACGCAAACGAGGCACTCGATCAACTTGTAATTGATCGAATTCTCGGAATCTAGAAACACAAACTGCGCGAGAGATACTCGCGGGGGAAGGAAACGAATGAAGAAGAAGCTCTACGTAGCTATCGCGGGTGCCGCGGCAGCTACTTTGCTACTCACGTCATGTAGCTCAAGTGATTCAGCTACAGATACTGCTGCAGATACAACAGAGACAAGTGCTGAAGCAGCCGACGGTGGAACAGATGCAGCAGCCACAAGCGGCAACGCCTGCGTCATCCTCCCAGACAGCCAGTCCTCTGACCGCTGGGAAAACCAAGATCGTCCAGCTATCCAGTCTGCACTCGAAGCTGCTGGCTTCACCGCTGACATCCAGAACGCACAGGGCGACACAACCCAGTACCTAACAATCGGTGACCAGATGCTCGCCGGCGGTTGCGGTGTAATGGTCCTTGTTGACCTCAATGGCTCAGGTGCAACCGTTGCTGAAAAGGCAAAGGCTCAGGGCATCCCTGTCATCGCTTACGACCGTCCATTCGCACCTGCTGACTACTACGTGTCATTTGACAACGTAAAGGTTGGACAGCTTCAGGCAGAGGGTCTCCTCAAGTGCCTCGGCGACAATGGTGTCGATCCTGCAGCAGCTGCAGTCGTGTTCCTCAATGGTTCACCAACTGACGGTAATGCCGCAATGTTCAAAGAGGGCTACGAAACAACTCTCGCCGCTGCTGGTGTCACACCAGTCAAGGATGAGTCAGTTCCCGACTGGGATAACCAGCAGGGTGGCGTCATCTACGAACAAATGTTCACTGACCTTGGTGGAAAGATCGATGGCATCCTTGCTGCCAACGATGGCCTGGGCGGCGCAGCAATTGCAGTCAACGACAAAAACGGCATCAAGATCCCGACAACGGGTCAAGATGCAACAGTTGGCGGCATGCAGAACGTCCTCCTGGGCAAGCAGTGCATGACGGTGTTCAAGAACACTGCACTCGAAGCTGGAGATGCATCCGCACTCGCGATTGCACTGCTCAATGGCGAAATGCCAACAGTTGAAGGTTCGGTCGACGTTGCAGGTGTAACAGTGCCTGCCAAGTACTCCGATCCAGTCATCATTTACGCAGAAAATGTCAATGACGTCATCTCAGCCTCACCAGGCTTTGACGTTGCTGCACTCTGTGCCGGTGATGTGGCTGAAGCCTGTGCAGCACAGGGCATTCAGTAACAACTAGCTAGTAACTTGTGGGCCCGCGCATTGCGCGGGCCCACAAGACTAGGTGAATCTTTCTTATGAATTTCAGCCCGGACATGCATGGAACTCCAATAGAGTTCAGGACAATCACAACAAAAGGACGGTTAAATGACTGAGACCTTGCAGCCCATACTTGAAGTCACTGGAGTCACCAAGAGTTTTGGGGCAGTTGACGTACTTCAAGGAATTGACTTTGCCGTGCTGCCTGGTTCAGTGACTGCTTTAGTGGGGGATAACGGCGCTGGAAAATCAACCCTCATTAAAGGACTTGCGGGAATTCAACCCTTCGATGGCGGGACCATTACCTTTGAAGGCAAAGAGGTCGAGCTCGATGACCCGAAAATTGCCGCAGCTCTTGGAATTGAAGTTGTTTATCAGGATCTGGCACTGTGCGACAACCTTGACATCGTTCAGAACATGTTTTTGGGTCGTGAATTGGTCAACGGTCTTGCACTCGATGAAGCCCACATGGAATCCCGTGCAGGGGAGACTCTTCAAAGCCTCTCGGTTCGCACGGTTTCCTCGCTTCGGCAGAAGGTGTCCAGTCTCTCGGGTGGGCAGCGACAGACTGTTGCAATTGCACGCTCAGTCCTTTGGAATAACAAGGTCGTTATCCTCGATGAGCCAACCGCGGCACTGGGTGTAGCTCAAACCGAGCAAGTTCTCAATCTCGTGCGCAGGCTCGCGGACAACGGCTTGGGTGTAGTCATCATTTCTCACAACTTGCAGGATGTTTTCCAAGTCGCCGACTACATCTACGTTCTTTACCTCGGAACAATGGTCACTCGCCTTCGAACAAGTGAAACAAATAGCGGCGAGGTGGTCGAGTACATCACCGGCGGCCGCACTGAAACTTCTGAAGGAGTTTGATCATGTCTCAGACCACGAATCCTCAAACAGATGTTCCCAAGTACATGCAGAAGCAGGGGAATGGGCTCAGTCAATCATGGGCCGCCTACCGAACCAAAATCAAAAGTGGAGACATGGGCTCCATGCCCGCGGTCATCGGATTGGTTGTCCTAGTTGCTCTCTTTTCGTTTTTGAAGCCGGTTTTTTTCACACCCCTGAACTTTGCAAACTTTTTCACCCAGGCCGCTGTCGTAGTCATCCTGGCAATGGGACTGATCTTCGTCCTCCTGCTGGGTGAGATTGACCTGTCGGCTGGTGTCACATCAGGTGTGGCGGGTTCGCTTCTTGCCGTGTCCATGGCGAAGTGGGGCTACCCGTGGCCCGTTGCGATCGCCGTGGCAATGATTGCCGGAATTGTTATTGGTCTGTGCATCGGCTTGCTTGTGGCCAAGGTTGGAATTCCATCCTTCGTGGTCACACTCGCCCTCTTCCTTGCCTTCCAAGGACTCATTCTGATCATTATCGGTGAGGGCGGAAACGTTCGCGTCACGGACGGCGTGATTCTTGCCATTGAAAACAGCAACATGCCCATCTGGCTCGGGTGGGTCTTTTATGCCGTTGTGGTGGTGGGTTATTTCCTCTTCGCATTCACGGGAAGGGCTCGGCGCCTTGCCCGCGGATTCGCCGCAACATCACTTTCCATGATCATCATCAAAACTGCTATCACGGCTGCCATCGGGTTTGCGGCCGTCTGGGCCTTGAGTTTGGAACGCAGTACCAATCCCGAGCTCAACCCACTCAGCGGTGTGCCAATCATTGTTCCGATTGTCGCGCTCCTCACATTGATTTTTGGGTTCGTACTGGATCGCACTCGATTCGGGCGTCACGTTTATGCAGTCGGTGGCAACGTTGAAGCCGCACGTCGAGCAGGTATTAGTGTCAGCCAGATTCGCATCGCTGTGTTCACCATCTGCTCAGGCACTGCAGCATTCGCTGGAATTGTCTTTGCATCGCGGGCAGCATCCGTTGACCCCAATGCGGGCAAGTTCATTGTTCTTAATGCAATTGCAGCAGCGGTTATCGGTGGAACAAGTCTTTTCGGTGGGCGCGGTCGAATTCATGATGCACTCATCGGTGGCGCCGTTGTTGCGGTGATCGATAACGGCATGGGGTTGTTGGGTTATTCCGCAGGTGTCAAGTTGATGATCACGGGCGCAGTTCTCATGCTAGCCGCTGGTGCCGACGCACTCTCGCGCAAGAGATCATCAGGGGTGATGCGCTAGCGCGCACCCCTCATGATTCGCACTTCACCTGTCAACAACGACGATGTCAAGCGTCACAACTTGGCTCGGGTGCTGCGATATTTGCATGAAGATGGCGAGTTGAGCAGATCTGAACTCGTTGCTCGAACAGGATTAAATCGAAGTACTGTTGGCGCCCTCGTTTCTGACCTAGTCATCACCGGAATCGTTGAAGAAGTTCCCGGTTCGGGTGGTTCGGTGGGTCGCCCTTCACTTGTGGTGAGAATTCGAGAGTCGTCGGCCTTTGTCATTGCATTTGATCTACGAGTGGATCGGATTGTGGGCGCGGCTATCTCCATTGGTGGTCGCGTCATTGCGCAGGTCGAACGACCCAAGCGTGACGGACCGTTTGCCGTTTCAAAAGCGACTGAAGTCTTAATTGACTGCACCAGCGAACTCTTTGAACATGTGCCCAATGGCAGCGCATGGGTCGGAGTTGGCATCGCTATTCCGGGAGTGATTGACACTGAAATTGGTTTGGTGCGAAAAGCTCCGAACCTTGGGTGGCTCGATGTGAACTTTGAAGAACACATCACGCGGGAACTGAATGCCGTTTTTGGCGCTACCCCACGTGTCATTTTGGGTAACGATGCAAACTTGGGCGCTATTGCTGAATTCGTTCGCGGCGCAGGCCGAAATGCATCCAGCGTTGTCTACCTTACCGGTGACGTTGGTGTGGGCGGGGGAGTTGCGCTCGAAGGACGTGTGCTGAGTGGTGCCAGTGGTTATGCCGGCGAGATCGGCCACATGGTGGTGAACCCTGGTGGTCACGCGTGCAACTGCGGCAACACTGGCTGTTGGGAAACTGAAGTTGGTCGCGATGCCATCCTTCGATCCTCGGGCGAGTTCCCTGGGATTTCAAACACAATCGAGGCAGCAATATCTGGTGACGTACAGGCCATTGAAGGGTTGCGGGGGATCGGCCGCTGGATCGGTATTGGTCTGTCTAATTTGGTCAACACATTTGACCCTGACGTGATTGTTTTGGGTGGTCATCTGGCTGATGTTTATCCATTTGTGCGAGATGAAGTAGTCCAGGAGATCACGAAATCGCGTCCACTTTTTGAAACTAGGGCCCGCATTACCTTGCCATCATTCGACATTGGCAGCACATTGGTTGGGGCATCCGAAGTTGCCTTTGCCGCTCTCTTGAGCGACCCTCTCACTGAAATGGATCGATCCCTTGCCCTCTCAGCCTCCTGAGAAATATTCGGGCAGTGTGGGCCAGAATTTTGTCGCCTTTGATTTTGCGCAGGGCGCACGGTTGGCTCGTTGGAAGTATGGTGAACACGATCTGATTGGAACTTTTGGCTCAGATCCCGTCGAGCACGGGTTCTACATCATGGCTCCGTGGGCCGGAAGACTGTCTAATAACTCACTCACGTGGGGTGATCAAACCAAGGAATTTCCCTGCAATTACGGAGAATTCGCGCTGCACGGATTTGCGCTTGACACTCCACCAGATTCGGTGTTCATAGAGCAAAGTGCAGAGTCAATCACGGTGGTCACCACGCATCACATCAAAGACTGGTTGGGTCCGCTGGTCATTGAGGCAAGTTGGCAGATTCATGCCGACTCACTCATCACAACACTGCGCGCAAGGACAAGCGCTAGTGAACCCGTGCCAGTTCTCATGGGCTGGCACCCATGGTTTAGGAATCATCTCAGTGACGGACAGACTCTTTCGATCGATTTCGGTGATGCGGAGATAGCCGTGCGAGAGGGAAGCTTGCCCACCGGTCAATTGGAACGTGCAACTGTCTCTGACGGATCCTTTGATGACGCATTCAAAATTTCCAACAAAACAGTAACGCTGAAGTGGGGCAAGGACCTAGCTTTGCAAGTGACGAGTTCACATGAATGGTTTGTTATTTTCAATCAGTTGCAAGACTTCACCTGCGTGGAGCCACAAAATGGGCCACCGAATGTCTTTCACAATTCCATTGGAAGTCAGACCTACACCACAACGCAGGATGACCCATTGGAACTTCGGGCAGAGTGGTTTTTCAAATAGCCACTCAGGAACTGCCTAGTGACCGGCTGACGGGTCCAAGTGAACAACGGTGTGAGTTGTTACCGATTCACGAGCAGCATCCATGACCCGCATGGTTTGTATCGCCTGGTCAATAGAAACCGTGGGTGCGCCCTCACCGCGCAAGGCAGCTGCAATTTCTGAGTAGTAATTGGGCCAAGAACCTCGCTCTGAGGGCAGGGTCTGGTAGCTAACATCCCCTGAGTCATCGCTCACCCACAGTTCAATCACACTGGAATCAGGTTCAACGCCCCACTCAGGACCAGGAATCTCGCCACTCTTCAAGCGATCTTCTTGAGTGTCAGTCGCTTTGATGCGAGCTGCACCCCGATCGCCATAGAGTTCGAATCGCGATTCAGGGATGGCTGTCACAAGGGATCCGACCAAGTAGGACAAGGCACCTGACTGGTGGGCAAGAATGAGAACGAGGTCGTCGTCAGAAACAGGTGTCTCCCGAACTGTCCGAGCAAATGCATGAACGCTGGTAACGGGGCCCATTAAGTCCATCGCCTGGTCGACAACATGCGGTGCAAAGTCATACAAGACCCCACCCAAGTCCTCGGGGGCTGATGAATCCCGCCAACCCCCTTTGGACAACAGGCGAAAACGTTGAAGGCGCGACTCGAATCTATGCGGGACACCGAGGGTTCCCCCCTGCACTGCCTTGAGCAATGTCAGATAGTCAGAGTCCCAGCGGCGATTCTGGAACGGGAAAATGTTGATCCCGTTGTTGGATGCAGTCTTCGCCAACAACTCAACGCTCGCAGCATCGGCCGCGATGGGTTTATCAATCACAACGTTGATTGCTCGATTGAGAGCATCGGTGGCCAAGGGCACGTGTGTGACATTGGCTCCCGCCACAACCGCCAGGTCTGGGTTCAAGGCCCATAACTGCTCGATATCACCCGTGATCAGCGCATTGGGAAAGTCTGATTGGGCTTGCGCTTGACGTTCTGGATTCGAAGTGAGAATGCCTACAACCTCGAGGCCGGGCTCGGCGGTAATGAGCGAGCCATGGAAAACTTTGCCCGCGAGACCGTAGCCAAAAATCACAACTTTCTTCATGCACCAACCCTAGTGGCACGTTCAGCGGCAGGGCCTAGGATGTTGTTATGGCTTACCAACTCAGAGACCTCAAAGACACTGTCGTTGCAATCACGGGGGCTACCTCCGGAATCGGCAAGGCAGCCGCTGAACAACTCGTTGAGTTGGGCGCGAAAGTTGCACTTGGCGCACGCGACGGCGATCGACTGAATGCATTGGTGGAGCAGTTAGGCGCTGACAATGCGGTTGCTGTCCCTATGGATGTTCGCTCAGTCGAAGACAATCAAAAACTTATCGATGCAGCCGTGAACAAGTTCGGCAAACTCGATTCCATTGTTCCCAATGCGGGCATTGGAATGTATGGCTCGATCCTTGATCACTCAGATGATGAGCTGCGTCGCATGATGCATACCAACTACGACGGCACGGTTTGGACTATTCGCGCGGGTGTTCCGGCCATGTTGAAAACAACAGGTGCGGGTGACATTGTGATTGTTTCCTCGGTTGCAGGATTCCGTGGCGGCGGCGACGAAGCCGTTTATGCCGGCACCAAGTTCGCCCAGGTCGGACTTGCAGGTTCCCTTGACCGCGAACTCCGTGAAAAGGGCATTCGCGTGACTGCAGTGTGTCCCGCAGGCGTAGGCACCGAGTTCGCTGTCGGCGCTGGCCGAGTGGACAATGACCCTCGCTTTGCTGAGTGGCTCGTTGCCGACGATGTCGCCCATGCGATCGTTTCCGTGCTTCAGCAGCCACGCAGCGTACGCACCACCGTCTGGCAAATGTGGTCCATGGGACAGCAGAGCTAACGACTGATCAACCAGTCAGCGTTGAGCATTGAGCATTGAGCATTGAGCATTGAGTTAGCGTCGAATCAGCGCAACCAAGTATGCGGTGAGGAAACCCAAACCAATGCCTAAATAGGCAAAGCGCGCGATAGTCCAGTCGGCAGGCATGATGACGGTGAAGACCGTCATTGCTCCACCGGCCACAATCATTACCGCCGCTGATCGACGTATGGTTATCTCTGGAGCGGATCTGACCAACCACATCTGCCCACTCAAAGCAAGTAGTGCCGCACCCATCATGCGCAAGGCCCAGTCACTTGTTTCTGATGTGGTTAAGCCCAAGAGTTCCCCGAAGTACGTTGGCAGAACGATCAAGACGGCAGAGCTCACAAGAAAGACGACTGAACCCGCTCCGAGAATTCCCCGGATGAGCGTTGCCTGACTACTACTCTCACTACGATTACCCATTTTTGATTCTGGATTGTTGATCTCCATGCTTGCTCCCGTCATTCACAGCCTTTGATGGGTGTTCATTATCCTCGTTCAACATCGGATCCTGGTGCGCTGCCCATTGATAGCCCCCTTTTCAGTCACTACCGGTCACAGATACTCTTGGGGCGGCGACTTGGTGAATTTCCGACTAAATTTCAGTCAAAATAACCATCGGTCCCAGGGTTGCTAGCTCAATGGTAGAGCTGCGGACTTTTAATCCGTAGGTTCGGGGTTCGAGCCCCCGGCGACCCACTTTGCGTTGTCACCGGAGTAACGGACGTAGTTCAACCTTGCGGTTACATGCTTAGGACACCTCGTTCGCTACATTGGAATAGATCTCAAGGCTCGGGGCATCAATGGCCGGCCCGTCATGACAATTCTTACTCCATATCGACTTAGCTATATCGCTAGCAACAGGTGGAAATGCCGCGATACCGTTACTTCATGCCGATACAACGTCTCAATCATGCGGTGCTCTATGTGCGCAACCTTCAGGCCAGCCTTGACTTTTACTGCGGTGTGCTTGGATTTCGAGTAGTTCACCAGATAGATACAAGGGCAGCCTTCTTGCAGGCGCAGGGGAGTTCCAACGATCACGATTTGGGTCTGTTTGCTGTCGGCGAGAGTGCTATAGGCAGTGCTGCAGGGCATGGCAGCGTAGGCATGTATCACCTCGCTTGGGAAGTTGACACCCTTGATGAATTGAGACGCATCAGAGGGGCTCTGGAGGAGTTTGGAAGCCTGATTGGGGCATCGGACCATGGAGCGACAAAGGCTCTGTATGCAAAGGATCCAGATGGCCTCGAATTTGAAGTCAGTTGGCTGGTTCCCAGGGATCAAGTCGATAAAGAATCTGGCGGCATGAAAACAGAACGCTTAAATATCGACGCCGAGATGGTCAAATATGGAGCACAAACCCAAGGCGGGGTTGGAGTATCTCACTAAATCTGGAGTTGCCTTCGATGGGAACAGCCACCACCCAAGGTTTGTGAGAGTTCTCGTCTGAGAATCAACCGGGGTCAAGAGAGGGTGGGAATAATAGCAGTCAGGCCCCATTCGTCGCTTGACTCGAGGTGATCTGGGCTCGGCAGCGTCAGAAAACTTCAAAGGATATTGCCTGCATGGGACAGACATCAACAGCATTCTCAACATCCTCTTGACGGTCATCGGGGACCTCTTTGACGTACTGGATCTTTCCGTTGTCATCGAGGGAGAAGATGTCTTCTGCCTCAAAAACACACTGGCCGTAGTTTTGGCAAGCGTCCATATCAATTGAAATCTTGATCATGTTTGACCCTTTCTAGGTACAAAAAGTGTAAGCCACTGATCAGGACGTAATGTCCTTGCGATCAAAGCGGTAGTAGGCAAAGCCGATAAGCAGTGTGAAAGTAATGAGCGAATAGGACGTTCCTCGAATCATGTCACCCCATTCGATATCGCTGGAGAGCGCACTAATCCAGGCATTGCTGTAATAGGTGGGCAGCCATTCCCGCAATGACCCTAGTGCCTCAATTGCGCCCAAAATATTGCTCACGATCACAATCACGACTGCGCTTCCAACCGCTCCCAAAGGAATGTCGGTCAGAACACTCATGAGAAATGCAATTCCTGCAGCAAAGAGCAGTGAAATGAAAATGTAGCCACCGATGATTGCCAGTCGGTAGATGGCTTCAGAGTTGCTGAACTCACCTGCTGTGGGAGTCACCATATTTCCTGAGCCGAAAGCAATGAGTCCGACAAGGTAAGAAAAACCAATAAGGACGATTATCGATGCAATCGATAGGAGTAGCCCTACAACGAGCTTGACTGATAGAAGTCTGCGGCGAGGGATGGGTGCCATGAGGAGGTATCTCAACGTGGACCAACTGGCTTCGCTGGCGACAGTGTCACCGCAGAACATGGCGATCAAGATCAGAAGCAGGAAGCCGGAGGCGAAGAAAACCATGGTCAGGGCAAAGTTCCACGCACCTGCGGTGGCTAATCCCACGAGGTCAAGGTCACCGTCACCGAAACCACCGCCACCATTGTCGTTTACCGAGGGGCCAAATTTCACAGCAGCAACGACGATGAGTGGCAGCGCAATGACCAAAATGAACGCAACGAGTGTCCTGCGGCGTTTGAGCTGCCGCACTAGTTCAACACGAAGTGGAAAAGTTCGTGGCAATTTGGTTTCTATCAGTTGTGTCATCACTCTTTCCCAACTGTGAGATCTTCACCGATCATGTCGAGGAATATGTCCTCGAGACGACCATCTGCTCTGCCAGCCAGCAGAGTTTCCACTTCACCGACAGCGATGAGTTTGCCTCTGTGCATGACCACGACATGGGAGCAGGTTTGTTCCACTTCGCTGAGCATGTGACTGGAAACAATGACCGTGCGGCCCGATGCCGCATAGTCCTTCATGACATCACGCATCGCCTTAATCTGGGGTGGGTCAAGGCCGTTGGTTGGTTCATCGAGAACCAAAACGCTCGGCTTGCCCAGCATGGCTTGGGCGATCCCGAGTCTTTGACGCATGCCTTGGCTGTAGGCCTTGACCTTGCGGTCAATCGCCGTTCCGAGATCGGCGATCTCGAGAACCTCATCCAAGTAAGACTCGCCTGTTTGACCGGTGGCCCGCCAGTAGAGTTCGAGATTTTGGCGGCCGCTTAAGTGGGGAAGGAAACCTGCACCCTCAACCAATGCACCTACTTTTTGTAACACTGGTGCGCCAAAATAGACGGGTTCACCAAAGATCTGAATCCTGCCCTCGGTGGGTGCAATTAACCCCATGAGCATGCGCATTGTCGTGGTTTTGCCTGCACCATTAGGACCAAGAAGTCCCAAGACAACTCCCGGTGGAACATCAAAAGACAGATCACTAACCGCTTGGTACCCCCCCTTGTATTTCTTGCTCACACCTTCAATGCGCACGGGAAGGTGTGTAAGTTCAGCTGATTCCGTAATGGTTTCTGCGCGTGGACGAGCGAAGTACAACCCCAACCACACCGCGAGGACGATCGGAACAACGACCAACAGCCACAGCAAACTTGTTCCAGAGGTTGTGGCCTGCAGGCCACTCACAAGCGGAACCGTGACAGCGCCAGATGTGAGTGCAACGGAGTAGATCCGTTGATCAACAGGCATGCGATAAGCCATGTCCGTGGTGGAGATAACAACTCGCAGTGAATCCCCCGCATTAAGTTCCACTGCGATTGCAGGGAGATCAATTGTTACCTCGGTTGGTGTTGCGGTGAGTGTGTCAAAGCGAATAGGGGCGACCAAACCTTGGGGCAAAGTCGCTCGACCATTCGGAGCAACAATTTGAAGGCTGGCAAAAAACACTGCGTCATTAACAGGTGAATCACTTGCTAAGACGACGGAAATTTGACTGGAACCAATAATTTGGGTGCGCGCCTCAACGGGTGCACTTTGAAAATATGCACTTTGTCCGGGAAAACCTGAACTGATAAACGATCCGAGATTGCCAGCAATTGATCCACCCAGTCCTGGAAGGGAAGTGATACTGGCAGGACTTGCACCTGCGGGGCTCAAAATTCTTTGGGGTGGGCCAGCAACTGGAATAACTTCGAGGGTGCTTCCAAATAGCCCTGGGTAGGAGGTGCCAGTGAGCACGGTTGCGTCGGGTCGGGTGTTTTGTGTCGATATTGCCCCACTTGGAAGTGTGACTTCAAAGGGTGCGGGCACGGCGGTGTCTGATGTCTTTTGGGATAGGTACTTCACAAACCATTGAGTGATGAGTGCATCAAGTCGATCATTCTCGTCAATCCCACCGTCATGGCCCATGCCGTGCCAAATGACCGACACTGGGTTATCGGGGTGTGCTGCCATGATTTGCTGGGCATTGGCATTGGTCTGAGCCAACGGGAAAAGCGAATCGGCCTGACCACCACTGATGAGCGCAGGCACATTGATCTGATCCGTGATGCTGATAGGTGAGGATGCCAACATCAGTTGTGCATTTTCAGGTGTGAGCTGGGCGCTTGACGCAGATTCTGTGTACGCACGGCACCAGGCCTCGCTGAAACGACCACAGTTGGTCACTGACCCATCGGGATTTGTTAAGCCCACACTAAAGAAATAGCCGGTCCACAAATCTTTATAAGCGCCGAGTTCCTGGTCCTGCTGAATGCTTTGGCCAAAGAGTGAGGGTCGCAGGTCATTCCACGTTATGTCGGATGCAAGTGCGTCAACACGATTGTCATAGCCCGCGATCAGGAGCGAAAGTGCTCCA
>JALRGY010000109.1 GCA_023253325.1 Candidatus Nanopelagicales bacterium | reverse complement strand
AGTTTCGAGATATTCCCAGTGCTCTTCCACTGCGGCAGCGAGATCATCGAATCCGCGACCTGTCGTTGCCACGGTCAATATGACGGGTGGTACCCATCCGTCACTTTCAGGTGACAGCGAGAGCATTCCCTTGAGTTCACGAGCAGTGATGTCTGCGCCATCTCGGTCAGCCTTATTAACAGCGAATATGTCCGCGATTTCAAGGATGCCAGCCTTTGCTGCCTGGATTCCATCACCCATGCCCGGAGCTGTAATGACGATTGTCGTGTCAGCTGCATGAGCAATATCTATTTCAGACTGTCCCACTCCAACAGTCTCGAGAATAATGTGCGAAAAACGCGCTGCACTTAATACGGTGATGACATCAAGGGTCGTTTCCGTTAGGCCACCGAGGTGTCCGCGTGCGGCAAGTGATCGAATAAATACGTCGGAATCACCCGCGTGCTGTTGCATTCGAATCCTGTCACCGAGTAGCGCTCCATGTGAATAAGGAGATGAAGGATCGACGGCAAGAACTGCAACCCGATGACCCTTGCTGCGCAACTCGGAGACAAATGCTGAGGTCGATGTTGATTTCCCCACTCCCGGTGGTCCCGTTAAACCAATGACGTGGGCCGTGGGAAGCGGCAAAGAATTGAGAATCTCACGGGCCTGCTCACCTGAGTTCTCAACTATCGTGATGCATTGCGCAATATCTCGCGGGTTCCCTGCCTCAAGGACATCTCGCCACGGTTGCGGACCTTTGACTGTCACGACTGAACGCTATCGGGTGTCCGTGGATGGCGAAACAGGGATCAGCCTGGGACCCGGATCAACAGCGCATCGCCTTGTCCGCCCCCGCCGCACAGTGCAGCAGCGCCGATGCCTCCTCCACGTCGTGCGAGTTCATGGGTCAGGTGCAACACCAATCGAGCACCCGACATTCCAATGGGATGGCCAAGAGCTATAGCGCCTCCGTTGACGTTGACATGCTCGTCATCGGCATGGGCACCTGCCTCAATGAGAATGTCACTGGAAACTAGGCCCACAGCTGCGAATGCCTCATTCAGTTCAAAGAGATCTATATCTGCCGGGTCTAACCCTGCACGAGCGCAGGCAGCCAAAATGGCACGAGCCGGTTGCTCGTGCAGACTGGCATCGGGGCCCGCAACATTTCCATGTGCGCCAATCTCGGCACTCCAGGATAGCCCGAGTTCCTGTGCTCTCTTTTTGCTCATGACAATGAGAGCGGCGGCTCCATCGGAAATTTGCGATGCGTTGCCAGCGGTGACCGTTCCTTCTTTATTGAAAGCGGGGCGAAGCTTCGCCAGCGACTCCGAGGTCGTGTCACCGCGAATGCCTTCGTCATGACTGACCATCACTGGGTCACCCTTGCGCTGACTTACAGGAATCGACACTATTTCGGATTCAAAGAGTCCCTCAGCCTGCGCCTTCGCAGCCCGCTGGTGGGATTGTGCGGAGAATTGATCCTGCCGCTCGCGAGTAATGCCATAACGATCGTTGTAATTGTCCGTTGCCTCACCCATGGCGCATTCATCAAAGCCGCAGGTCAACCCGTCAAAGGACATCGAGTCAATCATTTTCCAATCGCCGAATTTCACTCCGTCCCGAGATCCCATGAGCAAGTGCGGTGCATTTGTCATGGACTCCATGCCACCGGCCACAACGCATTCGGCTTCGCCCGCGCGGATCAACTGGTCGGCCAAGGCAATGGCATCAATGCCCGAAAGACAAACCTTATTAATTGTCAGCGCCGGCACATCCATGCCAATTCCTGCATTCACCGCCGCTTGGCGGGCAGAGATCTGGCCTGCACCTGCCTGTAGTACTTGGCCCATGATGACGTAGTCCACTTTGTCGGGGGTAATTCCCGAGCGCTCCATTGCCGCTTTGATGGCGATTCCACCCAGATCTGTGGCACTCAATGACTTGAGCGCACCTTGCAGCCGACCCATTGGAGTTCTCGCACCGGAAATAATGACACTGGGCTCCCAATCCCCCGCTGTAATTGAAGGTGCCTGGGAATTTACGCTCACGGAAGCAGCCATCGTGGTTCCTCTCTTGGCTTGGGAATCCCTGCCTTGGGAATCGCTTGAAGGGCATCATCTGAGTGCGCCCAACAAACAATATTGAAAGAACTATGCCAACATTGCGGCCATGATGTCGGCAATAGAGATAAAAAGTTCACTTGGGTCACTCATCCTCTCCATCGACCACGTGGGGATAGCAGTACCCGACCTGACAGAGGCATTGACTTTCTATCAAGGAATTCTCGGTGCCGCACCTATGCATGAGGAGACCAACACGGAGCAGGGTGTCAACGAAGTCATGCTCAAATTTCCTGAGGGTGACACTCAAATTCAGCTTCTCGCTCCACTCGGTCCGGACACCACAATCGGAAGATTCATTGCCAAACAAGGTCCGGGAATTCAACAAATCGCTTTCAGAGTGAGTGACATTCACGCGGTCGCCGAGCACCTCACCAACGCGGGGATCCGAATGCTTTACCCGGAGCCTCGAATAGGCACGGCGGGCAGCTTGGTGAACTTCGCTCACCCGAAGGACTGCATGGGAGTCTTGTGTGAATTTGTTCAACCTGCCTGATTTTTCCTTTCTCGATAACCCACTTTTCTCCGCTGCAACTGGCGCATTTGCCGCCTTAGTCCTCTTAGGGCTATTTCGCCGTGCCAAGAAAATTATTGCGATCGGCGTGATTGGTCTTGCAGGCACCGTGGGTCTAATCATTTGGCAGTTTTCAAGTTAGAAGTCCTCGAGTCAGGTTAAATACGTTCATGACCGCAGATATGCACAGAATTGTCGATGCAATTGAGTCTCAAGGGGACCGAGCAACATTTGAGGCACTGGAAATTCCAACGAAATATCACGGTGCGGTGGTTCGTAAATCAGACGTTGGCATGTTTGCAGGTGTTGATTCACGCGATAAGGACCCTCGCGAGAGTATTCACATAGATCAGGTCGACCTACCAGAACTTGCGCCAGGTGAGGCCCTCATGGCCGTAATGGCTTCGAGCATCAACTACAACACTGTCTGGACCAGCATTTTTGAACCCGTCTCCACCTTCGGATTCCTCGAGCGCTACGCAAAATCCCACCCTGATGGCGCACGCCATAATCTCCCCTATCACGTGATTGGCTCAGATGCTTCTGGCGTGGTTCTGAGGGTTGGTCCCGGTGTTAATGCCTACGCCCCTGGTGATCGCGTCGTTGCGCACTGTCTGAGCGTTGAATTGGAATCACCCATGGGTCACAACGACACCATGATGGATCCCGAGCAACGCATTTGGGGTTTTGAAACGAACTTTGGTGGACTTGCCGAGTTAGCAATTGTCAAGGCAAACCAGCTCATGCCCAAGCCCGAGCACCTAACCTGGGAAGAAGCCGCGAGTCCGGGCCTTGTGAATTCCACCGCCTACCGTCAACTGGTTTCTCGCAATGGCGCTGGCATGAAACAAGGTGACGTCGTACTCATCTGGGGCGCCTCGGGTGGATTAGGTTCCTATGCAACCCAATACGCACTCAACGGAGGCGCCATTCCCGTGTGCGTCGTTTCGAGTCCTGAGAAAGCGGAGATCTGTCGGGCCATGGGCGCTGAACTGATCATTGACCGCAGCGCCGAGAACTACAAGTTCTGGAAAGACGCCACCACTCAAGACCCTAAAGAATGGCAGCGCTTGGGCAAGAAAATCAGAGAGCTCACCGGCGGCGAAGACCCCGATATCGTCTTTGAACACCCCGGACGTGAAACATTTGGCGCCAGCGTGTACGTCACCAAACGTGGCGGAACCATCGCAACCTGCGCCTCAACTTCCGGGTTTATGCACGAATATGACAACCGCTATCTCTGGATGAACCTGAAGCGAATCGTGGGGAGCCACTTTGCCAACTACCGCGAAGCCTTCGAAGCCAATCGATTAATCCAAAAAGGCATGATTCACCCCACTCTGTCCAAGACTTTCCGCCTGGAGGAAACCGGCCAGGCGGCTTTCGAGGTCTATCGGAATCAACACCAGGGCAAGGTGGGGGTCCTGTGCTTGGCACCCGAGCCCGGTCTCGGGGTCACCGACCCAGTTCTGCGCCAGGCCACCCTGGAGAAAATCAACCGCTTTACGGCTTAGCATTGGGATGTGAGTGCTTCCCCATCCACGACACCGGGCGTCGACAACGCGCACCCGTGGGTACTTGATCGAGGCCGCGCCTCGGGCGAGATGGGCTACTTACCCGGCCTCGACGGGGTTAGAGCCCTCGCCATCATCGGAGTGCTCCTCTACCACCTTGGCCTGGACCCATTTCCCGGTGGGTTCCTCGGAGTCGATGTCTTTTTCGTGCTCAGCGGGTTCCTGATTACGTCGCTCATTCTTGAGGAATTCCAACGTTCAGGCACAATCAACTTTAAAAAGTTCTACGCCGGCCGGGCGCGCAGGTTGCTCCCCGCGCTGTTTCTCATGCTCCTCATCGTGGGCATTGCCGTAGCACTGGTCTATCGGGATAGCGCACCAAGTTTTCGCGCCGATGCGCTCGCATCTATTTTCTATGTGAACAATTGGTGGTACGTCATTGTTGATCATTCATATTTTGAATTCACAGGCCGGCCAGCATTGCTCAATCACCTCTGGTCACTTGCCGTGGAAGAACAGTTTTATCTGATTTGGCCCGTCATCGCATTTCTCGTGATCAAAAAATCCTCCCGCACAGTGCTAGGCCTCATCGCATTCTCAGGCGCCCTTCTTTCCACAGCTTGGATGGTCGTAATTGCGGCCAATGCAAACATGCCCGA
>JALRGY010000108.1 GCA_023253325.1 Candidatus Nanopelagicales bacterium | reverse complement strand
GGTTTGGGCCAGCGGCGGCTGGATCTTTGAACTGGGCGTTATTGACTTCGCGGGTGGAACCGCCGTCCATATCAATGCGGGTGCTGCTGCTTTGGCTCTGGCAATTGTTATTGGTAAGCGCACAGGATGGCCAAAGACTCCGATGCGCCCACACAACTTGACGCTGGTCATGATTGGCGCAGGTCTGCTGTGGTTTGGCTGGTTCGGATTCAACGCAGGCTCGGCTCTCGCCGCTAACAATGCGTCGGCTGTTGTGTTCCTGAACACTTTTGCCGCTACCTGCGCCGCTGCAATCGGTTGGCTCATTGTTGAGAAAATGCGCGATGGTCACATGACAACATTGGGTGCTGCATCCGGAATCGTTGCTGGACTTGTGGCAATCACACCAGCATGTGCTGCCGTCAGTCCAGTGGGCGCGCTCATTGTGGGTGTCTTGGCAGGCGTAATTTGCGCACTCGCCGTGGGCATGAAATACCGATTTGGAATCGATGATTCACTCGATGTAGTCGGTGTCCACCTTGTCGGCGGTCTAGTCGGAACCCTGCTCATTGGCTTCCTGGCAACAGATCTGGCTCCCAACGGAGTGAATGGTCTGCTTTACGGTGGAGGTCTCGAGCAGCTTGGGAAACAAGCGATTGGCGCCTTCTCGGTTCTGGCTTACTCGTTCGTGATCGCAGGTATCCTCGCACTGTTGCTACGGGCTGCCGGGGTGCTTCGTGTCAGCAAGGACGATGAAGTGAGCGGAATTGATCTCTCGGAACACGCTGAATCGGGATACGAACTCGGTGAAGCAGGGGGCGGCGGCAGGTTCGCTGGAGTCGGTCATGGAGCACATCAAGCAAAGGAAGAAGGTTCAGCATGAAACTTATTACCGCGATCGTAAAACCATTCAAGTTGGACGACGTTAAATCGGGACTTGAAGTGCTCGGAGTCCATGGCCTCACCGTTACTGAGGTTTCAGGCTTTGGTCGCCAGCGCGGTCACACCGAGGTGTATCGGGGCGCTGAGTACACCGTGGACATGGTGCCAAAGATACGAATCGAGGTCGTGGTTGATGACTCGTTACTTGACGAGGCATTGGACTCGATTGTTAAGGCCGCAAACACAGGCAAGATCGGCGATGGAAAGGTTTGGGTAACACCGGTGGAGGAAGTCATCCGCGTGCGTACCGGTGAGCGCGGGAACGATGCCCTCTAGAGGTGAACCATTAGTAAACATTTAGATGAGCTACGGCTCGATGCGTCTCGGCGCTCAGACCTCACATGGTCTGAGCGCCGTAGGCGTTTCACCAGGTCGATTGATGACTGGCGTGTTGACCTATTCGAGTCAGCGATAGCGGGGGCACGGGCTGATTCGAGTGAATTCTGTTTGGTTGCTGTAGGGAGCTACGCACGTGGAGAGTTGAGTTTCCACAGCGACTTAGACCTAGTGCTCTTGCATTCCGGCTCAGAACCTGTGGCCGAGGATGTCGCCCAATTGCTGTGGTACCCATTGTGGGATTCAGGCATAGGCCTTGACCATAGTGTGCGAACGATCAAACAAGCACAGGACGTGGCAAAGACCGATGCAAAGGCCTTAACCGGTTTGCTAGATGCGCGCTCGATCGCGGGCAACGATGAACTGTGTGCCGAACTTCGAGCAGCAATTCACTCCGAGTGGAGAGCATCGGCAAAGAAGCTGGTTCCAGAGTTGCGCAACCTGGTCACTGACAGGCGGAACAATTTGGGGGAGGTCTATCAACTGATTGAGCCCGATATGAAAGAAGCTTATGGGGGCTTGCGCGAGGCCGGAATCGTTAGAGCTCTCAAGGCAACACAACTGGTGGATGTTCCGCATGGTGCATGGGAAAACGATTTGGCTTTCCTCCTTGATGTTCGTTGTGCACTCCACACGCTCGGCACAAAAGACAAGTTGAGACTCCAAGACCAACAGGCCGTTGCAGAGCTCATGGGTATATCAACGGCACAGGAGTTATTACGAGAGGTGTACCTGGCGGGAAGGTCATTGGCCTACGTCAGTGACGTTTCGTGGAATCGAGCGATGCAAGTATTTTCGCCCAAGTCTCAGGAGTCGCTGGTCGGTCGTTTCAGGAGTCGAGGGCAGCGTGGATCGGACCGCACACCTTTGGCCCAAGGTGTTGTTGCGGCTGGCGATGAAGTGGCACTCGCTCGCGATGCCAGTCTCAAGGATGACCCGGGGCTAATTTTCAGGGTGGCCGCGGCAGCGGCGGAGAATGGTTACTCCATTTCGCCAGCCCTTTTGGAGTCATATTCAAATAGTCAAGTGAGCGTTCCAGTGCCATGGACACGCGAGATCAGGGAGTCCTTTGTGGCCCTCTTGGGTTCAGAGCGTTCCATGCTGCAGACCTGGGAAGCATTTGAAAACTACAACATTTTTTCTCGATGGATCCCACAGTGGGAATTCGTCCGATCGCTACCTCAATTCAATCCCTTGCACGAATTTACGGTTGACAGGCATCTGGTCGAATGCTGCATGCGTGGCCAAGACCTGGTTCGAAGCGTTGATCGCCCTGACCTCCTTCTCGTTGCCTGCCTACTCCATGACATTGGCAAAGGTCGCGGAGGTGATCACAGTCTGATTGGTGCCGAACTCACTAGAGAAATCGCACCAAACCTCGGATTTGACGCTGATGACACATCAACCCTTGCCACATTGGTGGAGCATCATCTGCTTATGGCTGATATTGCCACCAAACGTGACTTGGATGATCCCGTTGTCATCGAACAGTTGTGCCGCGCGGTGGGCTCGCTCAGGAATCTTGAGTTGCTGCACGCATTGACCATTGCGGACTCCCGAGCCACTGGAGCCTCGCTGCGTTCAAAGTGGCGAGAAAATTTGATGGGTGATGCACTGCGTCGCGGCAGGGCCTACTTTGGAAACGTTCCCAGAGTCATCGACCCGGTGGACAGCTCGTGGATGACATCAGGTTTGTCACCGGAAGAGATTCACCTTTCAATCAATCCGGAAAGTGATGGGTTTGCTATTCACTTCACCGCACCAGATCAAAAGGGACTTCTTGCGAGTTTTGCTGGTGTCCTCGCCCTTAACCGCCTACAGGTCAGGGCAGCTCGTGTTGAAAATATCGGTCCAAGGGCGGTGCAGACTTGGTATGTCCGCCCCCTTTTTGGTGAGCCACCCAGTCAGGCGAAACTCATGACGGATGTGCAGCGAGTGCTGAATGGCACATTCGATGTTTCCGAGCAGTTGGCGAGGAGTCAAGGCTCAGACAAGAGAGGTGGCCCGCGGATCGCTCCAGAGATTGAGATCCACGAGGTCTCGGACACTCAAACGGTGTTGGAGGTTCGAGCCCACGACCGCAAGGGCCTCCTTTTCGACATAACTGCGGTGATAGCCGAGCGTGGTCTCATGATTACCGGCTCAAAAATCTCCACACTTGGCGTCGATGCAGTGGATGTGTTTTTCCTCCGAGACAGCTCGGGTAACTCGCCATCGGAGGAGGAACAGCGTGATCTGGTCCATGAGTTGCGGCGGCGACTCACTGCCTAGGCCCACAGTCGAGTGAACCGAGCGCAGTGTTTGGAGCGTTCGCACCCATTATTGGTAGAGTCATGCGAAATGCGATCATCGATCGCGTCATGATTGTGGCATTGTTCAAGGAGAATTAACGTGTTCGCTTCATTGTCTGATCGCTTGGCAACCACCTTCAAGGGTTTGCGCGGCAAGGGGAGACTGAGTGAATCCGACATCGATGCCACAGTTGCCCAAATTCGCACCGCCCTCCTCGAAGCCGATGTTGCCTTGCCCGTGGTGCGGACCTTTTGCACTGACGTAAAAGAGCGAGCAATGTCAGCAGAGGTCTCCGGCGCGCTGAACCCGGCTCAGCAGATAGTCAAAATTGTTCACGAGGAACTGATCGCAATTTTGGGCGAGACAACGCGACCTCTCGTCTTTGCCAAATCTGGTCCAACGGTCATTTTGTTAACGGGGCTTCAGGGCGCGGGCAAGACAACTCTCGCCGGCAAGTTGGCAAAGTACCTTGTTTCTCAGGGCCATACCCCTGTTCTCGTGGCGGCAGATCTTCAGCGTCCAAATGCTGTCGATCAACTCAAGGTTGTTGGCGAACAAGCCGGTGTACCAACGTTTGCTCCAGAACCCGGTAACGGAGTTGGAGATCCAGTCGAAGTAGCCCGTGCGGGAAAGCAATTTGCCATGGACAAGTTGCATGACGTTGTCATTGTTGACTCTGCGGGCCGTCTCGCGATTGATCAGGAACTCATGGGGCAACTTTCCAAAGTGAGAGATGCTGTTGCGCCTGACAATGTTTTGTTCGTGGTTGACGCCATGATCGGACAAGATGCTGTCATCACTGCATCCGAGTTTGAAAAGCAGGTGGGCTTTGACGGTGTTGTGCTCACCAAACTTGATGGTGATGCTCGAGGCGGTGCCGCTTTATCGATTGTTTCGGTTGTCGAGCGACCCATCATGTTCGGTTCAACGGGTGAGAAGCTCGATGACTTTGAGGTATTCCATCCCGACCGCATGGCATCCCGCATCCTTGACATGGGCGACCTCATGTCTCTCATTGAGCAAGCTGAACGTGCATTCGACGCCGAGCAGACCGATCGATTTACCAAGAAGATGTCCCAAGGCGAGGACTTCACCCTGGATGATTTTCTTGAGCAGATGCAGGCTGTCAAGAAAATGGGTTCCATTGGCAAATTAATGGGAATGTTGCCCGGCATGGGGGACATGAAAGCGCAACTTGATCAGGTCGATGAACGTGAACTCGATCGCGTCGCCGCAATTATTCAATCGATGACTCCCGCTGAGAGAGCCGAACCGAAAATTTTGAATGGCTCGCGAAGGGCGAGGATCGCCGCGGGCTCAGGTACCAAGGTCAACGACGTCAATAACCTTGTCGAGCGGTTTACCCAAGCTCAAAAAATGATGAGACAGATGGGTAAAGGTGGCATGCCGGGAATGGGTGGCATGCCGGGCATGCCGGGAATGGGTGGCACGGGTGGCATGGGCGGTGGGAAAAAGTCCAAAGGCAAGC
>JALRGY010000107.1 GCA_023253325.1 Candidatus Nanopelagicales bacterium | reverse complement strand
CTTGGAATCGATCCAAGGACTACTGGTGAGCGGTTACAGGATCAGTTGAAGAACATTGATACCTCTACCCCTCAAGGCTTGATTGATGCTGCTCGTGCTGTGGAATCTATTGACCCAATAAGAGCCAACACACTAAGACAAGCTGCGGTAGAGTTGCGTCAAAAAAATGAAGACAGAGAAAAGGCAAATCGCATTCAAGATTTGCAGATCAAAGAAGCAGAACGACAAGATAAAGATAGGCAAGAGCAAGTTAGAATACGCACAGCCAACGCAGAAAAGTACCGTCTTGCAGGAATGCCAGAGGCACATGCCGAAACAGCCGTTCGAACACCTGCCCGAGCACCTAGAGCCATGCCGACCGCTGCTGCGGGACCATTTGGCATGAGCATTGGGACATGTCATGGGCACGAACCTTGACCGCACGTTTCTTGTAACCCTTTGCGAATAGGGCCATCGCGGCATCCTTGTATTGGGCATCAACCCAAACCAGAATGGGGCGCGGAGCAGCCTGCGCTGGTGCAGAAATCAGAAAAGTGGATAGCAGAGCCGCTATTGCGATAAAAAGTCCGCCAACTTTTGTGCCTTGTCTGAACTTCAACGCCACCAGTCCTTCAATAATTATTTATTCGAAATTTGAATACTCACTGTGAAATCCACCCTAAGCGAATTCAACACCTGAACAAAATGGTACGGCGACATGCGGAAAAACCGCGGAAATGAACTTCTATCGCTTTATGAGCCAACGCGACTGGCGCTGCGTGCCTGCTGGCGACTTGACCGCATGCGGCGAAGGCGCTTGACCAACATGGGGTCGAATTCCAGGGCCTCTGGCGTGTCAATCAAAGTGTTGATCAATTGGTAGTACCGAGTGGAGCTCATGTCAAAGAGCTCACGGATTGCTTGCTCCTTGGCGCCCGCGTACTTCCACCACTGGCGCTCAAACTCCAGAATCCCACGATCACGCTCGGAGAGACCCGATGCTTGAGCATCTTCGGTGCGCTGAGCGGATTCGTACATGAAGGTGACCTCAAGTTTCTGCGTGGGTTGATCAGCTGATTCTTCGTGCGGGTTCCTATCGTAGACATTAAATGACACGCTTGTCATTCACCCCCCGACATTCGGCGCCTGCGGAACCTGAGCAAGAACCAGGAAAAGAAGTATCCCAGCCCATTGGTCGCCCAATGGAAGCCCATCGGAGCAAGAACACTGCCTGAAATAATTCGCAGGCCAGCAAAAACCACTCCCGCGATCGCCGTGGTGAGCACGCTCGCAATAACGGCCAGAATGTTGCCTCGCCGACCAGTGCCGACCACGGATCCCAATGCGGGATTGGCCTCATGTGTGCCGATACTGGGCAGAATGTGCCATAACCCAAATATCACCGCAGAAATGATGATCGCAGGAACGACACCAAAGCGGCGAGCGAGCATGGAGAATAGAACCGCTCGGAATGCGATCTCCTCGAGCAATACGGTGCCAAAGGGAACCTCGACCAAGGCTTGAAATGCCATCCGACTACCCGAGAGTGCCCCCACTCGTTCATCAGCAAAGGCTTCCCGAGTCTTTTTGAATATCGAGCCCACGAGATAGGCCACCGTTATGAGACCAATAGAGGCTCCGGCCCAAATCAGACCAGGGACGAGGTAACCAAACCCCAGCCCCATGTCTGTGAAGCTATTTCCGTCGAGCAAACCAATGGCCAGCAGCACAACGGACCCCACGAAGGCCCACATGAGGTAATGGGTTTGCGGAGCAACTCGGTTGTTCACAATGTTGATCACAATGAGGGCAGCGATCACAACCGCGAGCGGCCACCAAGGGAGTCCATCAACCTGTTCGGGATAGATCAAACCGGGAAAAATCAGATCCACGGTCGCTCCTTCCCCAGAATTCTTTATTTGCTACTCCACCAGTGTAGGGCGCTGAACTGCCTGTCCGCCCTCGCGAGAGAATCGCTCCATGGTGGACACAACCGAGCAATTCGCGATTCACAGGGACACGGAATTGGATCGCCCCCTTCGTCGCGATGACTTCCTGTTGCCCACAGATTCCGTGGGGCGCCCCATCGCGTACATGGCGGGTAACTCACTTGGATTGCAGCCGCGCTCCACTGAAAGTGAGATCAAAGGCGAACTGGACTCATGGGCGCATCTGGCTGTTCGCGGTCATTCCCATGGAGAACATCCCTGGATGGCTTTCCCCAGCCTGTTGGCCAACTCCTCGGCCGGAGTTGTTGGCGCGATGCCCCATGAAATCGTCATGATGAACAGTCTCACCGTCAATATTCACATGTTGCTTGCCAGTTTCTATCAACCGATCCACCGCCGCCGAAAAATCGTGATGGAGGATTACGCGTTCGGTTCTGATTCCTACGCCATTCGCTCACACGTTGCCTTTCGGGGAGGGAACCCAGATGAGGATGTCATCCGCCTCAAACCACGTGAGGGCGAAAACTACCTTCGCACCGAGGACATAATCGCCGTACTGCGCGAACGATCGAACGAGATTGCAATCGTCCTGCTTGGTGCAGTGAATTACTACTCTGGTGAATTCATGGACGTTGCCGCCATCACCGAAGTCACGCACGAAATCGGGGCTTACGCCGGGTGGGATTTAGCCCACGCGGCAGGAAACATCCCACTGCATTTACATGATTGGAAAGTTGATTTTGCTGCATGGTGTTCCTATAAATATCTCAATGCAGGACCCGGATCCGTTGCCGGAGCCTTTATTCATGAACGCCACCACCAGGCCTCACTTCCCCGGCTGGAGGGCTGGTGGACCAACAAACCAGAAACACGTTTTCTCATGGGACCCATTTGCGATCCACTGGAAACCGCTGATGCATGGGCTGTTTCCAATCCACCTGTATTAATCATGGCTCCTGCATTGACCGCACTCAAAATGTTTGACCAAGTAGGCATGGACACTTTGCGCGCGCGCAGCCTCCAGCTCACCAGCTATATGCGCGAACTCTTAACGGACCTTGACGGTGAAAATCGCGTTTCCATCATTACTCCGTTGGATTCCGCTCATCACGGAGCTCAATTATCAATTCGAGTGCCGGGAGATCCATTCCCACTCATTGAGCGCATGTATGCCAATCATGGCGTGCTGGGTGACGCGCGAAACCCTGACATCATTCGCCTGGCGCCCGCACCCATGTACAACACTTTCCATGATGTGTGGCGTGCGGTCAGTGCGCTCTTTGCCGAACTGGACGCCTAAACCTGAAGCAGAACCCGCTGCGTTGAGCCTGCTTCAACCAAGTCGTGTGCTGCCGCAATTTCAGAGAGCGGTAAAACTTTATGTGGAGGCATTGTCAACGCGCCCTGTGCAAGGGCGTCCTCAACCATGGCGACCGATTCCCACAACTTGTCACTTTCAACGTTGTAGAGCAGCATAAATTCAATGGTGACGCATGCCGTCATGAGCGCACGGCGCGGTAACACCGGATCTGGGCCATCGGCGGCATAGCAAACAATTTTCATGCCAGGCTGGGAAATTGCGATGTCCAACTCAAGGTTCGCCGCAAGATTTACTTCAATGACCCTTGAAATTCCATGGCCCGATAATTGTGAAATAGCATCAGAATCGGTGTAGTTGACCACAACGTGTGCACCTGCGTCTCGGGCGACTAGCGCCTTCGCATCATTACTCACCGTTGCAATGACGCGTGCACCTGCCCACGCCGCCAACTCAACCGCGGCTCTGCCAACTGCCCCCGCTCCCCCGTGCACCAATACGGTCTGGCCAGCAATAGGTCCATCGGAAAATAGGCAATAGGCAGCGGTCACTGCTGGGACTCCCAGAGTCGCTCCAAGCTCAAAGTCCGCGGTGTCAGGAAGGGTGCGGGCCAATTGTGAATCGACAACGCAAAATTGCGCTGCGGTTCCGTATCGATTTCCATTCGCCGCCAACATGGTCCACACCCGCTCACCGATTCGCTGCGGATCAACGCCTGCGCCTACCGCATCAATGACACCAGAGCCGTCGTGATGGGGGATTTGAAAACCATCAAAAGTTCTCGATACCGCTCCATTACGACCCTTGTAGTCGGTTGGGTTCACCCCCGACAAAGCGATTTTGACGCGCACCTGCCCCTCGCCAGGTTCAGGGGTCTCGACCTGATCAATGATGAAGACGTCTTGGGCAGGACCTGTTTTTTCATAGCGCGCAGCAAACATGAGCCCTATTAAATCGCGTTGGAGGCTGTCGTACTAATCTTGGCAAGCACTTTCGCCTCTGTAGCTCAGTGGTAGAGCAACCGCCTTGTAAGCGGTAGGTCGTCAGTTCAATCCTGACCGGAGGCTCCACTCGTTCGGTAGACCTTGAATGACAGGGCTTTATTTGCCCGGATCTATCGGAGCAACCGGCGGCGCCACATCACATGACCGTCCAGCAGGACGCCCCGCGAACCGATCTGCGATCCAATCCACCGCTGCAGGCCCTGACACGTGCGCGGCATCCTGATGATTGACATCACCCATCCACAGCACGTCGATTATTGATCCAGCCTCACACCACTTCTCCTGGATCATCGAGTTCGGCCAAGGCAGCACTACTTCATCGGCCGTGCCCTGCGCCATAAACACGGGCATATCCGCCGGCATCGCAGGAGGAGTTTGAGCCAGCATTGAATCCTTCCACGCCGGATCTTCCAATGGATCGTAGGCAAAAATCTGTTGGCCGAATTTCTCGCGCGCCAACGCTTCAAGCCCTGATTGCTTAATGCACTCCGAAGCCAGCCTCTGGCTCGCATCACGACCGGCTTTGGTGAGAATCGCGTCAACGGGTAGGTCGGAATAGTACGTCGGCCAAGATTCGATCAGGTCAGAACCGATGACCCAGCCCACGGCAGTTTCCCATTGAGCGGATGCGATCTCTGACAAATTGAGTGCCGGTGCTGCTGCCGCAACACCGAGTAATTCAAGTTCCGGTGCATATTCAGGACCTAGATGGCCTGTCCAAATGGAGGCATGCCCACCTTGTGAGTGCCCAAAGGTGACATACCGATCGCTGGCACTTGCCTTAGGCATTTTTTGAGCGGCACGCACCGCGTTGACCACGTCCCGCACCTCAGACTGCGCCACTAGGTATTGATTTGGACCTGGTGTGCCAAGGCCGACATAGTCGGTTGCAACAATCACCCAACCCTGTTGCATCATCGGTCCAACGAACGTGAACATGTCTGCGGTGGGATTCGAGGAACGCGAC
>JALRGY010000106.1 GCA_023253325.1 Candidatus Nanopelagicales bacterium | reverse complement strand
AAATTGATTTGTGGCTGTCAAAGGTGCAGCTGGGTAACGCATATGTCAACCGACATATCACCGGTGCAATAGTTGAAAGACAACCATTTGGTGGCTGGAAAAAATCCAGCATCGGACCCGGCATGAAACCCGGTGGCCCCAATCACCTCTCCGGCTATGGAAACTGGAGTCAACAAGAAGTTAACGCCAAACTTGCGGCAACGGGCTACCAAGGCGAGTGGGACACCTACTTCTCCCTTGAACACGATCCCACCGGCCTGCAGAGTGAGGCAAATATCCTGCGTTACTTCCCGCTGGACAAAGTCTTTGTTCGGTGCAGCGATCCAACAGCTCCCGAGATCGACCTGCTGCGCAATGCATCAAGGGTCACAGGGGTTCCTTTAGAAATTTCTGTTCGCAGTGATGAATCAGAGGCAGCACTGGGCAACCGCCTAGCCCGCGTAAACGGTGAAGTCAGGCTGAGGATTCTTGCCCCAGCAACTGATGAACTCTATGAACTCGCCAACCGCCATGGGATCACCGTTGACACGGCTCCGGTCACAGCGAATGGTCGCATTGAGTTGGCTCACTGGGTGAAAGAACAAGCGGTATCACGCACCATGCATCGGTATGGGCGACTACTGAACAAGTCCTGAGGGATCATCGGGAATATCAGCGCCATGTTCGGCTAATGCCGCCAAGGGAACAATGCTCAATGCAGCCTCATTCGTTGCGGCCAGAACAACCGGCGCGGCAACTCCTGCTTCATAAGACTGCAGCCAGCGTCCCGCACACACACCCCAGCGATCCCCTGGACGCAGCCCTGGAAACCCGTACTCGGGCAATGGCGTGATCAAGTCATTTCCCACCTGACGCTGGTGTTCGAGGAATTCCTCAGAGACAACCGCGCACACGGTGTGGGAACCAAAGTCCTGCGGGCTGGTATTCGTGTACCCATCACGAAAAAAACCAGTCAATGGCTCAAGGCTGCAAACCTCAAGTGGCTCGCCGTGAACATTGAGTTGGCCGGAAACTTCATTCGTATTTGACTCACCCATAACCCCACGCTAGCCCACGCAATAGACTTTGGCATTACGCCGCGGGCGTAGCTCAGTGGTAGAGCGCTAGCTTCCCAAGCTAGATATGCGGGTTCGATTCCCGTCGCCCGCTCCAGAAGGGCTGGTTAGTTCGCGAGTTGCAGATTAGCGAGCTTGCCCGAGAAGTAAAGGCCAGGAAGCGGTTAACCCACTGTTGAGTGAGACGAGCACAGTGACTCCGTGAATGAGTCGAAAACCTCGATATGCTCTCGAGTATGGAACCAGCCATTCGAGTTATCGGTCTCGATCACATCGTTCTCACCACCCCCAATGTCACAGGAATGCTTGACTTTTATTCCAACGTGTTGGGACTCGAAGGAGTGCGTGTTGACGAGTGGCAACGCGGTGAAGTTCCATTTCCATCACTACGTGTTGATGCTGCAACCTTGATTGATCTGATGCACGGTGAACGTTCCGGTACGAACCTTGATCACTTTTGCTTGGTAATCGAGCCCACCGATCTTGATCGGCTGGCGACCGAGAGTGGGCTAGATGTCGCTCGGGGACCCCTGGATGGTCTTTTTGGCGCTCAGGGGTACACACGCAGTCTCTACCTTCATGACCCTGATGGAAACCTTGTTGAACTGCGGAGTTACTAAACACTGACGTCTCAGTGTTTTTTCTATGAGTCTGGCTGCTGGGCTTGGAGCGGACTACTCCCAAAAACTCACAGACCGGAATAGAAATGACCCGGCCCAAGGAGGACCGGGTCGCTTCTATGGAGGCGTTACGCGCCGAAGCACGCATCAGTTTCTATTTAACAACCTTGATGACGCGGGTCATTGACATAGCTGTGAAGCCGGGCATTGCAGGTGAGTACTCCTCCAGTGTGAAGGTGCCACTCTTTGCCCCAGCCTTTAACACCGCGCGGATCTGGGCAGCGTCACCGTTGTAACGGAAGCTGACCGACTTGACCGAAGAGGACTTTTTGATCGCACTGAGTCGAGCTTCGTGTCCAGCGTTCGTGTCAAGGTTCTGAGTGTTGTTGAACGTCTTCCACTTACCACTCTTGATCTTGGGTCCGCCACCGGTCCACATGGGTCCCACGAGCACCTGCTGCTGAACGGGAGCAGGAGTCGGCGCATTAGCTGTGTTTTGGGTGACGCTCACCCAGTCGCTCCAGCCTTGGGAATTCGCGGCGGAAACACTGAACGTGTAGGCCGAGCCGGCTGACAGGGTGCCTACGTTGGCATTCGTTGCCTGGACGGTGATTTGGCCGCTAGTTGGGCCTGCCCACTTCACAATGTAGCCCGATATACCAGAACCACCAGTGCTACTCGGTGCATTCCAGTTCAGGGAAACTGCGTTGGTTGAAACACCGGTGACCTTCAAGTTCTGTGGCTTTGATGGTGCTCCCGAAGGCTTCGCGGCGGCAATGCTGACCTTTTTTGTTGCTTGGCCCACAGTGTTGGTTCCGCCCAGCAATTGCTGCGAGGCATAAGTCGAGACGATGAAAGATCCATTTGCCGTTGGCGTCCAGTTCATGGTTGCCGTCCACGTGGCGATAGGCGTGTAGGAGCCATTGCTCACCGATGTGCAAGAGCCCGCGATGGTACCGAGGTCCGTGCCATTGCTGATCTGGAAATCGAAACTGACAGCGCCACTCTCATCATCACAAGAGGAATCGGCATTGTTGTCCACATAAGTTGCAGTGAGAACCTGATTGACACCGACTGTACCGTTTCCAGCGCTCAAGGTTGTCTTTCCATTGGCAGCTGACGCAGGTAGGGCAAAGGCGACAGCCGAGGCCACCAGTCCTGCACCTAGGAGCACGGCTAGGCGTGCCTCATTATTTCTTTTCACAGTCTCTTCCTTCCGAGCCTTCATTCAGAGTCATCCGGGTGATGACTCCCGTGTTCAAGTTCCGATAAATTCTCTGGTCACTTCGGAATTGCATATGTTAGACCGCGGGTACACGTTCGCTAGCCTCCAGATGGGCACCACCTCAAGAGACCGTTGAAAGTTAATTCTCCGGAGAAACGTGGGACCAGAGTTGAAGGTCATGCCGACCACTACGCCGAAGTTGCGCGGCGCGCAGGATCCCCTCGAATTGAAACCCAGCCTTGCTCAGCGCCTTCTGTTCCGTGAGGTTGCCCACATCTGTGCCGGCTTCGACTCGCACATAGCCCGCAGAATGCAATATTTCTGCCAATATTTTTTGCGCAGCACTACCAATTCCTTGGCCTCGAAACTCTCTGCGCACTGATATTCCAATGTTCATGGAGACGGATCCTTCGTTTGGACCGTACGACACAGGATGTGCACTCATGTTTCCAACAATGGTGGATTCATCGAAAATGATCCAACGACGCAGTCCTTTCGGGAGCGCAAGATCACGTAGGCCCACCCCCCAGTCCTCGTACTCCTCAACCTCAGCATTGGGAGAATTGTCAGGAAGTTCATCAACTTCCGTCAGGTGAATGCGCACGAACAAAATGTACTCCGGTCGTGGGCGTAGCATGTCCGCCATGATTCACGCGGTGACCTGGACAGCAACTTGGACAGCAACGGAGAGCACTCCTTTCATCGTGCTCGCAGTAGTTGGAACCATGGCGTTCTCCATCTCGGGTGTCATGGCAGCAGCTCGTGCGCAAATGGATTGGCTGGGCGCCATTGTCCTCGCACTTGCAGTTGCAATCGGTGGTGGAACCGTCCGTGACCTACTTTTAGGGCAACTCCCCGTCGCCTGGCTAGAGCGCACTTGGCCCGTACTCGTCGCAATTGGCACGGCTATCTTGATGCTCATTGCGCTGAGAATCTGGCCGAAAGCGCACCTCGATGCATCAACTCCACTCATGGTTGCAGACGCTGCAGGTCTCAGTGCATTCGTCATCACCGGAACCCAGATCGGATTGCAAGCAGACTTGAATCCATTCCTTGCAGTCATGCTGGGCGTGCTCACTGGCGTTGGTGGTGGAGTGATACGCGATCTCTTAACCCGAAATGAGCCCGTTGTTCTCGTTGGACAAATTTATGCGGTCGCGGGCATAGCCGGCGGAGCGTGGTTTGTCCTCTTAACCGAACTTGGAGTGAACACGCAAGTATGTGTTTGGACTTCCGTTCTCATGATTTTCCTGATCCGAATGCTCGCAATCCGACGCAACTGGCATCTGCCAAAAGCCCTGCCCGAACAGCCGCACAACACGGCCGGATAACCCACTGGCTTCTTTCAAACTTGCCAAATTAGCGTCATTCGAATAGCTAGTGCCCCCGTAAAGGGATGCTTGCCTGGCGGCAATTGTCGATTGACTAATGTGCGTCCTAGCCCTACTCGAGAAAGCAGACCTTTGTGATCAACTGGTTGATCTTGGGTGCGGCAATTGTGACCGAGGTATCGGGATCTTTGGCACTGCGCGCTGCGGTGGATGATCCACTCTGGTTTATTTGGGTTGCCATTGGGTACACAACCTCGATCGTTCTCCTGGACAGAGGGTTACGTCGAGGTTTACCGCTCGGTTATGCCTATGGAATTTGGGCTGCGGTTGGCGTTGCACTCACCGCCGTTATGGCGTGGATTATTTTTGATGAACCCCTCACGGCACTGATGGGCATCGGGATTTTGTTCATCATGGCCGGTGTCGTTCTTGTTGAGTTCGGCTCGAACGCAGCAGAGAAAAAGCGCGAGAACCACTGACATGGGATACGTATTTCTTATACTCGCAATTCTCGGTGAAGTGGGCGCAACACTTGCGCTCAAAGTTGCTTCAAAAGGTGTCCGCTGGATGTATGCGGTCGTGGTTAGCGGTTACATCATTGCGTTCGCACTGCTATCACTTTCCTTGGAAAATGGGATCCCCCTTGGTGTTGCTTACGGGGTCTGGGCAGCTCTTGGCGTCGCAGCAACTGCACTACTGAGCAAAATTCTTTTTGAGGAACCACTCACTAAAGTCATGGTCGCTGGAATTGGTTTGATCCTGATTGGAATAGTGATCATTGAGATGGGTGCTAGCCACTAGCATTTACTTCATGGGTAAATGGGCAGATGGAAAAGTACTAAGCAAAAAATGTTGGGCACTGTTGCGTGAGAATCGCTATTTTCTGTGGTTCCCCATCATCGGTTTCGCCCTCGCACTCATTCCCATCATCATTCTTGGTGGTGGCGCAGCGGCTCTCGCTATCGGTGACATGAATGTTGGCGCGATCATTGTTGG
>JALRGY010000105.1:5179-5425 GCA_023253325.1 Candidatus Nanopelagicales bacterium | reverse complement strand
AATCGTGGCACACGTATGGTGACGTGGTTCAGTTCCCCATTCCCAAGCCGCCAACATATTTGGTGAATTCACCGGCTGGCGTTCGACAGGTTTTGGTGTCCCATGGACGCAATTACGGCAAGTCAACCATTCAGTACCGAGCACTGTCATTGGTCACTGGCGAGGGGCTTTTGACCGCCGATAACGACAATTGGCGCAAGCGCCGCCCAATGATCCAGCCGGCCTTTCATCAGGCTTTGTTTACTG
>JALRGY010000105.1:0-5169 GCA_023253325.1 Candidatus Nanopelagicales bacterium | reverse complement strand
GTCAATCACGCAAGGTGTTGCTGAGTCGCTCGCTGTCCAGTGGAAGCAGGTACCGGCGGGCGCCGTGTGCGACGTTGATCAATTCATGCTGACCGCAGCGCTCGATGTCGTGGGTCAGTTCTTATTTGGGGCCGATCTTTCGTCGAATGCTCACACAATTACTGAGGCGACCCTTGAGGCACTTGATGTCGTAATCGCTCGCGCTCGCGTTCCCATTGCACCACCCGGCTGGGTGCCGACCACCAATAATCGCAAACTCAATCGAAGTGTTGCAGCCCTGGATACGGCGGTTGAGGCCATGGTTTCAGGGCAGAGACTTCGAGGAGTAATTCGCAATCAGGTTGATGGCGAAATTGAAAATCCCCGCAACATGATTGAACTCCTCAGCTCAACTACTGATCCCGAGGGCAAGACTTTGACCATGCGCGAGATCCGCGATGAAATCGTCACATTTATCGTTGCAGGGCATGAAACTGTGGCAAGTGCACTCTCGTGGTCGTGGGCCATATTGGCCGACAATCCCGACCTACAGGACCAGCTTTCTGCTGAGGCGCAACAGGCGGAGGAGTCGAATAGCGGTGTTTCCATTGATAACTTGCCATTGATACGTGCATTTTTTGAAGAGGTGTTACGCATGTATCCACCGGCCTGGCTAATCACTCGCAAAGCACTAGGCCCGGACACCATTGACGGTCATGAAATCCCATCAGGTGCTCTCATTATTCTCAGCCCGGCTCTCATTCATCAGCACCCTGACGCATGGCCCAACGCACATGAATTTGACGCCGAGCGTTTCTTGCGCGAATATCCCAGAGAGTCATTCATTCCGTTTGGTGCAGGGTTGCGCCAGTGCATCGGTAAAGATTTTGCTTACATTGAGGGCGTGCTTCTGTTAGCTCAACTCACTCGTCAGTTCGCGGTGAGTTATCCCGCGGGTGGTCGCATTCCGGTGGGTGAACCGTTGGTCACCATCCGACCTCGTGGGGGAGTGCGCGTACACATTAGTGCTCGCTGAGTGCTACTCCCTGCTGGTATCGATTACCCACCGTTTGTAATGTATCCGAGTAAGGCTTCCTTTTCGCTCTCAAGCTCTCCCAAACGTGACTTGACTATGTCTCCGATACTGACGATCCCGAGAAGGCCGCCGGTTTCGTCGGTCACAGGAATGTGTCGAACGCGCCGCGTAGTCATGATCTCCATGAGTTCATCAACGTGTGCTTCGGGTGGAGCTACGAATACTTCGCTCGTCATGATGCTTGAGACGGACTCGTTGTAGGGATTGTCGGAGTTGGAGAATGCCCGCACGACATCGCGCTCCGACACGATTCCTGAAATAGATGTGCCATCGGTAGACACCACGAGGGCTCCAACTTTGTGCTCTGCGAGTAGCGAGAGAAGCTCTCGAATGTTGGCACTCGGGGCAATGGTGACCACATGGGAACCCTTGCCGGCAAGGATTGTTGCAAGTTTCATGTTTACCTCCCATTGCACAGTCTTTACCCAACAGCAGGGATATGTCTAGGGATTCAGCAATTCCGTGACGAACCCATGTAATTTGGAGTTCGTTGTGAGAAAACTTGGGTTGGCTTGTGCGTCAAAAATGGGGAGGGGATGACCATCAAATTGCGTGGCCACGCCACCAGATTCCGTCACAATGGGGATCAGGGCTGCGTAGTCATAAAGAGCTAGTTCAGGCTCCGCGGCAATATCGACTGCGCCCTCAGCCACCAAACAATGGGACCAGAAGTCGCCGTAGGCGCGATTGCGCCAAACGATTTTTTCCAGTGTGTCCTTTGACTCTTTGTTCCACCCATTTTGATCGCTGGTGGAAACAGAGGCGTGAGAAATTTCATTGACCTCGCTGGCGCGAAGTTGTCGCGGGACGTCCGTGTTCAAAAAGCTTTCCTGCGTCCAGGCACCATGGCCGCGCAGCGCCCACCAGCGTCGACCGAGTGCGGGTGCACTGACAAGACCCAGTCCAATGCCTGAGTCATCGCGCAAGGCGATGAGAGTGGCCCAAACGGGAACTCCTCGAACATAATTCTTGGTGCCATCAATGGGGTCAATAATCCACGTTCGCCCGGACCCACTTGTTTGCGCAAATTCCTCGCCGATAACGCCATCGGAAGGGCGTTCCCGTTGAAGGATTGAGCGCAGTCCCAATTCGACACCCTTATCTGCATCAGACACCTCGGTGAGATCAGGCTTCTTCTCTACAACAAGGTCAAGTGCGCGAAAGCGCGAAAGAGTTAGTGCATCTGCATGATCTGCAAGGCTCTGTGCCAGTGAGAGATCATCGGAGGAACACTGCATGTCCGGATTCACTGGTTCAGTCTAGTCGGCTTGGTTTAGTACGTGCCCGCATCAGAATTGCCCGTGAGTAGAGCACGCAGGGAATCTACCCGCTGCAGAGTGAGAGGGTCGGTGACCATGTTGAGTCCGCATTCTTCTTCGTCATGGCTACAAGCGCGCGGACAAGACTGCATCCAGGGATGCAGGTCGGTGAAGGAGTCCAGAATCACTTCTCGTTCCACGTGCGCCAACCCGAATGATCGAATTCCTGGAGTGTCAATGACAATGCCTGGATTACTTGCATTACCGGGAAGTGGGAATGCAATCACGCTCGTGGACGTGTGTTTGCCTTTGCCTGTCAGATCATTGACCGAACCGGTCACCCTTTGAGCATCTGGAACGAGTTGGTTGATCAAAGTAGATTTACCAACGCCGGAGTGGCCGACAAATACAGATATTTGTCCATCAATGTGCTCGCGCAATTCCGCCGTGGCAATTCCATTGGTCACCGTGAAAACAGGCAATTTTAAGGCAGAGTAATTTCGGGCGAGATTTTGTGGGTCGGCTAAATCAGCCTTCGTAATGATGAGAAATGGCGCAATGCCGGCGTCGATGGCGGCAACTAATGCTCGATCAATTAATCCGGTTCGCGGTTCCGGGTTTGCAGCCGCAACGACAATTCCCATGTGGGTGGCATTCGCCACGATGACACGTTCCTGAGGGTCATTGTCGTCCGCGGTGCGGCGCAAGACAGTGTTTCGGGCATCGCGCCGGATAATGCGTGCCTGTGAATCCACATCACCGCTGGAATCCCCGATGACCGACACTCGGTCACCTACGACAATTCCTTTGCGACCCAACTCGCGAGCCTTCACAGCGAATATTTCAGTGCCATTGTCAAGAAGAACCGTGAAGCGTCCACGATCTACTGTGGTTACTGAACCTGCGATGGCGTCCGTGTGTTGTGGGCGATCTTTTGTCCGCGGACGGGACTTTGTGCGCCCTGGGCGGATTCGAATATCGTCTTCATCGAGGCGAGATGGTTTCACAGGCTCAAAAGGTCCTGCCAGCGTTGTGGGAAGTTTGGAATGGTCTTGCCCGTTGTTTCAATATTCTCAACAAGTATGCCGGGCACGCGAAGCCCGATGATCGCCCCTGCCGTGGCCATTCGGTGATCTTCATAGGTGTGAAAAATTCCGCCCACAAGTTGCCGAGGGTTGATGGTGAGTTGATCTGGACCTTCAATAATTTCGCCCCCCAAGGCATTGAACTCTCGAGCAAGTGCAGCCAGCCGATCAGTTTCGTGACCGCGGAGGTGTCCGATTCCGGTAATGACGGAGGGTCCGTCCGCGAGGGCACACAACGCCACGATTGTTGGTGCGATTTCACCGATATCAGCGAGGTCGGCGTCTATTCCTTGAATTGTTCCATTGCTGCTGAATGTCAATCTTTCTCCATCGCGATTAATGGTGGCTCCCATTGCCGAGAAAACCTCACACACACGCGCTACCGGTTGCAGTGAGTCTGCTGGCCAGTCTCGACAGGTCACAGTGCCACCCGCGACCATTGTCGCCGCAAAGTAGGGAGTGGCATTGGAGAGATCACCTTCAATGTCGACGTCGACTGCTTGAATCTCCTGGGGGTCAACGTGCCACATGTTGTCATTGCTGTTGTAAACGGTCACACCATGCTGCTTCAACATTGCGATCGTCATGCGTACATGGGGCAAGCTGGGAACGGTGGATGATCGCGATAGATCCGCAGGCACATGACGAATAGTTGCCCCACTCTCACACCGTGCGGCGCTCAAGAGGAGAGCGGAGACGAATTGGCTTGAGCGTGAAGCATCGAGGATCACCTCACCACCGAGCATGCGCCCTGTGCCGTGAATGAGAAATGGCAGGCGGCCTCGATCTTCAACGGAAACTCCAAGATCTTTGAGGGCCTCAAGCAAGGTCGCCATGGGCCTCTTGCGGGCCGCTGCATCCCCATCGAAGTAGATGTCTCCACGAGCGAGTGCGGCAACGGGCGGCAGGAAGCGCATCACGGTGCCCGCCAGACCGACGTCGATTTGCGCAGGCCCCTGCATGAAGTGGGGGGTGACCTGCACGTCAATATTGCCGGCAGCATCGGTGCCTGTTGTCGAAATCTCAACACCTAGAGATTGAAGGCCAGCGATCATCAACTGCGTATCGCGAGCATCAAGGAGTGACCTGACGTGAGTTGGCGAATCAGACAAGGCAGCGAGGACCAACGCGCGATTGCTGATCGACTTAGATCCAGTTAAATGAAATGAAGAATCAAGTTGTGCGAGGGCCAAGGGGGCTGGCCAAAGTTCCAATGATTCATCAATCATGTTCTTAGTGTTTCATCCCAGCCTTGAAGCCTTTCGAGGGTGTCTCCCAATGATGCCTATTATTGTCGTGTGTGTGGACGGTATGTACTAGCGGCAGATCCTGCTGTGTTGGTCAGCGAATTTGATGCCGAGATACTGGGAGACATCCCAAGTCCCAATTACAACGTTGCACCAACAACGATGGTTCCTGTCGTTGTTTCACGCGAGCGAGCAAGATTCATTGAAAATGTTCGTTGGGGAATTGTTCCAGCATGGAGCTCGAGTAAACCTATGCTGCTGGTCAATGCCCGAGGTGAAAGTGTGGCGGAGAAATCTACCTTTAAAAAGTCCTTCGCAAGATCGCGTTGCATCATTCCTGCAAGTGGATACTACGAATGGATGCGTCCAGCAAAAGATCCATTTTTCATCACGGACCCCCAAAAACCTGTTCTAGCTATGGGGGGAATTCTGGTACCCAGTTCAATTGACGGTCACACTGTTCCAACCTGCGCAGTTATCACGGTCAGTGCGGCACAAAATAT
>JALRGY010000104.1 GCA_023253325.1 Candidatus Nanopelagicales bacterium | reverse complement strand
CCCCGAACTTGCTCTTATTTCGGAGTTATTTGAACTGGAACCTCTCGATGTGGAGGATGCCTCTAATATAAAGCAGCGGCCCAAATTCAACATTCGCACAAACGGCGCCTTCGCATTGCTCAAAACTTTGAGTTACAAAATTGATTCACAAGAGATCACGACTGGGCAAACATCAGTGTTTATCGGTCCATGGTTTGCCATTACGGTCCGCTATGGGACCCCAGGCGATTTAACAACAGTGCGCCAACGAATAGCAGCGAGCGAGCGTCTACGGACACACGGCCCCTTGTCCGTTCTTTATGCGGTCATGGACATTACTGTTGATGGCTACCTAGCAGTTGCAGAAGAAGTCCACGACGACATGCGAGATATTGAGCAAGAAGTGTTCTCCATGGCGCCAACGGAGCAGACAACCAAACTGATTTATCAACTCAAGCGCGAGAACATCTCCGTACGCCGGGCTGTTTCCCCGCTCGTTATGGCAGCACAAACATTTATTGGCAACACTGACGAATCAATACCCGAGGATCTCAAGCCTTTCTTCGAGGACATTGGTGAGCACATTCTGAGGGTGCATGACACGGTCGACGCGATTGATAATTCACTGCTCACCATGCTGATGGCATCGACCGCATTGCAAGACCTCAAACAGAATTCTGATGTGCGAAAGATTTCCGCTTGGGTTGCGATTGCTGCCGTTCCGACATTGGCGGCAAGCATCTTTGGCATGAATTTTGAAAATATGCCCGAGTTGCGATACGAGTATGCATATCCACTTGCACTGGGTGGAATGCTCGTGATCTGTGGCGTTTTATATCGCGCTTTCAAGAAGAGCGGCTGGCTCTAACTGCTAATGGTTCCTGTTGCGAGAAGCACAATCACCAAAAGCCCAAGGACAACGCGGTAGATAACGAAAGGTGTGTAAGTGCGTGTCGCGAGCCATCGAAGAAGCAGGGCAATGACGGCCAGACCAACCCCAAATGCAATGACCGTGGCGATAATGGTCTCACCCCATTGGACGTTGGCTTCACCGCTGATTTTTGTGGCTTCAAAAAGTCCAGACCCCATGACTGCTGGTATTGCGAGCAAAAATGCGTAGCGCGTTGCCGCAACTCGGTCGTAACCCATGGTGAGTCCCGCGGTTATGGTGGCACCAGATCGTGAGACGCCAGGAATTAGCGCGAGTGCCTGACCTAGTCCGAATAAGAGACCGTCTTTAAAGTTCAAGGACTCAATTGTGCGGGTCTTGCGACCGTACTTATCGGCCGCGCCTAGAAGCAGACCGAAAAGGATAAGAGTCGAAGCGACCAACCACAAATTCCTTGCAGTTGTTTCAATTTGATCCGCAAATGTGAAACCCAAAATACCGATGGGGATAGTTCCAACAATCACATACCAACCCATACGCGCATCCAGATTGCTGCGCAATGCCGGAGTTACCAGTGATCGAGCCCATGTTCCAATGATGCGCACGATATCCCGCCAAAAGAACAAAATGACCGCGGTCTCTGTCCCAATCTGTGTTACCGCTGTGAATGCAGCACCTGGATCAGACCAACCAAAGATCTGACTAGTAATCAACAGATGTGCCGAGGATGAGATCGGCAGGAATTCGGTTAAACCTTGAACTACACCGAGAAAAATTGCCTCAAACCACGACACGTACTAGTCGCCCACCCCAGAGTCAGCGAGTGCCTTCTGCATAATGTGAAGAGTTCCAACACGCTCTTCAAGTGTGCCGGCGAACGATGCAACACTCAGGGTTGTGACCCCTGCTTCAGCGTAGGCGGGTAAGCGCTTTGCAATGCGCTCCGGTGGGCCGAGTAGTGACGTTGCATCGATAAATTCAAGTGGCACGGCAGCGGCGGCTCCCACGTAGTCCTTCGCCATGTACTTCTCTTGGATTTCAATGGCTGCTTCTTCATAGCCCATGCGCACGGCCAACTGGTTGTAAAAGTTCTTGTCCCGTGATCCCATTCCACCGACATAGAGTGCTGTGTAAGGACGCACATAATTTGCGCATTCCTCCACGCTTGTTCCAGGGACAACCGGAACGGTTGGAACAACATCAAATCCATCCATGGTTTTGCCAGCCTTCTCACGTCCCGCAATGAGCGGCTTCATGAGTTCTGGAGCGTTCTCAGGTGAAAAGAAGATAGCCAGCCACCCATCGGCGATTTCGCCCGTTAGTTCAAGATTTTTGGGGCCAATGGACGCCAAATAGATTGGGATGGTGTCGCGCACGGGGTGGACCGTCAGTGTCAGGGCCTTGCCGGGGCCATCGGGCAATGGCAAAGTAAAAAACTCTCCGTCATAACTGACCCTCTGCCGGGACAGTGCCATTCGGACAATGTCCACATATTCCCGGGTGCGCTGAAGTGGTTTGGTGAACCTGACGCCATGCCAACCTTCAGAGACCTGCGGACCTGAAACGCCTAAGCCCAACCGAAATCGTCCACCCGAGAGTGTGTCTAGGGTGGCAGCGGTCATGGCCGTGTTCGCAGGCGTGCGACCTGGGATTTGGAAGATCGCACTACCGACATCTATCTGATCGGTCTGTGCGGCAATCCAAGTGAGCACCGTGGCGGCGTCAGATCCATAGGCCTCTGCAGCCCACACGCAGGAGTAACCCAAACGGTCCGCCTCCCGGGCAACTTCCAAGTTATCAGCATCGTTACCAGCACCCCAGTAACCCAAATTCACGGCTAGTTTCATGGGAGCAGCCTACGGTGTCGTATCCGCATATGCGAGGCCTATGCGGGATACGGTTGGACCATGCAAATGAGACCATTGGGAAACTCAGGTATTCGGGTCGGCGCGTTGGCTCTCGGGACCATGACGTGGGGTCGCACGACAGATGAATACGACGCTAGAGATCAACTGGCTGCATTTCTTGATGCAGGCGGAAACTTGATTGATACGGCTGATGTCTACGTCGATGGTGTCAGCGAAGAAATGCTTGGCACTTTGATCCAGGAATTTGAATGCCGTGATCAAATTGTGCTGGCCACCAAAGCCGTCTCGCTTCCCAATACTGAGCGCAGGTTTGATGCGAGCCGCAAACACCTACTAACGGCGCTGGATAGGAGCCTCAAGCGCCTAGACGTTGAAACCATAGATCTCTGGCAAATGCACGCCTGGGATCCGAGTACCCCAATCGATGAAACCTTGAGTGCCATCGATCAGGCAGTATCGAGCGGCAAAGTTCGTTACGTCGGAGTTTCTAACTATTCAGGTTGGCAAACCACTCGTGCTTGCACGCTGCAACAGGCCAAAGGGCCACTGGCTCCCATTGTGACAACACAGATGGAGTACTCGCTATTAGAGCGCGGGATTGAACGGGAGATCATTCCATCAGCCAAAGCACTGGGCATAGGCATCCTTCCCTGGTCTCCATTAGGTCGAGGTGTTTTGACTGGCAAGTATCGGCATTCGATACCAATTGATTCCAGGGGAGCCAATCCGGACACCAGTTCATTTGTTAACGCCTACAACGATGAGCGGGCAAAAAGAATTGTCGATGCAGTCGCAACAGCAGCAGAAGGTCTCGGTGCCAGTCCGGCAGAAGTCGCACTCGCATGGTTGCGTGATCGCCCAGGCGTTGTGGCGCCAATACTCGGTGCCAGAACCGCAGCGCAGTTGGTTTTGGCCCTGGGAAGTTTGGAACTGGTATTACCCTCGGAGATTCATTCCGCACTCGACGATATCTCAGAGCCCGCCATGGGTTATCCCGAAGCGGGATGGGCGCAGAGGCGCTAGCAGCATGGACTCGAGTCGGGAAACAGTATGGGAGTTTCGAGAGATTTCATTCTCCAGGGAAACAGGGCGTGAGGAGACACGAGAGCTTCTCACTTTCAAAGCCGAACGCGGACGCTGGGAATTGGATCAGACTCGTATCTTCAGGGATGGGCGCAAAAAGATAAGACTTAGAAGAAAGGTGATGCGTCCTATACGGACTGCATGAATCGATCGAGTGTCCGGACACCAAATTTGAGCCCGTCCACGGGTACTCGCTCATCAACACCATGGAACAGGCGCCAGTAGTCAAGGTCCGCTGGCATTTGTAGTGGGGAGAACCCGTAGCAATCAATCTCGAGCGTGCTCAGGGCTTTCGCATCGGTTCCACCGGAGATCATGTAGGGAACTGCCAGTGCCTGTGGGTCCTCCGCGCGAAGTACGCTCGCCATAAGGTCCACCGTTAACGTGTCAAACGGTGCCTCAATCGCAATATCGTGACTCATGTATTCCATCTCAATGGACTGACCAATCAACTCGCGAATGGTTGCGTCGAATTCGTGTTCATATCCTGGCAACACGCGCCCATCAATGTAGGCAACCGCCTCACTTGGAATGACGTTGACCTTGTAGCCGGCCTGCAACATGGAAGGGTTCGCGGTGTTCTGCATGGTGGCGCCCACGAGCAGCCCAAGAGTTCCAAGTTTTGATACGAGCCCTTCGCTGTCAGCCGGGTCAATTTCTACTCCATAAGCATCACTCAAGGAAGCAAGGAACTGATCGACGGTTTTAGTCCTTCGAATCGGCCACTTGTGTTCGCCGATTCGCGTCACGGCGCGTGCCAACTCTGTGACCGCATTGTCGGTGTGAATCATCGACCCGTGACCAGCTCGGGCGGCCGCACGCAATCGGAGCCAGCGGATGCCTTTCTCCGCCGTTTGGATCGGGTAGAGACGCAAGTCATCACGCACGGAGACAGAGAAACCGCCCACCTCGCCTATTGCCTCAGTTGCTCCGTCAAAAATATCGGGCCGATTCCTTACAAACCATTGGGAACCATGCTGCATACCGGCTTCTTCGTCAGGGAAAAAGGCGATGATCGTGTCTCGCCGTGGGCGAATTCCTTCCCTGCCCCAATGACGCGCTACCGACAAAATCATGGCGTTCATGTTCTTCATGTCCACTGCACCACGACCCCAAATGAAGCCATCAGCGATCTCGGCAGCAAATGGTGGATGGGTCCATTCATGTGCCATAGCCGGCACGACGTCCAGATGTCCGTGAACGACGATGGCACTCGCATTCGGGTCCGTACCCGGAATCCGACAGACCAAACCGCGGCGAGTGTCCGAGGAAGTTGTGATCACCTCAGGGTGCCAACCAACCTCTCGAAGGCGAGCAGCGCAGTATTCGGCTGCTTCGGCCTCACCGACTGTTTCTGGTGATTCACCCCAATTGCTCGTGTCGATGCGAATCAGTTCTTGGGTCAGAGTGATGACATCTGATTCCAACGCCAGTCGCTGCGATGGACTCAGCGAATACATAGTTGGATCAGGGCTCATGGACTGATCATGCCATCTTGAGCGGCACAAAATGGATCTCTGAACCGAAACAGGACATCTGGACCCACAATTCTGAGGGGGTGCAGGCGCGATTAGGACCGCGGGTATAGTTGCGCTTCGCCGCGCAAGCGGCAACCCAGTCCGGGTGGCGGAATAGGCAGACGCGCTAGCTTGAGGTGCTAGTGCCCCAAAAGGGCATGGGGGTTCAAATCCCCCCCCGGACACTTCCCTCATAAAAACAGGGGGACAAATCGGGCAGGGTGCACCTTTTTACCAAAACATCCCA
>JALRGY010000103.1 GCA_023253325.1 Candidatus Nanopelagicales bacterium | reverse complement strand
TGCGTAGCCATCGAATGGAATCGGCGTCCAGGTGGTTTGTAGGTTCATCGAGCAACAAGACATCCGAACCACTGAACAAGATTCGAGCGAGTTCAACCCGCCGCCTTTGCCCACCTGACAGGGTGCCCAGTTTTTGCTCAAGGATTCGTTCAGGTAATCCAATAGACGCTGAAATGGTTGCCGCTTCGGATTCAACGGCATATCCCCCAAGTGCCTCAAATTCAGTGAGCGCCCTGTTGTATTTCGAGCCCAATCTGTCGAAATCCTCGGGCGAAATATTTGGTTCTGCCATGGACGTGGACGCTTGATGCATTCGCTGTAAGACATTGTCGAGTCCACGAGCACTCAGAATTCGATCTTTTGCTTTCTGTTCGGGATCTGCAACCCGAGGATCTTGTGGCAAGTACCCAACCGTTCCCGTGGTTTTGATCGATCCAGCGGCAGGTTGACCCTCGGCCGCCAGCACCTTGGTCAACGTGGTCTTGCCAGCACCATTTCGGCCCACCAGTCCAATTCGATCTCCCGAGTCAACGCGCAGTAGCGGCGTGGTGAGGAGCAACTCAGATCCCGCCCGCAATTCGATGTCTGTGGCCTGAATCATGGTTGGCTCAGTCTACCCGTCTTTACCAGTGCTCAAACACCACCGACAGATCAGGAAGGCAGATCAGGAAGGCAGATCAGGAACGAGGAACGACAGGACTAAACGTTGAAACCCAATGATCGAAGCATGTCTCGACCGTCGTCGGTAATTTTGTCAGGTCCCCAGGGTGGCATCCAGACCCAGTTGATGCGGAAATCGGTTACAACAGTATCTAGAGCACTTCTTGTTTGATCCTCAATGACATCGGTGAGCGGGCAGGCCGCTGATGTCAAAGTCATGTCAACCGTCGCTGAATTGTTATCATCAACGGTGACTCCGTAGACCAATCCCAGATCAACGACATTGATTCCGAGTTCAGGATCAATAACGTCCTTCATGGCCTCCAATACATCTTCATCGGTCGCAGCCATTAGTTCTCCTCTTCTTCATCTGATGCGTGATCGGTTAATCCCGCTTTTATCCGTGCATCTTTTAGAGCCATCCATGAGATTAATGCGCATTTGATCCGAGCAGGGTATTTAGATACACCCGCGAAGGCGACGGCGTCCTCGAGTACATCCTCATCAGCCTCAAGATTGCCCTTGGATTGCATGAGTTCCATGAAAGCATCTTCCAACTTGCTCACCGTCGCTGCATCTTTGCCTGCAACCAGTTCGCTCATGACACTCGCGCTGGCCTGCGAAATGGAACACCCTTGTCCGACATAGGCCACGTCCAGCGAACCGTTATCACCTTTACCCACCCAGACGGTGACTTCATCACCGCATGTCGGATTGACTTGATGGCTCTCTGCCAATGCATGATCCAAGGCGTTGACACCCCGCGGATTCTTGTAATGGTCAAGGATGATTTCTTGGTAAAGATCGTCGCTCACAATCCAACCTTCTCTGACTCCGGCAAAACTCCAAAGAATTCTTGAGCCGCCACAATCGCATCGACGGCTGCATCAATATCTGCGTGGGTGTTGTAAAGGTAAGGCGTTATCCGAGTGGTCGCGGGCACGTCAAACCTGCGGCACGTCGGCCAGGCACAGTGATGTCCCACCCTTACCGCGACGCCACGGGAATCCATTATGTGCCCGACATCATGTGGATGCATTCCATCGACAACAAACGAAACGGCTGATCCCCTGTCAATTGAATTGGGAGGGCCAATTATGTGAACACCTGGCAACTCATGAAGACGGTTGAGAAGATACTCGGTCAATTCATGCTCGTGTTGGGCAACATTGTCCATGCCGATTTTCTCAAGGTAGCCAACGGCGGTTGCTAACCCAACAGCTTGTGCAACCATAGGCACACCTGCTTCAAATCTTTGTGGGGCCGGCGCATAAGTACTGTGATCCATGTTCACCATCTCGATCATGGAACCACCGGAAAGAAATGGTGGCATCGCATTGAGCAACTCACTCTTTCCCCATAAGAGCCCAATACCCGTGGGTCCAAGCATCTTGTGCCCGCTCCACGCCGCATAGTCCGCGCCTGTCGCGTGTACGTTGACAGGCATGTGTGGAACCGACTGACACATGTCTACGAATCCAAGGGCCCCCACGTCATGCGTCATACGCATGATGTCCTCGATTGGGTTGATTGTTCCGAGAATATTCGACTGATGTACCACTGACACCATTTTGGTGTTCTGATCAATCGGATTAGATTCCATGTCGAGGCGTCCGTCCGCGGTGATGCCAAACCACTTGAGCGTGGCACCCGTCTTCGCACAGACCTCCTGCCACGGGATCAAATTCGCGTGGTGCTCCATCTCGGTGACAACAATATTGTCGCCTGGACGCAATACGAACCTTTGATCAACCTCAATTCCTTGCCGGTGCTTGTCGGTTGCGTTTGAGAAGGCATAGGCAACGAGATTGATAGCCTCAGTGGCGTTCTTGGTAAACACGATTTCCTCGGATGATGCTCCTACAAAACCAGCAATAGCCGCTCTTGCAGACTCATAGGCATCTGTTGCCTCCTCTGCCAACGCGTGTGCGCCGCGATGAACCGCGGCATTGGAAGTTTCATAGAAAGATCGCTCTGCATCCAAGACCACGGAGGGCTTTTGTGAAGTCGCACCACTGTCTAGGTAGACAAGCGGCACTCCCCGAACATCCCTTTTGAGTATTGGAAAGTCCGAGCGAATCTCTTCAACGTTAAGAGCCATGGTGACTATTTAGGCCTTCGCCACTGCGAAACGCTCATAGCCTTCGGATTCGAGTGAATCCGCCAACTCTGGACCTCCTGTTTCCACGATACGTCCATCGACGAAAACGTGAACAACATCAGGCTTGATGTAACGCAATATCCGCGTGTAATGGGTAATAAGGAGAACGCCAGCGCCCGTCGCGTCTTTGAAGCGATTAACTCCCTCAGAGACAACTTTCAATGCATCAACGTCGAGTCCTGAATCTGTCTCATCAAGTACTGCAATCTTTGGTTGCATGAGACCCAGCTGCAGAATCTCATGCCGCTTCTTTTCACCGCCAGAGAAACCTTCATTTACATTTCGAGCAGCAAATGAAGGGTCCATCTGGAGATCCGCCATGGATTCCTTCATCTCCTTGGTCCAGGTCCGAAGCTTGGGTGCCTCGCCTCGGAGCGCGGTAATTGAAGTTCGCAGGAAATTGGAAACCGAAACTCCCGGGATTTCCACGGGGTACTGCATGGCCAGGAAGAGTCCTGCACGCGCGCGTTCATCGACGGACATGGCCAATACGTCTGCGCCATCGAGAGTGATGCTGCCCGACGTCACCGTGTACTTGGGATGCCCCGCGATGACATAGGCCAAAGTGCTTTTGCCCGATCCATTGGGACCCATGATCGCGTTCGTGGTTCCAGATTCAACCGTGAGCGAAACTCCACGCAGGATCTCACTTTCGCCTGCATCGGTGATCACACTTGCATGAAGGTCTGTGATGACTAGTGAACTCATGATCTTCTACTTGCCTTTCGTTTGAATCGGATTAGGAGTGGGATTGACTTCTATTGGGCTTTCGGGGTTATTCGGATCAGCGAATACTTCATAGGTCTTAACGGCCACTAACGCAGGAAGGGTTGCTGGAACTCCAGTTCGCACGTCGAAAACAGCCCCGTGGAGCCAACATTCCAGCATGCAACCGTCCAACTCCCCCTCGGATAGGGCCACATCCGCATGCGAGCATCGATCTTCCAGGGCAAAGAAACCTTCAGACGTGTGCGCGATTACAACTGGTTCCCCTTCAATGTCGTAGTGGCGCACGGTCTCGAGAGGAATATCAGACACCTGTCCAACGGTCAACAGATTAGGCATGATCAACCATGCCCAAACGCGCCTCGATCCTCTTCATGAGGTTGCTCCGAAGTTCTTCGTCGTTGACCTTGGCCAAAACGTCCACGAAGAAACCTCGCACCACGAGGTGACGCGCCACCGATTCTGGGATTCCCCGAGATTGCAAATAAAATAGTTGCTCGTCATCGAATCTGCCGGTGGCGCTTGCATGACCGGCACTCAAAACGTCGCCCGTCTCAAGTTCCAGGTTTGGAACCGAATCGGCACGAGGGCCTTCATCCAAGAGCAGGTTGCGATTGAGTTCATAAGTCTCAATACCGGTGGCCTCTCGCCGAACAAGGACATCGCCCACCCAAACCGAGTGCGCACCTTCACCGCTGAGAGCCCCCTTGTACACAACATTGCTCGTGCAATTGGGTTCAGAATGATCTACCAGAATTCGGTGCTCCTGAAATTGCTGTCCAGTAAGGAGGAATGCACCCAGCATCTGTGCCGAACCCCCTGGTGCGGTGTAAGTGATGTGAGGAACTGTGCGAATGACGCCGCCCCCGAGTGACACCGATAGTCCGAGGAACTCAGCGTCCCTGCCCAGTTGTGAAGCCCAATGCCAGTGCTGTCGGACAGGCTCCTCGGCATCAATGACCGATAACAGGGTCAGTTGCGATTGATCGCCCAACTTTGCCACGATCGAACCGCTCACATTCACGCTGGAGTCGTGGACAATAACGACCTGGGCACGGGCAAAAGCACCCGTTTGGACCTCAATGTGCGCGTAGTTATTGAGCATAGTTGATGTCAATTGAAGGACGATGGGTTCTGCCACTTCGGTTTCTGTGGGGATTGATACCAACACCGCTTGGCTTGCACCCTCACGAGCGACAGCACTAGCTCGATCGGTGGGTAGCCACGCGTCATTCAAGCGGGGATCATCCATCGACACTATCTCCACAAACGGAGAACCTGTTTCGCATCCGATGGAAGCCCATTCCTGAACATCAAAAAAGTCTTTGATCTTCGAGATAGGTGTGAATCGCCATTCTTCTTCACGACCTAACGGAACTGCAAAGTCTTCAACATTGCGTGAATAAATCCGCGGCGCAAGATCTTTTGCCGGCGGAGCTGCCACTGAACTCAACCCACTGCACCTTCCATTTGAAGTTCAATAAGCCTGTTCAATTCGATCGCGTACTCCATGGGGAGTTCGCGGGCAATAGGCTCAACAAATCCCCTGACGATCATGGCCATTGCTTCGTCTTCGGTCATGCCACGAGACATGAGGTAGAAGAGCTGCTCTTCACTCACCTTGGAGACTGTCGCCTCATGGCCCATTTGCACGTCATCTTCGCGGACATCGACATAGGGATATGTATCTGAGCGGCTGATGTCATCCACCAACAGGGCATCACATTTGACCGTGCTCTTTGAATGATGCGAACCCTCGGTCACCTGAACTAGACCACGGTAGGAGGTACGGCCTCCACCTCGGGCGACGGACTTACTAATGATCGAGGACGAGGTGTACGGCGCCGCATGGACCATCTTGGCTCCGGCGTCCTGATGCTGACCCTCACCGGCAAAAGCAACCGACAGGGTCTCGCCACGAGCATGCTCACCGGCAAGAATTACCGACGGGTATTTCATGGTGACCTTTGAACCGATGTTGCCATCGATCCACTCCATGGTTGCCCCCTCGTGAGCGATAGCGCGCTTGGTGACGAG
>JALRGY010000102.1:252-5586 GCA_023253325.1 Candidatus Nanopelagicales bacterium | reverse complement strand
TCGAGTTCGCCATTGAAAGTGTCAAGATCCTCAACCCGGAGCCTGGCAAGTTCACTCAGGTCTCCACGCACCCCGACATTGACAAATGCTGGGTCCGGCCATTCAGATTCCTTGATGCGGCGCTCATTGGGCTTGCCACCGGGCACTGGTTCAAATAGTTCGGCGGTGAGTGAAGCCATGAGTTCTTTTGATCGAACAATGAATGCGTCGATCTCTACCTGGGTGAGAATCTCGCGGCGAACCAGGTGACTGCTGATCTGATCGATTGGATCACGATCTCGCCATGACTGTTCTTCTTCTTTGGTGCGGTACTTGAATGCGCTACCCGGGAATGGACCGTTTTGATGGAAGAACCGATAGACGTCGGCCTCGATGAGCGTTGGGCCGTCACCGTTGCGCATGTGATTGAGGGCGTCCTGCATGGTGAGATACACGGCGAGTGGATCCATGCCATCAACCTTGTAACTGCGAATGCCAAAACCAGGGCCACGAGCTGACAAGCGTGGTTCACCGGTGGCTTCAGCCACGGTGGTGGACACCGCATACTGATTATTTTCGATGAAGAAACACACGGGAATCTTCCACGCGGCAGCCAAGTTGAATGACTCCAAAGTCGAGCCGATGTTGGCCGCGCCGTCGCCAAAATAGGTAACAGAAACATTGTCGGTGTCGGCGTGCTTGTGCGCCCAAGCGGAACCGGCGGCGAGGGGAACACCGCCGCCGACAATTGCGTTGGTGCCAATGGCACCGGCTTCTTCCCACTGCAAGTGCATGGAGCCACCGCGTCCGTGACTGAAGCCGCGATCGAGCCCGCAAATTTCAGCGAGGGTGCGCAGTAGCGCGTTGTACACCTGCGGATCAAAATCGTTGCGGGGATCTATGCCGTTGGGTGCGAGGTAGGTGAGAACTTTGGCGATGAATTGGTGGTGCCCGCGGTGTGAACCGTTCACGGTGTCAGCAGCCTCGAGACCGATGACCGAACCGACGGCGCCACCTTCTTGACCAATGCTGGAGTGGGCGGGGCCGTGAATGAGGCCCTCGCTGGCCAGTTGGAGGACTTCTTCTTCAAAAGTGCGAATCAGGACCATCTCGCTGAGCATGGAGGTGAGAAGATTGGGGTCTGCGGCATCCCAATCGGCGCTGGTCGTAGAAATCTGCAGCCAGGGCGCTTCGGGGGTTAGTTCCGTGATGTCAGACATAGTTCACCTTTTCACTCTTTGTAAATCACTCTTGGTAATTCACTCTTGGTAATTCGCTCTCGTTTTTGCGCGCTCACGAGAGCACCCAATAGGTGGACTCTGCCATAAAATGGATCCATATTCAATACTTTTTAAGAAACTTTGCCTAAAATTGCCCATAAAGATCACAAATGCACTAAATTATGGATCCAAACCCGAGCGAGAAGGTGAGAAATCAATGGCTGGAATTCCCGGAGTCACTGGCGTGGACCACATTGGCATCACTGTCCCCAACTTGGCCGAGGCAGATGATTTCTTTATCAACGTGCTCGGGTGCGAGTACATGTACAAATTGGGTCCATTCGAGCATCCGGACACCGATTGGATGACTGAGCACCTCAATGTTCATCCGCGTACGGTCATGCGCGAGCTCCATTTCTATCGACTTGGCGGCAAAGCAATCTTTGAAGTTTTTGAATATCGTGCACCGGACCAAAATGACGTCGTGCCAAAAAATAGTGACATCGGTGGCCACCATGTCGCTATTTATGTGGAAGACATGGATGCCGCCCTGGCCCATCTCCATTCCCTCAAGGACAAGGGCATAGTCGTGCTGGGGGAGCCGACAGCGAGCAAGGGTGCCAGTGAAGGTCAGCGGTGGGTGTACTTTCTGAGCCCCTGGGGAATGCAGTTTGAGTTGGTCAGTTATCCCAACGGCAAAGCCTTCGATCACAATCCTGAGAGGTTTGACTAATTGAGTGAGGTCTCAGGTCAGGAACCCGCGGCGAGTGAGCGCATCGCTGCGATCTTGCGCGATGAAATCCTGAGCGGGAAAATTGCTCCGGGCCAACGCATCCTGCAGGAAGAAGTAGCCGAGCGTTTAGGTTCCAGCAGGCTGCCCGTTCGTGAGGCAATTCGGATCCTTGACGCCGATGGACTCCTGGAAGTTGAAGCAAATAAAGGTGCTCGTGTTCCGTATTTGGACATCAACCAGGTTGAGGTGCTCTATCGCATGCGCGAGCGACTTGAACCCCTTGCCTTGATTGAAAGCATGCCTGCTCTGACGGAAGCAGACTTTGAACGACTCGATGAAATCCAAGTTCGCATTGAGGCTGGCGTTGATGTGCAGGCATTCCTCGAACTGGACCGCGAATTCCACCTCTTGACGTACTCGCATTGCCCGACAGAGCAATTGCGCGATTCGGTCACCAGACTTTGGAATTCCACTTCTCACTACCGGCGCGCTTTCATGGAAATTACAGGTGCCCGGCGAATGTGGATTGTCAACGCCGAACACAGACTCCTGCTGGAAGCACTGGCCCGTCAGGATTCACAAGATGCAGAGCGATACCTGGTAGGGCACATTCAACGCACCCGAAAAGAACTCAGTCAGCACCCTGAAATTTTCACTCATTGATCAATTTCCGTTGCTGCACATGATTATTAGTATGGATTGATTGTTAATACGGGTTGGTGACAACCAATTCTTCAGCGGGGAACAGGGTGAGAAGTTCGGCACCGTTCTCGGTCACCACGAGTTCCTCTTCGATGCGAGCGGCGGAATGACCGTCATCGGCTGGCCAGTATGTTTCAAGGGCAAACACCATGCCAGGCTTGATTTCTACCGGGTTGTCAATTGAATTGAGTCGGCTCACAACTGGACGCTCGTGCAATCCAAGGCCAAGGCCGTGACCGAATTGCAGTCCGAATGCTTCCATCTCGGAGCTGAATCCAAACTCATCGGCTTTTGGCCACAACTTCGCAATTTGGTCCGTACTCACACCGGGCTTCACCAAAGCGATGGCATTGTCGATGAGTTCGCGGGCTTTCTTGTAGGCGTCGCGGTGCGCTTGAGTGGCGCGACCAACGGCGAAAGTGCGGTAGTAACAGGTGCGGTACCCGTTGAACGAATGAATGATGTCGAAGTACGCCTGGTCTCCGGGGCGAATGTAGCGATCAGAGAACACGTGTGGGTGCGGGCTGCAGCGTTCACCGGCAATTGAGTTGATAGCTTCAACCTGCTCACTGCCCATCTCGAGAAGTCGCTTAGTTGCAAGCGCGACGACATCGTTCTCACGTACGCCTGGTTTGAGAAACTCATAAATATCTTGATAAACACCATCGACCATGGCTGCGGCCTGGCTCAGTAACAGGATCTCGTCTTTGTTCTTGATCTCGCGGGCGTCAAGCATGACCTGCTGACCATCGCGAACATCGATACCTGCCGCCTCGAGCTCACGAAGCATGGGCATTTCCACAACGTCTACACCGAGAGGCATTCCAAAAACGCCTTCTTCCTTGAGAATTGCGGCGATTTCGGCGGCAGTGCCAAATGGCAGCCCTGAGGTCGGGGCTATTGCACCCTGGAGCCCGTTGTTACCACCGCGGGATTGATCAGGATTCAACCATGGTGAGTACATGCGGTGATTTTTTGCGGCAGAGCCGAAATCCCAGATCCATGGCTCACCTGTTCTGGTGAGCAGCGCCCAGCGCTCTGTCTTGTTGTATCCCCAGGTGCCAATGTGCGTTGACGTCAGGTAGCGAATATTCGATGATTCGAAAACGAGTACCGCCCCGAGGTCGCTTTTGGCCAGGGCCTCCTTGGCTCGCCCAATGCGGTAGTCCCGGAGGCGGTTGAAATCAACGCGCTCTTCCCAGTCCACACCGATAATTCCGGGTGCGGCAATAGAAGTTTGGGCAAACTCGCGCGCTGGCATCAGTGACATTGTGGCTCTCCTGACCTGTCTATCCGACTGCGCATGCAATCGATTGCGGTTAGGCTATCACCTCACGCTCGCGAGGGCTAGAAAATCCCTCAACTAACTAATTGTTCGGAGAATATTGTCCGAATTGAGCGGCAGATCGACCACCCGAACGCCTAAGGCCCGAGCGAGAGCATTGCCCAATGCCGCGGCAGTCGGGCCAATCGAGGTTTCGCCTGAGCCAAGGCTTTGTTCCCCGGGACGATCAATAATTTCCACGTGCACGGGCGGGATGTCGGTGAATCGGGCGATGGGGTAGTCCTCCCAGTTGTCACTCGTGACAATGCCGCCCGCAATCTGGACCTGTTCCTTAAGGGTCCAACTCAGGGATTGAATGGCCCCGCCCTGTATCTGGTTGAGCACGCCATCGGGGTTGATCACCCGGCCAACATCAACAGCAATCCACAGATTCTTGACGGTGATCGAATCGGTGACCTCGAGCTCGGCCACGGTGGCGCACCATGCCCCTTTATTTTTGTAGCGGGCAACAGCAACTCCGAGAGCAGACGTGTCCGAGGCCGTGTATCCAGACCATTTTGACATGGAAGAAACACGTTGCAAAACATCAATGGCACGTTGGTCACTTAAATTTCGCAATCGGAATTCAATGGGGTCAAGGTTGCAGGCGGCCGCCAATTCATCGATATGGGACTCGGTGGCAAAAACATTGATGTGGGCACCTAATGCGCGCATCGCTGAGGTGCGCACGGGAACCTCAAGTGCCCTATTGGTCTGGACATTAATTGCCGCAATGTCATAAAACGGGATCGCATTACGGCCGATCCCTCCACCGGTGGGGACAGGGGGATCACTGGCAGGGGGGAGTTGTCCGTGCCCTAAAAGTTCTTCAGCCCAAAAAGCAGGCGTGGCCAGTGTTGTGGGGCGACTGGAGTGGCCGTTGCTCCACGAGTCGTATGTCCAATTAATAATTTTGCCATCAGATGTCGCGGAAGCTGAAATATCGACAACCGCCGCAGGACCAAATGGATCCCAGGCCAACTCATCCTCGCGACTCCAGGTGAGGGCGATCGGGTTTCCGGGGTGGGCGATGGCAAGGAGGGCAGCCTCGAATGCAACATCATCAGCAGGGTTGTGACCGTAGCAACCTGCTGCGGGCAGATGTTCAATGAAAATATGTTCCGGAGACATGCTCAATGCCGTGGCGATGTCCGCGCGCAGCGGGAAAATCCCTTGTGAATGCGTCCAGATCGACAGGTTGTTGCCATCAAACTGCGCGATGGCACAGGAGGTTCCAATGGACGCGTGGGCAATATAGGGGCGAGTGTAGGTCTGAGAGATATTGATTGAGGCTGATTCAGCAACGGCGAGTTCGCTGGACGCCAGAACATCAGGGATGCACTCGCTCGCACTGAGCAGTTTCTCCATATCGCTGG
>JALRGY010000102.1:0-242 GCA_023253325.1 Candidatus Nanopelagicales bacterium | reverse complement strand
ATGCAATAACTGCCAGGAATGACCGGTCCCGGTGCACCGAGACAACTCCGGGCAAGCTTTCAACCGAATCGATGTCAACAGAGGTGAGATCACAACCGCGTTGCGGTGGTCTCACCACGCGGGCAAAAAGCTGCCCATCGAAACGCAGATCCTGGAGAAAACTTGCCGCACCGATTGCCTTTCCCGCGAAGTCATCGCGCGGGATTGATTCGCCCACATACGTTACGGGGGCTGATGACACC
>JALRGY010000101.1 GCA_023253325.1 Candidatus Nanopelagicales bacterium | reverse complement strand
TGCTCCGCGACCTTCACGGACCTCTTGAACCATGGCGCGAGCAACCATGTCACGGGGTGCGAGGTCCTTGATGGTGGGTGCAACGCGTTCCATGAAACGCTCACCGGTTGCATTGCGCAAGATGCCGCCCTCGCCGCGAGCACCCTCGGTCAAGAGCACGCCCAGTCCAGCCAAACCTGTTGGGTGGAATTGGTAGAACTCCATGTCCTCGAGCGGGAGACCCTTGCGCCAGATGATTCCCATGCCATCGCCCGTAAGGGTGTGAGCATTGGAGGTGGTTTTAAACACTTTGCCAAAGCCACCGGTGGCAAAAATAATTGATTTTGCCTTGAAAATATGGATTTCACCCGTGGCTAGTTCATAAGCCACAACACCCGCGGCAACGGGTTCGCCTGATTCCTCGTTGAGGAGAACATCGAGGACGTAGAACTCGTTGTAGAACTCAACGCCCTCTTTGATGCAGTTCTGGTAAAGGGTCTGAAGGATCATGTGGCCGGTGCGGTCGGCTGCATAGCAAGCGCGACGAACCGCAGCTTCGCCGTGGTTCCTGGTGTGGCCGCCAAATCGACGCTGGTCAATGCGGCCTTCGGGCGTGCGGTTGAAGGGTAAGCCCATTTTCTCGAGGTCAAGGACAGCGTCGATTGCTTCCTTGCACATGATTTCTGCTGCATCTTGATCAACGAGGTAGTCGCCACCCTTGATGGTGTCAAAGGTGTGCCATTCCCAGTTATCTTCCTCAACGTTGGCTAGAGCAGCACACATGCCACCCTGAGCCGCGCCGGTGTGGGACCGAGTGGGGTAGAGCTTGGTCAGGACCGCAGTGCGGGCACGGGTGCCCGACTCGAGAGCAGCTCGCATGCCGGCGCCACCTGCACCAACAATGATGACGTCGTATACATGTGTTTGCATGTGTGTCTCCTCTTAACCAAGGGTCGGATCGAAAGTGAAAATAACGAGTGTTCCGAGAACGATGATGAAAACGGTTGCGACATAAAGCAACATTTTCAACCAGAAACGAGTCTGATCCCGCTCGGCGTAGTCATTGATAATTGTGCGCATCCCATTTCCGCCATGAAGCATTGCTAACCACAGCATGGACAAATCCCACACTTGCCAGAACGGACTGGACCAGCGCCCAGCGACGAAGGCAAAGTTAATGCGCTGTACGCCGCCGTCCAAGATATTCATGATGAACAGGTGGCCAAGTACAAGAAATACCAGAACAATTCCAGAGACTCGCATGAACAGCCAGCCATAAAGTTCAAAATTGCTGCGTTGCTTGTTGCGTGTTTGGCTGCGAGGAGCGGCTAATGGTGAGCTCATGATGTGCTCCCGAACAACGCCTCAACCGAGTGTTTCAACATGAAGAAAACACCAGGGACCATGACAACCAACCAAATGGCGGCGATCACCCAGGTCATCTGCTTTTGAACGCGAGGCCCGCGGGACCAGAAGTCGATCAAGATGATCCGGATGCCGTTGAGCGCGTGGTAGAGGACCGCACCGACTAAGCCAACCTCAAGTAGGGCGACTATCGGAGTTTTGTAGGTCGCAATGACCGTGTCATATGCCTCGGGGGAAACACGCACAAGCGCGGTGTCCAGCACGTGCACAAACAGGAAGAAGAAGACCGAGACACCGGTAATGCGCTGCAGAACCCATGTCCACATGCCCTCGCCACCCCGGTACAGAGTGCCAATTGGTGTCGCGGTGAGCGAAACCGGCGTTTTCGTAGCCACTGTTACATCCGTTCAGTTGGAATGAGTACTTTTCCTACACGGGTCAGGGTAGTCCCATAGGGAACATCTGGCACATCGGATGGGGCCCGTTTACATGTGATCTTGCATATAGCGGGCGAGTGCACGTGACCATTGGCTTTTCATTAGAGTGACCGTGGAAAGCCCTTCGACAACAGGAACCTTCATATGACCTTTTGGCTCTCTTCTCGCAATCGATCCCTGAGAGTCATGTCGGGGTTCGGTGCTTTTGCAGTTGCGGCCGCAGGATTCCCTTCGCCTGCCCCTGCCCCGGCTCCCTGCTCGACCATGACTCCCGGCCTTGATCAGACGGTTACCTGTAGTTCTACGGCTGACCTGACAATCCCTTCAGGTGCCCGCACTGTTTCCATCACCCTCAATGGAGCCGGCGGCGGAGGTGGATATGGCGGCGGAGGTGGATTTGGAAGCGGTGGAGAGGGTGGCAATGGGGCTCGGGTGAGTGCCACGTTGAATGTCGATTCGCTCTCAACCTTGAGGTTCGTCGGCGGATCGAGTGGCGTGGGTGGCCTCACTTCAAATGCTGGCGGCGGCGGCGGATACTCGGCCATCTACCAAGGTGCATCGTCCGCAGCCGGTGATGTACTTCTGATTGCCGGTGGAGGCGGTGGGGGGCAAGGTCTCGCGCTGGGAACAGGCACGGTTGCCGTTGGAGGCAATGGTGCCGCCTCAAATACGGCAGCCGGTGGCTCCGGATCCACCCAAGGATCAGCGGGTGTGGACGCAACGGGTGCTGACGGTTCAGGTCTGGGCGGTGCGGGTGGGACCTATTGCTCCGCGTCGCCCGGAAGCGCAGGTCAAACGTGGGCGGCAGGCGGGGTCGGTGGTGCTGGTTTTTCCGCAACTACAGGTGGTGGTGGTGGTGACGGATATGGCGGCGGTGGCGGCGGTTCAGTCACTGGATCGGGTGGCGCTGGTGGATCATTTGCTTTGAGCGCCCGACAGGTGGGATCGGCAACTTTCACTCCACAGGGTGGGGCAGGCGGGAGCGTCTCGGGGGGAATCGGTGGTCAGGGAAACGCGGGATCCTTAGTACTTTCATTCTCGACCACTGCGGCAGGTTCGGCCAGCACACAAACCGAAGTTCAAATCGGCCAAATAAATTGGCTGGGTTCGGAGTCCGATTCGGAGCAGGCGGCTGCGGAGTTAAATACTTGGGTTCAAACGCCCAGCACCGCGACACCGCCGACTGCTGGCCTCCACCTTTTGGGCTGGGCCACATATGCCGACTTCCCGGTTGAACTTGCCCAACGTCAGGCGGACATGGGCTGGGGTGCCTACGAAACTTTCAATGGTGACGGCAGCATAAAAGGGGTTTTCATCCCATTGGGTCACTACGCATATTTCACAAGCGATCTTTCATTCCACGCCATCTGGGGCACCCAGCCACCGATTGGACGTTGCTAGAGCTCGTTCCGTTGAACCTCGGAGGGTGATGCAGGTAACGCTTCGCACACGCAACGTGGACTGCCAGACTCATTAGGCTGGGGGCCATGGCCTCAAGCAGTGAATCCGGTTTTGACATCAAGCAGGTTTACGACACATCAGATCTAGCCGACTTTGATAGTGCAACCCAACTCGGTGAGCCCGGGGAGTATCCCTACACGCGAGGCGTGTACCCCAGCATGTACACCGGCCGCCCCTGGACCATGCGGCAATACGCGGGATTTGGCACCGCCGCTGAGTCCAATGAGCGCTATAAGCAACTCCTCGCGGCAGGTACCACTGGACTTTCGGTGGCCTTTGATCTTCCAACCCAAATGGGGATGGACTCTGACTTCCCGTTAGCGCACGGCGAGGTGGGCAAGGTGGGAGTCGCCATCGACTCGATCGAGGACATGCGCACACTTTTCGATGGCATTCCGTTGGATGAGGTCTCTACCTCAATGACCATCAATGCCCCCGCTGCAATCCTCTTGCTGCTCTATCAGTTGGTTGCCGAGGAGAACGGGATAGATGCCAGCAAGCTCAATGGAACGATTCAGAACGATGTTTTGAAGGAATACATTGCGCGCGGGACTTATATTTACCCGCCCAAAGAGTCGGTGCGGTTGATCACTGACATTTTTTCCTACTGCAAAGACAACCTGCCCAACTGGAACACAATCTCGATTTCGGGGTACCACATGGCAGAGGCTGGAGCCAACCCCGCACAAGAAATTGCCTTCACTCTGGCCAACGGCAAGGCCTATGTTCAGGCAGCCATTGATGCAGGACTCGATGTTGATGAGTTTGCTCCGCGTTTAGCTTTCTTTTTTGTTTCTCGCACTTCGATTCTTGAAGAAGTCGCAAAATTTCGCGCGGCACGCCGGATGTGGGCGCGGATCATGCGAGATGAATTCGGCGCCAAGAACCCCAAGTCGTGGATGCTGCGCTTTCACACCCAAACTGCGGGTGTGCAACTCACCGCGCAACAACCTGAAGTCAACCTGGTTCGGGTTGCCGTGCAAGCCCTCGCTGCGGTGTTCGGAGGAACCCAGTCACTGCACACGAATTCATATGACGAAGCAATCGCATTACCCACCGAGAAAGCTGCTCGACTGGCACTGCGCACGCAGCAGGTGCTCGCATTTGAATCCGATGTCACAACGACAGTGGATCCATTCGCGGGTTCCTATGTCATGGAGTCTTTGACAGACGAAGTTGAAGCAAGGGCGCTGGAGCTGATGGCTGAAGTGGATGCTCGAGGCGGAGCCACCTCAGCCATTGAGCAGGGTTTCCAGAAACTGGAAATTGAAAACACCGCCTATTCCATTGCTCAACAAATTGATGCGGGTGATCGCATCGTTGTTGGGGTTAACAAGTTCACGGTTGAACATGAAGATGTCTACGAACCGCTAAGGGTCAACCCTGCTATCGAGGCAGAACAAGTCGCCCGGCTCGATGCACTGAAAGCTAAGCGGGACAACGACGAGGTGACAAGACTGCTAGCCCAAATATCTGAAACTGCAAAGGGTGATGGGAACCTGCTGTACCCCATGCGCGATGCGCTGAAGGCCCACGCGACTGTGGGTGAAGTTTCCGACGCCCTGCGCGATGTGTGGGGGACTTACACGCCAAAGGACTTCTTCTAAGGACCCAGGTCGCTTTATTTTTCTAAAGCCAAATAAGGCTGTACTGCCGGTTACTGGGCAATTCCGCATACAGGGCAATAGGAATTTGAGAGCAGACTCCGAGGCGACCCAGGACATCCAAGGAGATCAAATTATGACCATTTTCCCACTTGGAAAATGCTGGTTGCGTTGTTTCGATGCGCGCGGCGAGCTCTGCCTGCGTGCAGCCTGCTTGAAAGCGAATTTCATTTAGCCAAAAGGACATGCGCCAACTCAACAAACGGTGCATGTTTTCGACGTGCACACGGGTGTCGTGGATATCCGGTGGCGCATGCGGACCCCCGGGGTGTGCCCAGGTTCCGAGGTCATATCTGCCCCGCAAGGGCCCGCCAGCGTTGAACATTCACACATCGTGGCCCCCGCTGCGAGTCCGTGCAACCAGCTATCCACAGCCATCACGAGGCCTCAAATTGCCACTTACGAATTTGCTCGACATTGCACGCGTGCAATGTCAGCGTTTTAGCGGGCCAATTATCGCGATATTGCACGCGTGCAATATCAGCGTTTAAAGCTCGACAGCGAAGTACTGCTTCTCCAGGAATTCGTGGATTCCTGCGAAACCACCTTCACGGCCAAGTCCCGACTCCTTCATTCCACCGAATGGCGCGGCAGGATCTGATGCGATGCCGCGATTGATGGCGACCATTCCAGATTGCATCTTGCGTGCTACGTGAATACCCTCACCATTGTCTTTGGCGAATACATAACTCATCAGGCCGTACTCGGTGTCATTCGCCATTTTGATGGCTTCTTCGGTGCTGCCGACGGTCACGACCGGGACAACCGGTCCGAATACCTCAGTGCGAGTCAAAATCGAGCCGTGCTCGATACCGCTGACCAGGTGAGGGGCTACGAATGCGCCATCAGTGGGAGCATTTCC
>JALRGY010000100.1 GCA_023253325.1 Candidatus Nanopelagicales bacterium | reverse complement strand
AACCCGCACTTCGTTTTGAAATGTGCACAAGTGTGAGTGGCGTTCACTTCCCGCATGACCTTGACCGTGAATTACACATTGTCTACTCGCTCATGTCCGTGACCCACAACCGCCGTATTCGCATTGAGGTCACAATTTCGGACAGCGATCGTCACCTCCCCTCAATTGTTTCCGTTTATCCCTCAGCCGATTGGCATGAGCGCGAAACGTGGGACTTCTTCGGAATTATTTTCGATGGCCACCCCGCGCTCACGCGCATTGAGATGCCTGATGACTGGGTCGGTCACCCTCAGCGCAAGGACTACCCACTTGGCGGAATTCCAGTGGACTACAAGGGCGGCACTATTCCCGCCCCTGATAAGCGGAGGTCATACAACTGATGACAACGACTGCTGATCCATTCTCAGGAAGTTACGACACCACCGAAGGCACCGTCTACAACCTTGGTGGAGGCGGCGATTGGGACACCATCACCGCAGCGCCCGAAGGTGAAAACGAACGCATTGTGGTCAACATGGGGCCGCAGCATCCATCAACACATGGTGTGTTGCGCATGATCCTTGACCTTGAGGGTGAAACGGTCACCGAAGTTCGGTGTGGAATTGGATTCCTGCACACAGGAATTGAAAAGAACATGGAATTCCGCACTTGGGTTCAGGGCGTCACCTATGTCACCCGCATGGATTACCTCGCACCCATGTTCAACGAGACCGCATACTGCCTTTCAGTTGAACGCCTTCTCGGTATCGAGGATCAAATCCCTGAGCGCGCCAACGTCATTCGTGTCATGATGATGGAACTCAACAGGGTGTCATCGCACCTTGTTGCACTGGCAACGGGTGGAATGGAACTTGGAGCGCTCACCGCCATGATCTTCGGATTCCGTGAGCGTGAGCTGGTCCTGGACATCTTTGAAATGGTGTCGGGCCTTCGCATGAACAGTGCTTATATTCGCCCCGGCGGTGTTGCTCAGGATCTTCCCGTTGGCGCTGAGGAAAAAATCCGCGAAACCCTCGTACTCCTGCGCAAACGTTTGAAAGACACGGCAGATCTCCTGGTGGGCAATGCCATTTGGATGGGTCGCACCGTCGGAGTTGGTTATCTCGATCTCACGGGCTGCATGGCTCTAGGAATCACCGGACCAATTCTGCGCTCAACCGGATTGCCGCACGACCTGCGCAAGAGCGCGCCATATTGCGGCTATGAAAACTACGAGTTCAACGTGCCAACACAAACAACCTCCGACGCCTACGGCCGATTCTTGATTCGCATCGCTGAGATGAAAGAGTCCCTCAACATCGTCGACCAATGCCTCGATCGTTTGAAGCCGGGTCCGGTCATGGTCGCTGACAAAAAGATTGCCTGGCCTTCACAACTTTCGATTGGTGGCGACGGACAGGGCAACTCACCAGAGCACATCAAGCACATCATGAGTGAGTCCATGGAAGCTTTAATCCATCACTTTAAGTTGGTGACCGAAGGATTCAGTGTTCCAGCAGGCCAGGCCTACGTCCCGATCGAATCACCTCGCGGCGAGTTGGGTGCCCATGTTGTGAGCACCGGTGGCACGCGCCCTTATCGCGTTCACTTCCGTGACCCATCCTTTAACAACTTGCAAGCAGTCGCAGCCATGAGTGAAGGGTCCATGATCGCGGACGTCATCGCGGCTGTGGCAAGTATTGACCCAGTTATGGGTGGGGTTGATCGTTAAATGAGAGTGAGTGACAAGTAAGCATGACTATCGAAATCTCAAGTGGAATCACTGAATCAACGCGTAATGAGATGCGTGAACTTGCCGGGCGCTATCCAAATCCTCGTTCGGCGTTGCTCCCCATGCTCCACGTTGTACAAAGTGCCCAAGATGAAGTATCCGCTGAAGGTATCGCGGCTTGCGCTGAGATTCTTGAGATCACTCAAGCTGAAGTAACCGCGGTTGCAACGTTCTACACCATGTACAAATTCAGCCCCGTGGGCAAACACCACATCGGTGTTTGCATCAACACCATGTGTGGACTCCTCGGCGGAGACGCTGTTTATGAGAAAGTCGCCGAGCGCCTCGGCGCAACCCACAATGGCCCATCAGCTGACGGCAACTTCTGGCTTGAGCGCATTGAGTGCCAAGCAGCATGCACTCACGCTCCGGTCATGACCGTCGATTGGGAGTTCATGGACGACGTAACCCCCGAGTCAGCAGTCGGTGTCATTGACGCATTGGCTGCTGGCGAAGAAGTCTGGTCAACCCGCGGTCCCAAGATCCGCGATTTCCAAGCGACCGAACACACCCTTGGAATGGCAAGCGATGAACTCGCAACCGAGGGCAACTGCGTTGACGCAAAAATGCTCGCGGGACTGATGGCGGCGAAGGGATCAAACAACTCATGAAACTCACACCTGTCATCACGGAGTTCTGGGACGACCCCTCGCTCTACACGCTAGACGGCTACCGCAGTCACGGTGGTTACCAAGCACTTGCCAAGGCGTTAAAAGACACCCCTGACAACCTCATTTCCACGGTCAAGGACTCCGGCCTGCGCGGTCGTGGCGGTGCTGGATTCCCCACCGGCCTGAAGTGGTCCTTCGTTCCTCAAAATGATGGCAAGCCCCACTACCTCGTGGTAAACGCTGACGAATCTGAGCCGGGCGCGTGCAAGGACATTCCCATCATGATGGCGAATCCGCATGCCCTCGTTGAAGGCGTGATCATCACGTCCTTCGCTATTCGCGCCAACCACGCATTCATTTACATTCGTGGTGAAGTACCCGAAGCCATTCGCAAGGTTGCTTATGCGGTCAAACAGGCTCGGGAAGCAGGACTGATTGGCACGAACATTCTTGGCTCCGGTTTTGATCTTGAGGTCACCGTGCATGCAGGCGCTGGGGCTTATATCTGTGGCGAAGAAACGGCATTGCTCGATTCCCTCGAGGGCTACCGCGGTCAGCCACGCCTGAAGCCACCATTCCCCGCGGTTGCAGGTCTTTATGCATCCCCGACAGTAATCAACAACGTGGAAACAATCGCGAATATCCCGTACATCATTGATCGCGGCGTTGATTGGTTCCGTCAATTTGGAACTGAAAAGTCACCTGGCTTCAAAGTGTTCGCAGTGTCAGGTCACGTGAAACGCCCGGGCATCTATGAAGCACCGCTCGGAATCACAATGCGTGAACTGTTGGATTATGCCGGCGGCATGCGCGATGGCAGCGAAGTAAAGTTCTGGATACCAGGCGGCTCCAGCGTCCCCATGCTGACAGCGGAACACCTTGACCTCCCATTGACCTATGAAGCCATGGCTGAAGCAGGAACAATGCTTGGCACGGGAACGCCGATGGTGTTTGATCAAACTGTTTCTGTGGTGAAGGCTGTTACGCGTTGGCTCGAGTTTTACAAGCATGAGTCGTGCGGCAAATGCACACCGTGCCGCGAAGGTACGTATTGGATCACAGGCGTCCTTGAAAAGTTTGAACACGGTCACGGCACTGAAACGGAAATGGACACTCTCAACACACTATGCGGCCAAATCGCAGGTCGATCATTTTGCGCGTTGGGCGATGCCGCGGCCACTCCATACCCCGGTGCCATGAAGTATTTCAGCGACGAATTCAAAGCGGCAACGCATACGTCAGCTGATGAGCAGTTTGATCCGATTAAGTCCTACGTATTCTCGGGAGCTCGTGTTTAATGACAATCACCAACGATCCCCAAACAAGTAATGCGGGCATGACTCCCGCGGTTGATCTGGTCAATGTTGTCATTGACGGCGTTGAAATGGCAGTACCCAAGGGCACCCTCGTCATTCGTGCGGCAGAACAAATTGGAATTGAAATTCCTCGCTTCTGTGACCATCCGTTGCTCGAGCCTGTTGCGGCCTGTCGTGCCTGCCTGATTGAGATAGATGGCGTGCCCAAGCCGCAACCGGCGTGTGCACAAGCAGTCTCCGATGGCATGGTTATCAAGACCCAGCATTCGTCTGAGGTTGCTCGCGTTGCACAAGAGGGAGTAATGGAGTTCCTTCTTGCCAATCACCCGCTCGACTGTCCGATCTGCGACAAGGGTGGCGAGTGCCCGCTACAGAACCAGGCCATGAGTGTTGGTCGTCCTGAGTCACGCTTTGAAGGTGAGAAGCGAACATTTCCCAAGCCCATCAACATCAATGCGCAAATCCTGTTGGATCGTGAGCGTTGTGTCTCATGCGCTCGGTGCACTCGCTTTGCTGATCAAATCGCGGGAGATCCTTCACTGGAATTACTCGAGCGTGGTGCCAAGCAGCAGGTTGGCACAGCCGATGATCAACCATTTGACTCGTACTTCTCAGGTAACACGATTCAGATTTGCCCCGTTGGTGCGCTGACCAGTGCGTCGTATCGTTTCCGTGCTCGTCCATTCGATCTCGTTTCTGTTCCCACCACGTGCGAACACTGCGCATCCGGTTGTTCATTGCGCACCGATTACCGCCGTGGTGTTGTCACTCGTCGTCTCGCATGGGATGACCCCGAGGTCAATGAGGAATGGAACTGCGACAAAGGCCGATTTGCTTTTGCCTACCAAAGCAATGGCCGAGTAGAACTCCCACTTGTTCGCGAGAATGGCGAATTGCGCCCGGCTTCTTGGCCTGAGGCCATGTCGGTTGCAGCAGCAGGATTAGCGGCCGCAGGTAGTTCGACAGGTGTTCTCGTTGGTGGGCGCGCAACCGTCGAGGATGCCTACGCCTATTCCAAATTCGCGCGGACCGTATTGAACACTGACAACATTGATTTCAGGGCGCGTGCCCTCTCGGTTGAAGAATCACAGTTCCTAGCAGCAGAGGTTGCAGGGCGAACCTTGCACACGACCTACCGCAATATTGAGCAGGCACCGGCGGCTCTACTGGTCGCATTCGAGCCCGAGGATGAATCACCCATCGTGTTCCTTCGTCTGCGTAAAGCTGCTGAGGCAGGAACCAAGGTGCACACAATTTCGCCGGTCTATTCACTCGGAAGCGAAAAATTAGCTGCCAACTGGATCTCGGTCAAGGCCAGCGCCGAGGCACAAGCACTCAGCAACCTGGACGCTGCGGTCCGTGAATCCTTGAGTCAAGCCGGAGCAATTATTCTGGTGGGAGAGCGTGCAGCATCCGTTCCAGGTTTACTCAGTTCGGTGTCACAGCTCGCTGCATCCACGGGCGCAAAGATTGCATGGATCCCACGTCGAGCAGGTGAGCGAGGTGCACTCGAAATGGGAGCTCTAGCAGGGCTGCTGCCGGGTGGGCGTCCAATCACTGATTCCGATGCGCGGGCAGAAATTGCAACCGTGTGGAATGTTGAAGCTGATTCACTGCCCCATGCAGGATTAAGCGGAGCTGAACTCATTTCAGCGATCGGCAGCGGTTCAATCAAGGCAGTCGTTACAGCTGGAGTGCAACCCAGCGACATGCCACGAGGCGCTGACCTGATTGAGGCACTGAACACTGCAGACTTTGTCGTAGCACTTGATAACCATCACTCAGATATAACTGAGCTGGCTCATGTTGTATTCCCAGTTGCGGTTGTTACCGAGAAGGCCGGAACATTTATGGACTGGGAGGGTCGCAGCAAGCCATTTGCCGCAGCTTTCCGTGATGCCTTAACACTCTCTGACGCAGGTGTTCTTGCCATGCTGGCGAGTGCAATGGATAGCAGTCTCTCTGGTGATACCAACACACTCCGCAAAGAAATCACATCGATCCCCTCGTGGAACGGGGGTCGTGCTGATATTCCAACAACAAATGCGGAGTCGGTCGATGCCGGGCCCACCTTGGCAACTTGGCGCCTCCTGCTCGACTCAGGTTTGATGCAAGAGGATGAACCGCACCTGGCCGCTACGGCACGCCCGAGTTTCGTACTCATCTCTGAAAATGATCACGTGGCACTGGGGTCCCCTGCTTTTATCGCTGTAAGCGGACCGAGTGG